>NZ_PIBN01000004.1:0-366729 GCF_002806655.1 Klebsiella sp. K-Nf6 | reverse complement strand
CAATCCCGCTCTCGAACGTCTCCTGCGGCACCCAGCCCAGATCGCGCTGAATTTTCGCGGCATCAATGGCGTAGCGCAGGTCATGTCCCGGACGGTCGGTGACAAAAGTGATCAGGTCGGCAAAGTGGGCGATGTTGCCCGGCTTCTGCGCCACCACCTTGTCGAGAATGGCGCAGATGGTACGCACCACGTCGATATTTTTACGTTCGTTATGGCCGCCGATATTGTAGGTCTCGCCGCTTTTACCTTCGGTCGCCACTTTGTACAGCGCACGGGCATGGTCCTCGACATACAGCCAGTCACGGATCTGCTCCCCGTTGCCATACACCGGCAGGGGTTTACCCGCCAGGGCGTTGAGAATGGTCAGCGGGATCAGTTTCTCCGGGAAGTGATACGGACCATAGTTGTTGGAGCAGTTGGTCACCACCACCGGCAGGCCATAGGTGCGGTTCCAGGCACGAACCAGATGGTCGCTGCCCGCCTTGGAGGCAGAGTACGGGCTGCTCGGCGCGTACGGCGTTTCTTCGGTGAACAGGTCATCGGTGCCGTGCAGGTCGCCGTACACTTCATCGGTGGAAATATGGTGGAAACGGAAAGCCTGTTTCTGCTGTTCCCCAAGCCCGGACCAGTAATGACGGGCCGCCTCCAGCAGAGTGAAGGTGCCGATCACGTTAGTCTGGATGAAGGCGGCCGGGCCATCAATGGAACGGTCCACATGGCTTTCTGCCGCCAGGTGCATCACGATATCCGGGCGGAACTCGCTGAACTGGGCCGCCACGGCTGCGGCATCGGTGATATCAGTCTGGGAAAACGAGTAGCGTTCGCTCCCGGCCACCGGCGCCAGGGATTCGAGGTTGCCGGCATAGGTCAGGCAGTCCATCACGCGGACTTCATCCAGAGTACTTTCAATGATATGACGAACTACAGCAGAACCGATAAAGCCTGCGCCACCGGTGACAAGAATCTTCATATTTTATTTACCTTTGATTACTCATGCAAAAAGAAAATAATTGCATACATCTCTATATTAAAATGTTTGAGATGTAATTTTACGGGGATAATATCGAAGGAACACTTTAAAAACAAATAGCGAAATTCTTAATTTTCCGCTATTTGTCAGAATAGAACTTGATTATATATGTACTTTAACATTAGACCTCCAATAAATTTCAGGAGGTCTAATAAGATAAATATTAATCTAACCACTCAGTATGGAAAACGCCTTCCTTATCAGTACGCTTATAGGTGTGCGCACCAAAGTAATCACGCTGAGCCTGAATCAGGTTAGCCGGCAGAACTGCGGAACGGTAGCTGTCGTAGTAGGCAATTGCGGCAGAGAACGTCGGTACCGGAATACCATTCTGCACGGCATAAGCCACCACATCACGCAGCGCCTGCTGATAGTCATCAGCGATCTGTTTGAAGTACGGCGCCAGCAGGAGGTTAGCAATGCCAGCGTTTTGCGCATAAGCATCGGTGATCTTCTGCAGGAACTGCGCACGAATGATGCAGCCAGCGCGGAAAATCTTAGCGATCTCACCGTAGTTCAGATCCCAGTTGTATTCATCAGAAGCAGCACGCAGCTGGGAGAAGCCCTGAGCATAGGAAACGATTTTACCGAGGTACAACGCGCGACGCACTTTTTCGATAAATTCCGCTTTATCACCGGCCGGTTGAGCCTGCGGACCACTCAGCACTTTCGACGCGGCTACACGCTGGTCTTTAAGCGAAGAAATATAGCGAGCAAACACGGACTCGGTGATCAGAGACAGAGGTTCGCCGAGATCCAGTGAGCTCTGGCTGGTCCACTTGCCGGTACCTTTGTTTGCTGCTTCATCAAGAATAACATCAACGAGGTATTTACCCTCTTCATCCTTCTTGGTGAAGATATCTTTGGTAATGTCGATCAGGTAGCTGCTCAGCTCGCCTTCGTTCCATTCAGTGAAGGTTTGCGCCAGCTCTTCGTTGGAAAGTGCCAGACCGCCTTTCAACAGCGCATAAGCTTCAGCAATCAGCTGCATGTCTCCATACTCGATGCCGTTATGAACCATCTTCACATAATGGCCAGCACCGTCAGCACCGATATAGGTCACACATGGCTCACCGTCTTCAGCAACTGCAGCAATCTGCTTCAGAATCGGAGCAACCAGCTCATAGGCTTCTTTCTGGCCACCTGGCATGATGGAAGGGCCTTTCAGAGCCCCCTCTTCACCGCCGGAGACACCGGTACCGATAAAATTGAAACCTTCGGCAGACAGTTCACGGTTACGACGGATAGTGTCCTGGAAGAAGGTGTTGCCGCCATCAATGATGATGTCGCCTTTATCGAGGTAAGGCTTCAGGGAATCGATGGCGCTGTCGGTGCCAGCCCCTGCCTTCACCATCAACAGGATACGAC
Source organism: Klebsiella sp. K-Nf6 (assembly GCF_002806655.1). NCBI lineage: Bacteria > Pseudomonadati > Pseudomonadota > Gammaproteobacteria > Enterobacterales > Enterobacteriaceae > Klebsiella > Klebsiella sp. K-Nf6. Next base: position 364,331 of record NZ_PIBN01000004.1, on the reverse strand, counting down.
GTGGTGTTTCAAGGGATTCAACAAACTCTTGTACGGTGTAGTAAGGGACCAGTTTTTTGCCTGGATTTTCGGCAATCACTTCTTGAGTCTTTTCACGGGAGCGGTTGAAAACGGAGACGGTATAACCACGGCTTTCGATGTTCAGCGCAAGGTTACGCCCCATCACTGCCATACCGACAACCCCGATCTGTTGCTTGGACATTACTTACTCCTGTCAGGTTATAACTTTTACAATATAAGTTACTATAACTCTACTTTAACTTATAGTCAGCAAATCGCATAGAAAAAACATTGAAAGATGCTGTTAATTTATGAACTATGGGCGAGAAATTTTCCATTGAACATATTCTGTGGCTAAATTAAATTAATAGTACACTACATTACAATACAAGTTATTCAGTGTGTTTTTTTAATGCTAACAATTAACTTGAGAATCAATTTGAATTCCGAATCCAATATCATACATATAACAATATATCTTATCTAAAATTTAAAGCATATGCGACCATCATATTAGTTTAAGCCAACTTAATCTACCATTAATAAATTATTTGCTTTTTGACAACTCCAAATGTTACTTTTGTTGTATTGACAACATTCTGGACTTATTTTGTACTGTGAACTACATTAATTAAGCCATATCTAGGGCATGATCTAATTTTTCTTCACATACCAGTTTATATTATTTTTACACCTTAGCTGTGCAGTTAGATGAGTTTAAAAAATTACACCTTCCAGAATTGACATGGATGCATTTCTCCTGCGCACATATACACAAACACTAAGGAAAATGTATTTTAATTTACACCCCCACATGATGATGGCCTTAATGCAAACAGTGAAATCAAGCGCACTTATTATATTTTAAGTTCTAAGCGTGTTTATTTACAAAGTGCGTTTTTTTACAGCTGAACAAGTCACAATTTCAAAAGCAATGAAGAAAGTATCAATTATCAATATATAATTATTGGTCTCAGCAATAAAATCATTTAAAAATATCATTATATAAAATTAAAACCAATTATTTTAAGGAAACTTTCTTTTAAAAGAGTAACTTATGTGAATAAAACAATACCATAGCCATGCATCACACTTTATTCACATATTATAATCTCGCAACAACAATACATTTTTTAATCATTGCAATTCAAAATTAGTATTTTGTTAAGTTTATTTTTTTAAAAATAAATACAGTTTGCATAGACAATCATAAAAATAAACTCTCTGTCTGTTTGCTTTCATAAAAAGATAGCTCCTTTTCATGATCGGTAATTTTTTTTCGTTTTTATGCAAATGATATCTAAAGTAATTATTTTTATTTCTTGATGTCTCATCCATGAGCTGGATTGACACCCCATGTTTCCATGATAAAAAGAATAAGGTCAATTGATCTCTTTTAGCCCCTTGATTAAAATATTCCCACCAATAATTCATTAGGCGAATAACATCTTTATGGTTATGCTCGCGAATTATAATGTTATTCTCACCAAGTCCGTATTCCTTTGGAAAAGAATGCGCACTTAAAAGATTAAGCATATCCCTTCCATTTTCTTCCGTGATTTTCTTGTCAAGAACACACTGTTCAACTTCCTTATAGATACAATTTCTTGAAAAATGTTTGGGAACCGAAATAGGAGAGTTCTTAATATATTTTTCTATTAAACTTACTGGATCTTGAATTATTTTTATATTTGAATCCACATATACACTCGCATCGTATTGCGAAAGGAAAAGATGTGGCAAAAATTTATATTCTCGATTTTTTAAAACTGTGTCTTTGACATTTTGAACATAAATGATTTTCCATTTATTTGAAGATATATTTTCCTGATTAGTAAAACATATAAAGTCACACTTGTAATCAATATCTTTGGGTTCAATAAGATCATCATAATCACCAAACAGAGCAGTATAAACAACATATTTATTCATCAATTTAAACTCATCTTATATTGAGAAGAAGATTGTTTTTATATATTATTCATCTTGCCATATCTGCCGTGAATAAAATCTTTCACACCAAGAAAAATCGATTTAATCTTTATAAGCTTGTCCTTCTCAAGTAATATAACCCTGAATAGATCTAATAAAAACGCAGCAAAATCATAAACAATAAATGCAGGATAATATTTAAAGTATTTTTTCCATACATGTAGACGATTTCTCGTCACATAGTATTTCCTATAGTATGGATAATTTGTTGGCGAAAAGCCAAATGTCTTTTTCCTGTTACCGAGAGCATGTTGAATAACAACTTTCGGATACACACACACTCTGTAACCTGAAACAAGTAGCCTGAGACAAAATTCGTTATCAACATAGTCTATAAAGTATTCATTTAAAAAATAACCTACTTCATCAAATATAGAAGTTCTACATAACGCACCCGATGTTATAATACACATCGCATCTTTTATGCCTTCATTATTAGAAAATACTTCTCTTTTGACCGTAAGTTTATTATGCATGACTGGGAATCTTGAATATCGCCCATCATTAATGTCATAATACACAGGACCAATAATACCAATCCTTGGGTCAGTGTTAATAGCTTCTTTCATGCTATCAACATATGAATCAGGAATTGTGGAATCTTGGTCAAAAGTTAAATAATAATTAAAACCTTTTGATTTAGCAGTAATTGCACCCTGTGTTAAAGAATATGCAATGCCATGATTAATACCATCACCTTGGTATGATAAATTATTCCTTTCAGCAATAGATTTAATATTATTGATAACATCAGGATTTTCTGAGTTATCGATTATACAAATATTACGTACCTGTTTTTGAATCGCCAACAATCTGCCTTCAAGCCCATCATCGGGATTGTAAGTAACTATAATAGCAAAAACATCAGGGTGCATATAAACCTCAATAGGATTTTATTTTGTATTTAATTCATTAAATAATTCAGATATTTTAATTATAAAATAGCATTTCCGATGATTACTTTTTATAAATACAGATATTGATAACATATAAAAATAATTACGACCAGTAACGCTTATGCATACTTAACATTCTCACTAACTTTAATGGGATGTATGCATAGTTCTGACCTAATTTGTAACCAAAGAATTTCATGCAATTATTAATACAAGCTAATGGAATCCATAAAGGAGCATTTTTGATCAAAAATTTCATCTCAGACAAAATAAATTTTTTCCCTTCCCCACCAGCACCACCAATTTTATCACGTATCCATTTTTCTTGAGCATGAAAAACACCAATATCAAAATAACGTTTGAACTCTTCTAGTGGCTTGTAATTGTGAGAATGCCGCACTACGGCATCAGCTGCATAAGCCACCTGATAACCTGCAAGGATTGCTTTTGCTGCATAAAACATATCCTCACAGAGGATAGTGTTTGAAGGAAATCCTTCTAATTCTTTGAAAGTCGATAGCCTGTAGGCAGAAAAAGAGTTTGACATAAATACAGATTTTAAGCCTAAGGCACTGACATTATCCTTGCCACATACATAGCTTTTATTCGGGTAATTAAATGCACGGGCATGTTGGGCTAGGGGATTGGCCGAAAAATGAGGCAATTGTCGACCGTAAGCACATGCCACCTTTTCATTTTTAAACACAGAAATTATATTGTCGATGAAACCATCTTCAGGAATGGCGTCTTGTGTTAAAAAAATTACTATATCGAATTCATCAACGTATTTGTATACAGCTTGATTTCGAGTCCCACCGTGGTTGAAATCCTTACTCGATATGCATGTAACATCAAAACCGGCTTCCTCAGCAATTAACTTTGTGTAATCGACGCTTCCTGAGTCAATAACATGAACAAACAATTCATCTGTCGAATAATTTTTAATATTTGACACCACTTCACGCCAAATATCACCACCATTGTATGTTGGAATCGCGATATAATATTTCATAATTTTCTTTCATCATTTAATAGTCAAAGTTAACGCAAGTAGTTAATATGCCCCGTCCTTTCTTAACACAACACTTATTGTTTTAAATAAAATAGCTATATCATTCCACATTGACCAATTTTTGACATACCATGCATCAAGATAAACACGAGTCTCGTAGTCTACGTCGCTACGACCGCTTACCTGCCAAAGGCCAGTCATTCCTGGTTTACTTAAAAGATAATAATCAACTTCTTCATTATAACGAACTAATTCAGCAGTTATAATTGGACGTGGGCCGACTAAACTCATTTCACCTTTTAAAACATTAAAAAGTTGCGGAAGCTCATCAAGACTTGTTCGACGAAGAAATGCACCAATTTTTGTAATACGAGGATCATTTTTCAATTTAAAGGTTGATTCCCATTCCCTTCTTGCATCTTCATCTTTCGCGAGTAATTCTTCCAAAACTTCTTTAGAATTAATTATCATTGAACGGAATTTCAAACATTTAAATGATTTTCCATCTTTGCCTATTCGTTCATGTCCATATATAGCAGGTCCACCATCTTGTTTGACCTTACGACTAATATACAATAAAGCGGGAGACAATATTGAAAGAATCACAAGGGAACCAACGATATCAAATAATCGTTTTAGTACACGAGAAGACCATTTCGCCAAATTCTGTTGTACGCGAAATATCATTACTTCATGACTAAAAATAAACGACATATCAGTACTATCTAAAGGCATACCACGCAATGTAGGAATTACAGATACGTAGCGATAACCTTTGATCATGAAATTTCTTAACCATGCATTTCGGATATCACTTTGATGCGATTCCACCGCAACTATAAATTGTGTCTTTACATCAATAGCCGGTAGCCACGACAAATCATTTGGTAAAACATTTATTCCATCAATTTTACCACCAGCTGGAACACCGCCATCACACGTAATGAACCCAACAATATTTAAACCAAGATTCCTCTCACTAGTTATGGCTTTGTAAGCTTCATTCGCATTTGTGCTGCTACCTATTATCCAAGTATCTCGTTGCCAAAGACTTAATGTATCTAATATTCGTTTCGTTAGCATCCTTGATATCGGAACTAATATGAGTACTAAAACCCATGTTAGCACCCAAATATATCGCGAAAACGACCATGTCGTAAAGGCAACGACTGCTATTTCAATTATTGCAAAAATGACTAAAGTCCTAAGGATTTCTTTTAATTCAAACCAAAATGTTTTACGGTAAAAATAATGTCTTAATCTCATTGAGTACCAACAAACACAACAAGCAGCAAGCAACCAATGTAGTGCTATCCAACCTTGTATTTGTTGAGTCTCTACGAATGCATCATGGTTATTTATTGATAAAAATAAAATCCCCATTGCTATATACATGGAAATAACAAAACTAGCAAAGTCAGACAATGCAAGCATTATGCTAACTAAAAAATTCCTACTGAGGAGCGCCATGTGACCTCTCATATAACTCATAATATTTTGCTTTAGTGTTTTCATGGAAATAAAGCCGAATCTAAATATTTATAAAAATCCGGCTTTTATTGAAAACACTTCTTTACTTATTATCTTTGTAAGAATAGCCGTAATAATTATAACCATAGCCATAGTAGCTACTTGCTTTTTTTACTACGCCATTAAGTATACACCCTTTTACTGGGACACCACTTTGTTCGAAGCGTTTAATACTGATGTCAATTTCTTTAGCAGTATTAAGCTCAAAGCGTGAAACTAATAGTGTAGTTCCAGCGTAATTACCAATAATTGCAGCATCTGTTACTGCTAAAATAGGAGGTGTATCTAATATAACCATATCATAATTTTGATCAGCCCATGACATTAACTCTCCAAATCTTTTATGCATAAGCAATTCCGCCGGATTTGGAGGCACCATGCCTCTCGGTATTACATCAAAACCAAGCATCGATATATGTTTGACTGAAGAGGAAAAATCCTTTTTACCTGATAAAACATCGGATAAGCCATTATCATTAGGAATATTAAATAGCTTATGGGTATAACCCTTTCGCATATCTGTATCAATGAAAAGTACTTTCTTCCCAGTTTGAGCAATTATAGCTGCCAAGTTAGAACTAACAAAGGTTTTTCCCGCATTTGGACTTGCCCCTGAAATCATCAGAATATTATTTCTTGATTCTAGCATAGCGAAGTGCAGACTAGTTCTTAATCCTCTTATTGCTTCTATTGCGAGATCAGCAGGATTCTCAATTGCTAAAAAGCCTTGTATATCGTCTTTTCCTTTCCATGAATTCTTTTGAGTTGTTTTTTTTGCAAATGTTTCAGATACAGGAATACTCGCATAAACATTGATACCCAACTCTTCCAATTGCTCAGGAGATTCAATACCTCTGCGTAAGAAAACACGTAACAGTACAAGACCAATTGAAATTATTAAACCAATAACTACTCCAATCAATAAAACTAATATTTTCTTGGGCTTTACAGGTTTAGGTTGAGTTACTGCGTTATCAATAATTCTTACATTACCGATGGCACTTGATTTAGCAATACTAAGCTCTTGTTGTCGATTTAAAAGCTGCATATATACAGCCCGACCTGACTCAACATCACGACTTAAACGCAAAATTTCCTGCTGCGTTTCTGGCATGCTTGATACTTTTTTATTTAGTTTGGCCTTTTCATCTTGTAAGGTCTTTCGTTTTTCAAGTAACGCCTTGTAAGTTGGATGTTCTTTTGTATAAAGCTGTGAGATCTCTGATTCTCTAAATGTAAGTTCATTAAGCTGATTATCAACATTAACTATCTGATCAAGTACAGATTTTGCCTCAAGCGATAAATCTACTGAATCGCTTTGTCTCCGATATTGATTTAGTTTACTTTCTGCTATATCTAATTCACTTCGTACTTCTGGTAACTGTTTATTCAGGAAATCAAGACTTTTTGCATCCTGAGCTGCTTGCCTTGCTATATTTTGTGCTAAATAGTTATCAGCGATACTATTAACAATTTTTTCAATTAATACTGGATTATCACCAGTCAATGATATATTCAGTATTCCCGTATCTTTACCCTGATCGTTTACTGTTAGTTTGTCCTGTAATTCTGAAATTGCTTTTAACCTTGAAACATATTTGATTATAAATTCAGTTCCAGGAGGAGCGTTAATATCATCTATTTTAAGAGAAATACCATTTCTTTCGATTAGCTCACCTAGCTTACCTTTAAAAGAATGACCGTCGAAATTGATTAGGAAATCCTTTCCCCCCGCAACAGATAATAACAATTCGGGCGTTTCATTATCGCTTCCCGATACGAACAATCGCGATATAGTAATCTCTGAAGGCTTTGCATCACTAATCCTAGCAAAACCACGACCAAATATGGGGAAATATTTCTGAGTAATGTTTGCCTGTAAGTTAAGATCATCTACTGTTTTCCCTAGAATCATTCTTGACTGAATTAAGGCTATTTCTGGTGCTGATTGTGGTTGGCTATCAGGAAGCATCTGGCTAAGATTGCTTAATATCGCATTTCCCTGTTTTTGTTCTACTTGTATTAAAGCATCAGCTTGATATATAGGAGTTGCAAATATTGCATAAATTAATGCTATTAATGTACAAAGTGATGTCACCGAAATAATTAATTTGCGATGATCGATAAATTCGCCTAGAAGTCGACCCAGATCAATACCTTCTGAGTCTCGCGATGAAGTTTTATTAATGAGAGATGACATGTATATTTTCCTGAATTAACTTGCTAATTTTTCCGCCCATGCTTTTGAGGCCTGTTCAATAAGAATATACACAGACAAGAAAGCTTCATCACTTTTCCTATAGGGATCTGGTATCTCTCGGTCATTCAACCAATGACCGAATAGCATTGTTTTCCCTCTAGCCTCCGGCGCTATTTTACCTATTTCGCTAAGATGATGTTTTTCCATAACTAGTATCAAATCATATTGACGACCAAGAGAGGAGGTAAATTGACGTGCATGGTGTTCTTTTAACGATATGCCATGTAATGATGCAACCCTGATAGCACTTTCATCGGCGGAATGATCAATTAATGCACCAGTACCTGCTGAATCTATTTTTTTCCCTGGTAGGAATGTACGTAATAAGCGCTCTCCAATTGGTGAACGGCAAATATTCCCCGTACAAACTACTAGAATCGAGTTAAACATGATCACATATCCTTAACGTATTTAACTGTTTCGGTAATATCATGAACTCCTGTAATTGTCGGTACTAATTGTGATATTACTCTATTCCAACGGACCAGCGGAGCTGTAGTAACATACACGATATCATAAGGCTGAAGCTGGAATTCCGTACCTAATACCATAGCTGATGCATCTTGGGCATTAAGTTGATAGATATTCGCTATTTTACCCTTTTTATCACCTTTCAACTGACGGATAACAAAAACACCGGTTGCATCACTGAAAGTTTGAGACATGCCTTCAGCATTCCCCAAAGCTTCTGCTAGGGTCATACCACTGCGATCCATTTTCATCGTGCTTTGTTTACCAACCTCTCCCATCACGAATACTTTAAGATCGTCATTACGGGGTACAAACAGAATATCCCCTGGATACAGCAAGCGGTTTTCTGTCAAATCACCTTTCTGCATAAGGGCATATAGTGAGATTTTGGTGTCCTTACCATTATGCGTTAGCACCACATTGCGCCAGTCAGCGTCTTCTGATAAACCACCTGCAGCATTGATTGCATCCATTACAGTTAACGGAATATTTGTAATCGGTTGCTGTCCTGATTTAGCAACTTCGCCAGTCACATAGGCTTTTTGCGAGCGGAATGCAGCAATACTTACATCAACCTGAGGGCTTTCAATATAAGTGGTCAAACGGCTGGCTATATCCTGGCGTACCTGGCTAAGCGTTTTCCCCGCCACCTGTACTTTACCGATATAAGGATAGAAAATGGTACCGTCGGAGTTAACCCAGTTACCGGTGTCGCTGGCGCTACGATATTGGCCTGCAGGTGTAGTGAGCTCTGGGTGGTCCCATACGGTAACCATCAACACATCGCCAACTCCAATGCGATATTCATAACTTCTGAGTAAATTATCAAGCTGTGGGTTTGGACGAGCCAGTACACTTTCCGGGCGAAGCTGATCGATCAGCCCCGGCGTCATTGGATACACATTAACCAGTTTATCCAGATCGTAGTCGCTGTCCGGCAGCTCAACCACGTTCTTCCGCAGACTATTTAACCCTTGACCGGGGATAATCGTACAACCCGATAAAAACCCAATTGCCAACGCTAATGCCGAAAATCTAACAAGTTTTTTCTTCATAATGTCACATCATCAGTAAATCAAAATTTGCCAATTCCTGAGCAGCTGTCATAGCCGTTGCTTCCCTGCCGGCTTATGGAGAGAGAAAAGCTTACTGCGTCCTGCAGCGCTACCACCCTCTATCCCCTGTTTTCAGCATTCAGCCTTATAAACTAAACGGTATTTCTATCCCTGCGCTGGCCCCAACGTCATCGCTGTCGCTGTTGTTTGCGTTGGTGTACCACAGTGAAGTATTCAACCGGACCGACTGATAAACATCCCCGCTCCAGCCAAGCTGTACTCCTTTCAAGGTATCAGCATGAGGGAATGCTTTGTTGATCGACTGATTCTCCGGGTTAACTTTGGCGTATACCAGACGTGTACTCCAGCGTTGGTTATCCTCTGTAATAAGCTCGACTTTTCCTGCGATGAGCTGACCATCTCCGCCCATTGCATCGCCCAGCGGATAGCCCTGCTGATAATATCCATCCGTATAGATATGATGATTATAACTGTAATTGGTCCGGCTCATATTGGTGCGCGTATCATGCGCTTCCAGGTACCAGTTCACAGCATCCTTACCCCAGCCGTGGTGGCCTTCCACACCGCCCAGATACATATTGGCCGAAGGCAGATAACCTGACTCATCCTCACCGATCATTTGTCCGTAGAAGCTCACCGGCCAGCCCAAAGTTGGCTCTAGTTTGAATTTAAAGTCAAATCCGGCCAACTGGTTCCCCGGCTCGTTATCCGTTCCGGTATTGTCTTTCCCTGTAAAGCCATCCCAGAAGCTGCTGAAGGATTGCGGCCGCCCTTCCCCGCCCCACTGCATAATGCGCGACGCACCTAATTCTAATGACTGGAACGGCGTGAAGGTAAAACGTCCGCCGATAATTTTGGCATGAGGCACAGCGGTATATTGATTCATCTGGCTGGCAGAGATCTGGTACTGCCATGGTCCCACCCAGCGTAACCACCAGGTTTCAGGTGCAGCCTGCTCGGCCCTCTGCATCAGGAAGCCGGTCATCGGCCGCATCGCATCCCCGCGGATCAGGCTGCCTTCATAACCAGGCCCCCACCACTGCGGAACCTGACCAAAGGAGAGCCACTGGTTCCAGAACTTCACCGCGCCGTAGGCGCCGTTGGCGTTGAAACGCGATCCGTTGCTGATTCGCTCTCCCCCTTCAACGTTGCCCTGGAGGTGAACGTCCCACCACTCGCCGCTGTTGTTGAACGCCAGGCCTAACGAATTATCTGCCGGCTGCGTCTGACCAAACCCCTGCGGAGTGCCCGGTTGGTCGGTTGAGGTGTAGCCGGTGACCCGGAAATCGGCTTTTAACGCTGACAGTCGCTGATTGATACGAGCCAGAACCACTTGCTCAGAAGAATAGGAAGGTTTGGCCTTTTTTAGCGCCCGGGCGATCTCTTCCTGACTTAGCGGCCAGGTCGACAGGCTCAGATGGATGACCCCACGATCGGAAAGCCAGGCAAGGTCGTTTCGCAGATCGTTATCATTTACGACTAACCCGGCCGCGTAAGCCTGGGCTCCCAGTGAGGAAAGCAAGCCCAGCGTCACGGCAATACGCGCAATTTTTATCATTGTACAAGATCCATTTTCAGCCCCGCTGTCGTATCTCAATGAGAATGAGGGGAATACCAAGATAGAAAGCGCTCGCGGCACCAGCTGACTTCACTGTGCAACACCGGCGAGGCAAGTACAGTTACCCTAAGCTGCTTGAAACCCTTATAACATCCACCCAGCTCACAATGTAGGCGAATTTTACCGTACAGGCTATCGATGAGATGGGAAAGTTGATGTACAGGCGATATCAGCAGTCGCTCCTGACCCCTTTATGAGGATATCTGATGAGCATGATAGATATCTTATGGCGTTAATCACCCAAAGTGCATCGATTTTTATAGACGTTCAGAGAAGGTATTTTGTGCAGCAGCACGTGGTTTCAGCGACGCTACCGCCCCTGGCTTAACAGCTACCAGCGCACTGACTACCTGAACGGCGTATTTAATCGGCCTGTGGGTGATAAATTGGTCAGGCCTTTATTTTTTGCGGCGTTAAGTCTACGGGATTTCGGTCACAATTGGGAGTCTTGCTGCCGAATATCTGCCAATTAATCCCATCCGCTGTTTTATTGGCGAAAAATAAGCGGCTCGCCAATAAAGATTATTTATTGCTCTCAACTATCGAACATCAGCCTGACACCACTACAACTGACATCTTCAAGCTAACTATCTGAAACAACAAATCTTTTTCACGACACTAACGTCAGACTAAAATCAGATGATGGCGCTACAGTCAACTACAATTTCTAATAGTTTCTCGTTGCTGGGTTATTCATCCAACGTGGAACAGGTGCTTTCTGAACGCATTTAAGAAACGTCTGACCACGGCTATATCCAGGCAAATTGACAATAACAATGTAGTAGCACTGCGTTATTTCATAAATATGAATTATCAATTACCTGGCATATAGTAGATTATTTTCTTATTTGTCTAATTAACCGGCGAAAACTTAATTTCCCCTGTAAAACAAATGGCGATTACCAAGCCTGCTTGTGAAGGTCTTCTCTGGTAAAAGGTTTATCCAGCGGCCCAATTGCGGTGGCGATTTGCCCCAACAGGGATTGAGTCGGTGCTTTACTGCCGCTATGTAACAGGACAAGCGGGACCATCACCAGGCACGCAACCCCACCCCAAGGTATAGCCTTATTGTCGGAATCAGAAATGCCTTTTTGCAGCAACAGGAACAAAGCGCTGCCAGCAGCTCCGAGCAGCAAGCCAGCGATCACTTCCGAGACGGAATGGGCATGGATGACCAGTCGTGAATACCCTACCACTGCGGCCAGAATATAGCCGGTGGCGACGGCTGCTTTTTGCAGCCCCGCGGAGAAACGGGCACTGAGCAGCCATAAGAAGATAGGCCAGAAGGCTGCGGAGAGCGCTGAGTGGCCGCTGAAGCCGGTGTAATCCAGCTCGCGAATGCCCAGACCCCAGCCCATAAAGGCCAGTTTGGAGGCGCAGACGATGGCGCCGGTGATGCCGAACAGCAAACTCCACTGCCACGCCAGCAACCGCGACGTTTTACGCAGTATCAGGACAATAAACAGCGCCGCTGCGCTGGGCAGCAAAACGGTGCTATCGCCAAAAAATGAGATGAGTTGCCAGTTCATATACCTGTGATCCTTCGATGATGTCCACTGCCGTGCTCAGGGATTATCCGTAATGTCTGTACCAGCTCACATGCCAATTCATTTCACATTTTTATGCATGCAAGTGAGATGTTTAAAGCGGAAACATGATCGCAGTCAAGTTTTATTTTCTGCTGACGTTGACCGCTTTTCCTGCGCTTTAAGAATTGTCGCACTAAGTGACTATTCACAAAGCATTATTGCCGCTACTCCGACCATTGCACCACAGAGACCAGAGACAAACTACCAGAAGTCTCCGAAGCCATACGTTTCTTTACAACCGTTATAACATTCACGTTATGAATAATTTCTGCATAACGTTATGAGCGGCATGGCGAAATACTCCTGCCCTGCCGCTCCCCCTCACGCCGGCGCTCAGGCCAGCAGTTTTTTAATGCTTTCGCGGAATTTGGCGCCTTCTTTCAGGTTACGCATTCCGTAGGTAACGAAGGCCTGCATGTAGCCCATTTTCTTACCGCAGTCATAGCTTTCGCCGGTCATCAGCACCGCGTCAACGGACTGCTTCTTCGCCAGCTCGGCAATGGCGTCAGTCAGCTGGATACGGCCCCAGGCGCCCGGCTCGGTACGCTCCAGTTCGGCCCAGATATCTGCCGACAGCACGTAGCGGCCCACCGCCATCAGGTCGGAGTCCAGAGTCTGCGGTTCGTCCGGTTTTTCAATAAACTCGACGATACGCGCCACCTGCCCTTCGGCCACCATCGGCTCTTTGGTCTGGATCACGGAATATTCGGAGAGGTCGCCCGGCATACGTTTCGCCAGCACCTGGCTGCGGCCGGTCTCGTTAAAGCGGGCGACCATAGCGGCGAGGTTATAGCGCAACGGGTCTGCGGTGCCGCCGTCGAGAATGATATCCGGCAGCACTACGACAAACGGGTTGTCCCCGACTACCGGGCGGGCGCAGAGAATGGAGTGGCCCAGACCCAGCGGCTGTGCCTGGCGCACGTTCATGATGGTTACGCCCGGCGGGCAAATAGCCTGGACTTCCGCCAGCAGCTGGCGCTTCACACGCTGCTCAAGCAGGGCTTCCAGCTCGTAGGAGGTATCAAAGTGGTTTTCCACCGCATTCTTCGAGGAGTGCGTCACCAGGACAATCTCTTTGATCCCGGCGGCGACGATTTCGTCAACAATGTACTGAATCATTGGCTTATCAACGATCGGCAGCATCTCCTTAGGAATTGCCTTTGTGGCCGGCAGCATATGCATGCCTAGTCCTGCGACCGGAATAACCGCTTTCAAATTCGCCATATTCATCTTCACCTGTTTGGTTACAAAACACGCAGCTTTGCAAAATTGTACATGTCACAAATCCATTGGAACTGATAATACACGGATACTGCTCGGGCATCTGCCCGCCAAATTCTTAAATTCACTGTCACCTAAAAGAATACACACAACTTTCTTTTATCAACAGGTCGAAGTGAGAATAATCTTATTCTCCATCAGGTTATTCAGCGGCCCGCTTCCCTGCACAGCGCGATGTCGCCGCGAGGCCCGTACATCGCGGCCTTTGGTACGCAGCCCCTGCCAGCTGCAGGCTGCGGCGTTCATATGTCCGGAAAGAATAGATATAGATAGTTAATTTAGCCAGGCAATATATTTCAGCATAAACAGCCAGATATGGCAGGATAATAACTGTAAACCACGGTAGGGAACTGCGATCGACGCTATTCTGCGCTCACTTCATGATATGAATTATGCCGGTTTTGTGAGCGGGCTTCGCACTTCACGCGGCGATGAGGAAGGGTGCCTACCGTGGAGAACGACGGGACTGCCCTCGCTTTTGCGCCGGGCAAAACGCAGCGGGTTATGGTTCTGATATCAGCAAGCTTATTCCAGCGCGTTCCGCCATATTGTTATTTTTCTGCTGATCTTTTCTGGAACATAATTCTTATCTGTTCACCTAATTTGCTGGAAATATATCCACCTCCGGCGGAGTGATATCCGCGTCGTTATTGCATTTTAGACTCATCTTATCCATGATCGTGGTAACACATACCGCAGTCGTACAGGTTTTAATACATATGGAATGGATTGCCGATCCGTCAATCTGGGCAGGTCTCGTCACGCTGGTGGTTATCGAACTGGTGTTGGGTATCGATAACCTGGTTTTCATCGCTATCCTCGCCGAAAAGCTGCCGCCCGCTCAACGCGACCGCGCTCGTATCACCGGTCTGCTGCTGGCGATGGTCATGCGTCTGCTGCTGCTGGCCTCTATCTCCTGGCTGGTAACCCTGACCAAACCGCTGATTGTTTTTCACGACTTCAGCTTCAGCGCCCGCGATTTAATTATGCTGTTCGGCGGCTTATTCCTGCTGTTTAAAGCCACCGTCGAACTCAACGAACGGCTGGAGGGGAAGGACAGCGATAATCCCACCCAGCGCAGAGGGGCGAAATTCTGGGCCGTGGTGGCGCAGATCGTGGTGCTCGATGCCATCTTCTCGCTCGACTCGGTGATCACCGCCGTCGGCATGGTCGACCACCTGGCGGTGATGATGGCCGCGGTGATCATCGCCATCAGTCTGATGCTGATGGCCAGCAAGGCCCTGACGCGCTTCGTTAACAGCCACCCGACCATTGTCATCCTCTGTCTGAGCTTCCTGCTGATGATCGGCTTCAGCCTGATTGCTGAAGGCTTCAGCTTTATTATTCCAAAAGGCTATCTCTACGCGGCGATTGGCTTCTCGGTCATGATTGAAGCCCTTAACCAGCTGGCGCTGTTTAACCGCCGTCGCTTCCTGTCGGCCAATATGACGCTGCGTCAACGCACCACCGAGGCGGTGATGAACCTGCTGAGCGGCCAGAAAGAAAAAGCTGAACTGGATGCTGACACGGCGTCGCTGGTCGCCGATCAGGACCATCATCCGCTGTTTAATCCGCAGGAACGGTTGATGATTGAGCGGGTGCTGAACCTTAATCAGCGCAGCGTCAGCAGCATTATGACGTCGCGCCATGATATCGAACGCATCAACCTCAGCGCACCCGAGGAAGAGATCCGCAGCCTGGTGGAGAAAAATCAGCATACCCGGCTGGTGGTGACCGGCGGGAAAGATAATGAAGACCTGCTGGGGGTGGTTCACGTTATCGACCTGCTCCAGCAGTCCCTGCGCCAGGAGCCATTGGATCTGCAGGCGCTGGTGCGGCAGCCGCTGGTCTTTCCGGAGGGGTTACCGCTCCTCTCCGCGCTTGAGCAGTTCCGTCAGGCACGCACCCACTTCGCCTTTGTGGTCGATGAGTTTGGTTCCGTCGAGGGGATTGTGACCCTGAGCGACGTGATGGAAACCATCGCCGGTAATCTGCCCAACGAGGTGGAGGAGATCGACGCCCGGCATGATATTCAGCATCATCAGGACGGTTCGTGGACGGTTAACGGCCATATGCCGCTGGAGGATCTGGTGCAGTACGTTCCGCTGCCGCTGGATGATAAACGTGAGTACCACACCGTTGCCGGTCTGTTGATGGAGTATCTGCAGCATGTGCCGCAGGTAGGGGAAACCATTGAGATTGATGGCTATACCCTGCGCACGCTGCAGGTCGACAGCCATCGGGTGCAGAAGGTGCAGATCGTCCCGCCGGTAAAGCAGGATGAGCTGGATTATGAGGTGTAATCGTCCGGCATAAAACTGGCCCGGGGTATCCCGGGCGGTGGGACAGATAATCAAACCCATGCCTGATGGCGCTGCGCTTATCAGGCCTACATGGTTAGCGACTCAAGCCGATGATATTGCACAAAACGTAGGCCGGGTCAGGCGTAGCCGCCACCCGGCATCAACGAGGCTCCACACTTTGACGACATTCTCACATCGCGGGGAATTGATGCTCTAGAGCAGCCACACTGCCTGATGGCGCTGCGCTTATCAGGCCTACATTAATTGGCGACGCAAGCCGATGATATTGCGCACATCCCAGGCCGGGTCAGGCGCAACCGCCATCCGGCATCAACGGGGCTCCACGCTTTGACGACATTCTCACATCGCGGAGAATTGATGCTCTACAGC
Source organism: Klebsiella sp. K-Nf6 (assembly GCF_002806655.1). NCBI lineage: Bacteria > Pseudomonadati > Pseudomonadota > Gammaproteobacteria > Enterobacterales > Enterobacteriaceae > Klebsiella > Klebsiella sp. K-Nf6. The sequence goes on along the minus strand of NZ_PIBN01000004.1, from coordinate 347,913 downwards.
TGCCACACTGCCTGATGGCGCTTCGCTTATCAGGCCTACATTAAGTGGCGACTCAAGCTGATGATATTGCGCATATCGTAGGCCGGGTCAGGCGCAGCCGCCATCAACGGGGCACCACACTTTGACGACATTCTCTCATCACGGGGAATTGATGCTCTACACCTGCCACACTGCCTGATGGCGCTTCGCTTATCAGGCCTACATTAATTGGCGACGCAAGCCGATGATATTGCACAAAACGTAGGCCGGGTCAGGCGCAGCCGCCACCCGGCATCAACGAGGCTCCACCCTCTGACGACAATCTCACAGCCCGGAAGGCCCGGGCTGCGGTGATGGAGATTACAGCTTATCAAGCAGCTTTTTGGCGTCTTTGCTCTCTTTGCTGCCTTTATTACGCTCAACCCAGTCGTTGAGGCGCTGCTTCGCTTCATCCTGTAGCTGTTTCCGCAGGATCTGATCGACCTGCAGGCTGTAGCTCAGCGACTGCCAGTCGCCGTAGATGCGCAGCGGGATGGCGGTCTGTTTCAGGCGGTCGATAAGTTTGCCCTCCCCTTTCCAGCCGCCGAGCACGCGCACGTTAAAGCGCATATCGCAGTTCTCTTTCTGCAGATCAAGCTGACCTTCGCCGGTCATCGCCATCATGTCGGACTGCCCCTGCAGGCGGTTCAGCGTCACCAGTCCGTTATCCAGCGTCAGCTGGCTGCTCACGGAATCCAGGCGGGTGGCATTGTCGTAATTCTCCTGCGCCCGCACGTTGGTGCTGCGCTCCACGGCCTGCTGCACCAGCTGCTGGAAGTTCAGCCCTTCGGTACGGGTATCGGCCATCTGCAGCTGGGCCTGCCCCTGCCAGTGACGGCGGAAATCATCCGCGTCAATGCGCGTTCCGGAAAACTCGCCGGTCAGCGACAGCTTGCCAGTCAGGTTTAATGAATAGTTAAAGGCTTTGATCAGCGAACCGATCTCCACGTTCTGCAGCGCCGGCTGGAACGTCGCCTGCGGTGTGTCGCCCCGGGCATCGAGGGTACCGGGGAGGGAAAGCTGCCCGCCGTCGAGGTTGCCCTGCATTTTGCTGACCGTCAGCAGCCCCTGCTGGTTGCTGATTTCGCTCTGCACCTGGGTGAAGTTCAGGCCGCGCCATTGCAGCTGGTCGGCGCTCAGGGCCATCCGGCCGTTAAAGCCGCGCAGGCTCTGGTAATCTTCGCGCTCATCGCTGTCGGCGATCACCGGACGCAGCGGTCGCGTCTGGCTCTGGCCCTGCTGGCTGGCACTGCTGTCGGTCGCTGGCGAGGATGGCGCCAGCAGGCTGTCGAGATTGAGGGTGGTCGCGTGGAGATCCAACGACCAGTCCGGGCGATCCCCCAGCACCACGCTGCCGTTGCCGGTAAGGGTGCTGCCGCTGGCCATCAGATTCAGGTTGTCAAAGCGCAGGGTTTTGCCATCTTCCTGCCAGCTGGCCTGCAGACTGCCCTGGCCATTAATGCCATCAGGGGGCAGCTCGGCGCCGCGCAGCTGCCAGCTTAGCTGGCTAAAGTCGGCTTTTAAGGAGTGGGGATAGTCGCCGCCCTGCACGGTAGCGGAGAAGTTGAGTGCCAGGTCGCGCTGGTCGCGGTTGATCCGGCCGGAGAAGTCGACGGTGGCCCGGTGATTCTCATCCTGCTCCATTTGCAGGCGGATATCACGCACAGTTACCTGCTCGCCGTTCTCGTGCTGGAAGAAGAGCACGCTGTCGGCCACCTGCAGCTGGCGCACGTCGTAGGACCACCCGCGGTCTTCCGGGGCCTGCGGCAGGGTGTTGTCATGCGGCACCACCGGTGCAGCGCTATCGCGAACCGCCTCGGTTTTCGGGGTCAGCTGGATCACCGCGCCCTTAAGCATCACCTGCTTCACCTGCAGCTGGTGCGAGAGCAGCGGCAGCAGCGCCACGTCGAGGCGCATGTTGTCGGCGCGGATCACCGGCTCTTCGGCGCCCCGGGCGGTCAGCGTCATGCGTCCGCTGAGAATGCTGAGCTGCGGCCAGACGTGCCAGCGCAGCGGGCCATCGAGTTCAAGCTGATAACCGCTGCGCTCTGCCACCTCATGCACCATATAGGCGCGAAAATCGTTGGGATTGACCAGCAATACCAACGAGGTAAGCCCGGCGACAATGACCGCCAGCAGGATCATCAGCGTTGTCAGTATTCGTCTCATGGCACCCTCAGCAACACCCCGTTGACGTTATCAATCCTTGTCGATTCGGCTCGCCACCGCGCCCTGCTGGTCGCGATATTTGGCGTCTTCACGGCGGTTATACGGCCGGGCCGCCGGGCCCGATAATGGCTCAAAGCTCAGCGCGCCGATAGGCATCCCCGGACGCAGCGCCAGCGGCAGTTTGCCGGAGTTGTAGAACTCAAGCACGATGCAGCCGGACCAGCCCGGGTCGATACGGTGCGCGGTAACGTGCACCATCAGCCCCAGCCGCGCCAGTGAGGAGCGTCCGTCCAGCCAGCCCACCAGGTCGGCTGGCAGGGTGACTGATTCATAAGTCACCGCCAGCGCCAGTTCGCCAGGATGCAGGAAAAAGGCCTCCCCTTCCGGCAGGACAATCTCTTCGCTCATCACGCGGTCCAGCGCGGCGCTGACCTCGGCCTTCGGACCGCTTAAATCGATAAACGGCGCCGTGTGGCCGCGGAAGGTGCGGAATTTATTACCCAGCCGTACATCAACCGTCGCGCCATTAATACGCTCAACGGGTGGGCGCGGATTGATGGCGAGTCGCCCTTCATCCAACCAGGCTTCGATATCTCGGTCACACAGACGCATGGGCTTTCTCCTTATAAGGCTGCTTCCCGCACGCTTTGCGGCGGACAGGGCAATAGGGCTACTCTTTGCACGTTACACAATTCGGCCAGGTTATTCAAAGAACTGACTGATTTTGGCCTTCAGAATATCTATAGCGATGCGGTTTTTGCCGCCGCGCGGCACGATGATGTCGGCATACTGCTTCGACGGTTCAATAAACTGCAGGAACATCGGGCGCACGGTCTTCTGGTACTGGGCCATCACCGAGTCCATGGAGCGGCCGCGCTCGTTAACGTCGCGCTTAATACGGCGCATCAGGCAAATATCGAGCGGGGTGTCGACGAAAATAGAGAAGTTAAGCTCGTTACGCAGGCGCGCGTCGGTCAGCAGCAGGATCCCTTCAAGAATGATCACCTTCTTCGGCTCGACGTGAATGGTGTTCGGGGTGCGGGTATGCTCGACGTAGCTATAGACCGGCAGTTCAATCGGCTGGCCGCTTTTCAGCATCTGCAGGTGCTGGAACAACAGACTGTGGTCCATTGAGCTCGGGTGGTCATAGTTGGTTTTGACGCGCTCTTCCATCGACAGATGACTTTGATCTTTGTAATAGCTGTCTTCCGGAATGACGCCAATATGTTCGTCGCCAACTTGTTCACGCAATTCGCGATAGAGAGTACTGGCAATAAGACTTTTGCCAGAAGCCGATGCGCCGGCGATACCTACAATGACGCACTGATGGGACATATCAGTCATAAATTTTTGCGACCTGATTAACCTGGATAGAGATGGAGGGTGGCGGCGGACCGCCAAACGCGGCAATTATAGGGATTTCAGCGCCCCGATACCAGTGGTATGCGCCCCGGACGGCTATTCCGCCGCCGGGACCCAGTCATCGGTATACCAGATATGCAACAGCGCATACGATCGCATCGGCTGCCAGCGGCGGGCATAGCGGGCGATGGCGGCCGGGGTCATTGCCGGAAAGCGCTGTTTAATCAGGTAATCATCCGGCAAAAAGATATCTTTCGCCTGCCAGCCGCGCAGAGCAAAGTAGTTTGCTGTCCAGCGGCCAATCCCGGGCAGGCTCTGCAGTTGACGCAGCCCGGCGTCGATGTCCGCTGGCGCCGTCAGGGGCAGCTCGCCGCTGAGCGCCGCCCGGGCGAGGTGGATCAGCGCCTCCGCGCGCCGAAGCGGCATTCCCAGCGCCTTCAGCGCCTGCGGGTCGGCCCGGGACAGCGCCTCTGGCGTCGGGAATAACACATAGCCGGGCGCCTCCGCCAGCGGTTCGCCCCAGCCAGCCGCCACTTTGGCGGTGAGCCGGGCGGCCATCGCCACGCTCACCAGCTGGCCCAGCACCGCACGTACCGCCTGTTCGAAGGCATCCAGCGCCCCCGGCAGGCGCAGCCCCGGCCGCGCCTCAGCCAGAGAGCCCAACGCCCCGGCGACCTGCCGCGGATCGCAGGCTAAATCAAACAGCTGGCCAATTCGCGCATAGCAGATCTCCGCCACCGGTTGCAGCCCCGGGGAGAGGGTCACCCGCAGGCCCTGCGCCTCTTCGTCCGCCACCAGATGAATCAGCCCGTGGTGGCCTGCAATGCCAAAGCTGCGACTATAGCCTCCTTCATCAAAGCGCTCGACGCCGGCGACAGCACGCGCCTGCAGAAAACCAACCATCCACGCCCAGTCGTAAGGCGGGGTCCAGGGTAACAACACCATAAGCTCTCCTTTATATAGCGTTTCAATGATAGTCGCCCTTGACCGTCAGCGCCTTGCTTTTAAATTCCAGTTGTCGCCATGGCGACGATCCGCTAAAGTCGCCCCCCTTCTTCACCGGCATGGGGATTTTGCAGACGATGTTTATTGGTTTTGACTACGGCACCGCCAACTGTTCGGTAGCCGTGATGCGGGAAAATACCCCTCAGCTGTTGACGCTGGAAAACGGCAGCGCGCTGCTGCCCTCGATGCTCTGTGCGCCAACGCGCGAAGCGGTCAGCGAGTGGCTCTATCGCCATCATGACGTCCCCACCCACAGCGATGAAAACCAGGCGCTGCTGCGCCGGGCCATTGCCGCCAACCGCGACGAAGACATCGAGGTGCTGCGCAACAGCGTGCAGTTCGGTCTCGCCTCGCTGCATCAGTATGTTGAAGATCCGGAAGAGGTCTACTTCGTTAAATCGCCAAAATCCTTCCTCGGCGCCAGCGGGCTGAAGCCGCAGCAGGTGGCCCTGTTTGAAGACCTGGTCTGCGCCATGATGCTGCACATCAAACTGCAGGCCGAAAGCCAGCTGCCCGAGCAGATCGACCAGGCGGTGATTGGCCGACCGATTAACTTCCAGGGCCTCGGCGGCGACGACGCGAACGCCCAGGCGCAGGGGATCCTTGAGCGGGCGGCTCTCCGTGCCGGTTTCCGCGATGTGGTCTTCCAGTTTGAACCGGTTGCCGCCGGGCTCGATTTCGAAGCGACCCTCAATGAAGAAAAGCGGGTGCTGGTCGTCGATATCGGCGGTGGGACCACCGACTGTTCTTTGCTATTGATGGGCCCGCAGTGGCGGGAGCGCGCCGACCGCCAGCAGAGCCTGCTCGGCCACAGCGGCTGCCGCATCGGCGGTAACGACCTCGACATTGCCCTGGCTTTCAAATGCCTGATGCCCCTCCTCGGCATGGGCGGCGAAACGGAGAAAGGCACCGCGCTGCCGATCCTCCCGTGGTGGAACGCGGTGGCCATCAACGACGTGCCGGCGCAGAGCGATTTCTACAGCACCGCCAACGGCCGTCTGCTTAACGATCTGCTGCGCAGCGCCCGGGATGCCGACAAAGTGGCTCTGCTGCTGAAGGTCTGGCGCCAGCGTCTCAGCTATCGTCTGGTACGCAGCGCCGAAGAGAGCAAAATCGCCCTCTCCAGCGCCGCCAGCGTCGAAACCGCGCTGCCGTTTATTCAGGACGAGCTGGCCGCCGCCATCGCCCAGCAGGGTCTGGAAGCCGCGCTGGATCAACCGTTGACCCGCATTATGGAACAGGTGCAGCTCGCGCTCGACAGCAGCCAGACCACCCCGGACGTGATCTATCTTACCGGCGGCAGTGCCCGCTCGCCGCTGATCAAAAAGGCGCTGGCCGCCCAGCTGCCGGGTATTCCGCTGGCTGGTGGCGATGATTTTGGCTCGGTAACCGCCGGGCTGGCCCGCTGGGCGCAGGTGGTTTTCCGCTAACCCCCTCCTGGCGCTGCCACACAGCAGGTCTGTCCTGATCGTGGCGCTGCAGATTACGCTGGAATATTCCTGGTCTCCCACGCAAAATGGCCTGTTCGTCCGGACAGGCCTGTCCACTCTTCCCCACTTCAGGGGACGTATTATCCATACCGTAGCCAGACGTCTGCGGTCTGTATCGTTGGCATGCCGCAAGGGGGCGTGATTGAAAAGGGTGTCTGCGATCTTCGCAGCGGTCCGGCGTTGCCGGCCGCGGTTCCTGGCAGGCTGGCTGGTCAGCTGTGGATTACTCTTGCTGCTGGCCGCCCCACAGGCGCAGGCAACAACGCGCCAGGTGGGCATTGATATTCCGGTCCAGTGGTACGCGGACGCCAGCGGCCAGATGACGGTCGATCGCTTCGCCGCCCTGCCCGCGGACCAGCTCGCCACCACCCGGCAGATCCCCTCCTTTGGTTATTCGCGAAAAACCTGGTGGCTGCGCAGCGAGCTGCCGGGAACGTGGTTTGCCGGGGAGCCGCGCTGGCTGCAGCTGGGCCCCTCTTTTGTCGACCATCTGACCATTTACTACCGGCCACTGGGCAGCGATGCCCCCTGGACACAGCGCACCTTTGGCGACCGCGACGTCGCCCGCGAGAGCGACCTGCACTACCGGGAAAGCGTGCTGATCCTCCCCCCGCCGCCGACCGACGCCGGCTATGAGGTGGTCTTTCGCCTGCACAGCACCAGCACCCTGATCCTGCTGGCCTCGCTCTCCTCGCCGCAGGAATTTGTGCAGCGGGCGACCGCCGACACCGCTTTCTGGAGCTTCTATTTTGGTCTCGCCGCCGTCGCCAGCGGCGTGGCGCTGTGGCTGGCGCTGGCCCTGCGCCGACGCCTGCTGTGGGGCATTTGTCTTTTCTCGCTCAATTATCCGTTGGTCGCCGCGCTGCACGGCTTCCCGGAGTGGTTTTTCGGCAGCGCCGCGCTACCGTACCAGGACTTTATGATCAGCAGCCTCTCTCTGTTCAGCTATGCCACCGCCCTCTGGCTGCACAGCGAGATTTTTGATTTGAAGAAGAATATGCCGCGGCTTCATCAGCTACTGATCGCCGCGGTGGTCCTCAACCTGGTGCTGCAGGTCAGTATTCCGCTCGGGTTTTACGGCTTCGCGATGCAGATTGAAGGGGTGATATTTATCATTATCACCCCGGTGCTGCTGTTCACTTCCTGGTGGCTGTGGCGCAAGAAAGCCATCGACCGTAACACCCTGCTGCTGGGTCTGCTGCCGCCGTTCTACGTCGCCGCCGCGGTGCTGGTGCAGTTGTCGATCCACGGGATTATCCCGTTCCATGTGGCGATCTATTCCCTCTGGCAGTATGCGCTGATCGTCCACATCATTACGGTGCTGATCATTGCCATCCTGCGGGTACGCGCTGAGAACCGACAGCTGGAGCAGAAGCAGCGCCTGTCGCGTGAGCTACAGATTGAGCGCGAAGCCAGCTTCCACCAGCGGCAATTTATGGGCATGGTGGCGCACGAATTCCGCACGCCGCTGGCGGTGATCCAGGCGGCGCTGGAGAATCTCCGCCTCTCGGCGGCCTCGGCCAGCCAGGAGGCGCGCTTTGATCGCATCGGGCGCGCCGCCACCCGTCTGGTCCAGCTTACCGATAACTGCCTTGCCGACGCGCGTCTGGCCTCCCACGACCTGCACGTCGACCGCCAGCAGACCGCCCTGCTAACGGTGATCAATATGGCGGCCTCGGTGGTGGCCATCTCCCACGACCATTACCTGAACATTCGCCATTACGGCGCGGTGGAAAGCCCGCAGCTGCAGGCCGATGCCGGTCTGCTGTGCATCGCTATCGCCAATTTGCTGGATAACGCGGTGAAGTATTCGCCCCCCGGTGAAATCGCCATCGATATCCGCTCCGATGCCGGGCACACCGAGTTGCGCATTCGCGACCACGGCCCGGGCCTGCCCGATGGGCAGGCAGAGCTGATCTTTGAGCGCTACCGTCGCGGCGAGCATACGTCGCCGGTGCCGGGCGGTACCGGTCTCGGTTTGTATGTTGCGCGTCAGATCGTGCAGGCTCATGATGGCAAACTGTGGCTGGCCGAGCATGGCCCGGACGGCTGCACCTTTATTCTTACCCTCCCCACGGTTGCTTAAGAGGAGAATGATCCATGGCTTTACGACTGGCAATAATTGAAGATAACCCCGATCTGCTGGATGAATTGCTGGCCTGGCTGGGCTATCGCGGCTTCGAGGTGTGGGGCACGCGCAGTGCCGAAGCCTTCTGGCGGCAACTGCACAGCCATCCGGTGGACATCGTGCTGATTGATATTGGCCTGCCCGGTGAAGATGGCTTCAGCGTGCTGAACTACCTGCATGAGCTGGGGAACTACGGCCTGGTGGTGGTCAGCGCCCGCGGCCAGCAGCAGGATAAACTGCAGGCGCTCAGCCTTGGGGCCGATGCATACCTGATTAAGCCGGTTAACTTCGCCCATCTTGCGGAGACCCTCACCGCCCTTGGCGCCCGCCTGCAGCAGGATCGACCGGCCGTCCTCCAGCCGGAGCCAGTCAGCGCCGCGTCCTCCGCTACCACCGGCCTGTGGCGTTTGCATGAAGATAAACTGATCTCGCCCGACGCCCGGACGCTGGAGTTAACCCAGCAGGAGTACCGTCTGGTGGAGCTGTTGATGCGCAATCGCAACGAGGTATGCAGTAAGCTGGACCTCCATGCCTGCCTGTTTTCCCACGAAAGCGAGCCTGACCTGCACCGCATCGACGTGGTGATTAGCCGCCTGCGCCATAAGGCGCGCCAGCAAGGGATCCACCTGCCCGTTCGTGCGATCTTTGGTAAGGGGCTGGCGTTTATTTCCTGATCGATGGCGCGCTCTCGCCGCTGCGCGGGATATGAATAACTCGCAAGTGTTAATTTTTCTCATTTTCTGAGAGAAATGAGAGGAATGAGACTGACGATGCGCTTAAGAACTTTCTTATAGTGCTAGCACATCAGGATGATGTCGTATGATTTTCAGTGGACAGGAAAGCATATAACAAAACGTAATAGCCGTTCGCGGTAAATTCTGACAGCATACAGCACAGACAAGGTAAAAACGATGGCCATGCAAACGTGGTTAATTTTATTGCTATGCATTTTTTTCTTCAGTATCTCTGTATACAGTTTTATTTCCTATCTGAAAGACAGGAGACGGCAGAAGTTTACGTTTAACGATAAGCGTTCGACTCGTCGTAAATAATTCACTTTATAATAATAAAAAACGATTGCAGGTACTTTTATAAAATCAAAACACCGCATACGCCCGGAGGATTTGTCACAGCATGGCGTTATGTTTTGCATAAGGAAATAACGCCATGAGAAACATTAATGTCACCATCAACACCCGCAACACCTTTGTGCGCGAATCGCTGGTCGCCATGGTTAATGACCTCTCCCGGGACGATATGCGGGCCCGTTTCTCCTGGCGCAATAACGACCTGTCAGGCGAAGACATTATTATTTGCGAAGTGATCCCCGGTGAAATTTACCTGTGTAATGCCTTGATTAAAAACAGGAAAAAAGGCAGCTCCCTGATCATTCTCCACAGCTATGACCAGCTGCCGGAAGACGATTTCATGATTAATTGCCTGAAAGGGGTGATTTTTGTTTCGCTGAAAACAGCCAGTATTCCTCAGCTGCTGGCAATCATCAAAAGCGAGCTACAGCATTGCATGGACCCGTCGGCCACCGACGCTGCGAGCCGGGAGCTGAGCTGCGCCAGTTGTCCGCATCGCGTACTGTCGCGATCGCAGACCGCTGTAGTGCACGGTATTCTTGAAGGGTTGGATATGAGTAAAATCGCCGCCCTGCAGCGCGTCAGTCCCCGCACCGCGGCTTACCATAAGAATAAGATTATGGAAAAATACAGCCTGAATAATAACCACGACTTTTTCCAGTTTATGAATCTGTTACGTGAGCGCTGGTAGGCAAATAGCGAACAGAAGAGAATAAGATATTCCCGTAGTGATATTGTCGGGAATCCGAAAATAGCCGCAGGATGCTAAAAAAGCGCCAGCGCTGCCGAACATAACGTTAAACTCTGACGCTTCCTCGGTATAAAGACGTTACCGCGCGTTTTTATATAAGAAAAAAGACTATTTACGAGGAAAACTGATACTTCGTCACATTGCCCCTGGCGTGCCTGTCAGGGGCCTTTTTTTTCCGTGTGGAATAGCGCCCTCAGTGGAAGGGCGCGGCAGGATCAGGCTTCCGCTTTCTCTGCCTCCCATGCCGGTTCATTCCCCTCTTCGGCCAGCAGACCTTCGTTTTTCGACAGCATGGCGGTGGCGATGCCGTTACCCAACACGTTGATGGCGGAACGCCCCATGTCGAGGAAATGGTCGATACCCATCAGCAGCAGGATCCCGGCAACCGGAATATTGAAGCTGGGGATCGTGGCCGCCAGCACCACCAGCGCCGAGCGCGGCACCCCGGCGATGCCTTTCGAGGCCAGCATCAGGGTCAACATCATGACCGTAATCTCGCTAAAGCTCAGCGGTACGTTATAGGCCTGGGCGATAAACATCGCGGCGAAGGAGCAGTAGACCATCGAGCCAACGAGGTTAAACGAGTAGCCAATCGGCAGGACGAACGAGACGATATTGCGCGAGCAGCCAAACTTCACCAGGCGCTCAAGGGTTTTCGGATAGGCCGCTTCGGAGCTGCTGGTGGTAAACGCCACCAGCACCGGGTCCTTCAGCATGTTCAGCAGACGGAAGACCTCTTTCTTCAGCACCATATAGCCAACGGCAATCAGCACCGCGCTGGTCAACAGCACCGCCAGGTAGTAACCGCCAATGAATGAAGCGTAGTTGAGCAGGATCCCCAGCCCCTGGGAGGCAATCACCGAGGAGATGGCGGCGAAGATAGCCAGCGGCGCAACGTACATCACATAGCCCGTCACCTTCAGCATAATGTGCGACACCACGTTGAGCGCCGCCACCAGTGGGGCATTAAACTTCTCGCCCAGCGACGCGCCGGCGATGCCAAAGAACATCGAGAACACCACGATCTGCAGGATCTCGTTGTTGGCCATCGCCTCGGTGATGCTGGTGGGGATGGTGTGCGACAGGAACCCTTTCAGGCTCATGCCGCTGACCGCCAGACCGGTATCCACCGCCTCTTTCGGCACCGCCAGGTTTAACCCGGTGCCCGGGTGCTGGAAGGTGACGATCACCAGCCCGACGAGAATGGATAATACCGAGGAGGTGATGAACCACACCATCGCCTTCCCGCCTACCCGGCCAATGGTCGCCGTCTCGCCGAGGCGCATAATGCCGACGGTCAGGGTGCTGAACACCAACGGCGCGATGACCATTTTGATCAACCGCAGAAACAGATCGGTCAGCAGCGTAATGTTGTCCGCCCAGGCGGAGATAGTGGTCGGCGTCGCGTAGGCATGGATAGCCGCGCCGGAGAGGATCCCCATCAGCATAAAGATGACGATGAAGAGCGTGAGTTTGTTTGCGTTTGCCACAGCAATGACCCCTGATTATTTAACACGTTGATTTTTAAGTGCATATTTTATTATTATGGAAATGCACTGATTTATTCACCGCATAAATCTAATTAAAGCCCTCCCGGATACAACTGTTTTTTACTTTTTTAAACTAAAAGTTGATATCACCACAGGAATCGGTTGCGAGACCGCCCGGCGTCGCGGCGGTTATCCAGACATTTCTCAACCTTCTTTTCATAATTCCTCCATTTTTACGGCCCCTTCCCTCACTAAACTAGTATCATTCAGCGAAACGCTTCAGGATGAGACCGTAAACTAATGAAAGGCAGTAACATACGTCGTTGGGGCGCCGCGCTGGCGGTAGTGATGATCGCCGGAGCCGCCTACTGGTTCTGGCACGATCGTGGAACGAGCAGCAGCAGCGCTCCCGCCGCCGGGCAAGGCCCACAGGGGCCGGGCGGCGCGCGCCATGGCCGTTTCGGCGGTGCGCTGGCGCCGGTGCAGGCGGCGACCGCGACCGAACAAGCGGTGCCGCGCTATCTCACCGGGCTGGGTACCGCGACGGCGGCCAACACCGTGACCGTGCGCAGCCGGGTCAACGGCCAGCTGCTGAGCCTTCACTTCCAGGAGGGACAGCAGGTCAAAGCCGGCGACCTGCTGGCGCAGATCGACCCCAGCCAGTTTAAAGTCGCCCTCGCCCAGGCGCAGGGTCAGCTGGCGAAAGATAATGCCACCCTGGCGAACGCCCGCCGCGATCTCGCCCGTTACCAGCAGCTGGTGAAAACCAACCTCGTCTCCCGCCAGGAGCTGGACACCCAGCAGTCGCTGGTGGTGGAATCCGCCGGCACCGTAAAAGCCGATGAAGCCGCCGTCGCCAGCGCCCAACTGCAGCTCGACTGGACCCGCATCACCGCGCCGATTGACGGCCGCGTCGGCTTAAAGCAGGTGGATATTGGCAACCAGATCTCCAGCGGGGATACCACCGGGATTGTGGTTCTCACCCAGACGCACCCGATCGACGTGGTCTTCACCCTGCCGGAAAACAGCATCGCCACGGTGGTGCAGGCGCAGAAAGCGGGCAAAGCGCTCAGCGTCGAAGCCTGGGATCGCACCAATAAACAGAAAATCAGCGTCGGCGAGCTGCTGAGTCTCGACAACCAGATCGATGCGACCACCGGGACCATCAAGCTGAAGGCGCGCTTCAGCAATCTGGACGACGCGCTGTTCCCCAACCAGTTCGTTAACGCCCGTCTGCTGGTGGATACCGAAGAGAACGCGGTGGTGATCCCCGCAGCCGCCCTGCAGATGGGCAACGAAGGGCATTTTGTGTGGGTGCTGAACGACGAGAATAAGGTCAGCAAACACAGCGTGACGCCAGGCATCCAGGACAGCCAGAAAGTGGTCATTAGCGCCGGGCTTTCCGCCGGGGATCGCGTGGTCACCGACGGGATTGACCGCCTGACCGAGGGGGCGAAGGTGGAAGTTGTCACCGCCAGCGGCAGCGAACAGGCGCAGCCCGCTCCACGCCAGAGCGGTAAACACGGAGCGCGTTCCTGATGCAGGTGTTACCCCCAGGCCGCACCGGCGGCCCGTCCCGGCTGTTTATTATGCGTCCGGTCGCCACCACCCTGCTGATGGTGGCGATCCTGTTAGCCGGGATCATCGGCTACCGTTTTCTGCCGGTCTCCGCGCTACCGGAAGTCGATTACCCGACCATTCAGGTGGTTACCCTCTATCCGGGTGCCAGCCCGGACGTGGTGACCTCCGCTATCACCGCCCCGCTGGAGCGCCAGTTCGGCCAGATGTCCGGCCTTAAGCAGATGTCGTCGCAAAGCTCCGGCGGCGCCTCGGTAGTCACGCTGCAGTTCCAGCTGACCCTGCCGCTGGACGTCGCCGAGCAGGAAGTGCAGGCGGCCATTAACGCCGCCACCAACCTGCTGCCGAGCGATCTGCCCAACCCGCCGGTGTACAGCAAGGTGAACCCAGCGGATCCGCCGATCATGACCCTCGCCGTCACCTCCTCCGCGATCCCGATGACCCAGGTGGAGGATATGGTGGAGACGCGGGTGGCGCAGAAGATCTCCCAGGTTTCCGGCGTCGGTTTGGTGACCCTCGCCGGCGGCCAGCGCCCGGCGGTGCGGGTGAAGCTTAACGCCCAGGCCATCGCCGCCCTCGGCCTGACCAGCGAAACCGTGCGCACCGCTATCACCAGCGCCAACGTTAACTCCGCGAAAGGCAGCCTCGACGGCCCGGCCCGCGCGGTGACGCTTTCCGCTAACGATCAGATGCAGTCCGCTGAGGATTACCGCCGCCTGATCATCGCTTATCAGAACGGGGCGCCGATCCGTCTCGGCGACGTCGCCAGCGTCGAACAAGGCGCCGAAAACAGCTGGCTCGGGGCGTGGGCTAACCAGCAGCGGGCCATCGTGATGAACGTCCAGCGCCAGCCAGGGGCCAACATCATCGACACCGCCGACAGCATTCGTCAGATGCTGCCGCAGCTCACCGAGAGCCTGCCGAAATCGGTGAAGGTGCAGGTTCTCTCCGACCGGACCACCAACATTCGCGCCTCGGTGCGTGACACCCAGTTTGAGCTGATGCTGGCCATCGCCCTGGTGGTGATGATCATCTACCTGTTCCTGCGCAACGTCCCGGCGACCATTATTCCCGGCGTCGCGGTGCCGCTGTCGCTGGTGGGCACCTTCGCAGTGATGGTGTTCCTCGATTTCTCGATCAACAACCTGACGCTGATGGCCCTGACCATCGCCACCGGCTTTGTGGTGGATGACGCCATCGTGGTGATCGAAAACATCTCGCGCTATATCGAAAAAGGCGAGAAGCCGCTGGCCGCCGCGCTGAAAGGCGCCGGGGAAATCGGCTTCACCATTATCTCCCTCACCTTCTCGCTGATCGCGGTGCTGATCCCACTGCTGTTTATGGGCGATATCGTCGGCCGTCTGTTCCGCGAATTCGCCGTCACCCTTGCCGTCGCGATTCTTATCTCGGCGGTGGTCTCCCTGACCCTGACGCCGATGATGTGCGCCCGCATGTTAAGCCACGAATCGCTGCGCAAGCAGAACCGTTTCTCCCGGGCCAGCGAGCGCTTCTTCGAACGGGTGATCGCCGTCTATGGCCGCGGACTGAGCCGGGTGCTGAACCATCCGTGGCTGACGCTCGGCGTCGCGCTGAGCACTCTGGCGCTGTCGATCCTCCTGTGGGTCTTTATCCCGAAAGGCTTCTTCCCGATCCAGGATAACGGCATTATTCAGGGCACCTTACAGGCGCCGCAGTCGGTCTCTTTTGCCAGCATGGCCGAGCGCCAGCAGCAGGTGGCCAGCATTATCCTTAAGGATCCGGCCGTGGAGAGCCTGACCTCGTTCGTCGGCGTCGACGGCACCAACCCGGCGCTAAACAGCGCCCGTCTGCAGATCAACCTCAAGCCGCTGGATGAACGCGATGACCGCGTCCAGACGGTGATCAGCCGCCTGCAGCAGGCGGTGGACGGCGTCCCGGGCGTGGCGCTCTACCTGCAGCCGACCCAGGATCTGACCATCGACACCACGGTGAGCCGCACCCAGTACCAGTTCACCCTGCAGGCAAACTCCCTGGAGGCGCTGAGCACCTGGGTGCCGCCGCTGCTCAGCCGCCTGCAGGCCCAGCCGCAGCTGGCCGACGTCAGCAGCGACTGGCAGGACAAAGGCCTGGCCGCCTATATCAAGGTGGATCGCGACAGCGCCAGCCGTCTCGGCATCTCAATGGCCGATGTCGATAACGCGTTGTACAACGCCTTCGGCCAGCGGCTGATCTCCACCATTTACACTCAGGCGAATCAGTATCGCGTGGTGCTCGAGCAGGATACTGAGGCGACGCCGGGCCTGGCGGCACTGGATAATATCCGCCTGACCAGCAGCGACGGCGGCATCGTGCCGCTGACCGCCATCGCCACGGTGGAGCAGCGCTTTACTCCGCTGTCGGTGAACCACCTCGATCAGTTCCCGGTGACTACCATCTCGTTTAACGTCCCGGACAACTATTCGCTGGGCGAAGCGGTGGACGCGATCCTCGCCGCCGAACAGTCGCTGGATTTCCCGACCGATATCCGCACCCAGTTCCAGGGCAGCTCGCTGGCCTTCCAGTCGGCGCTCGGCAGCACCGTCTGGCTGGTGGTCGCCGCGGTGGTGGCGATGTATATCGTACTGGGGGTGCTGTATGAGAGCTTCATCCATCCGATCACGATCCTCTCCACCCTGCCCACCGCCGGGGTCGGGGCGCTACTGGCGCTGTGGCTGGCGGGCAGCGAGCTGGATGTGATCGCCATCATCGGCATCATTCTGCTGATCGGCATCGTGAAGAAGAACGCCATCATGATGATCGACTTCGCGCTGGCCGCCGAACGCGAGCAGGGCATGCCGCCGCGGGAGGCAATCTACCAGGCCTGTCTGCTGCGTTTTCGGCCGATCCTGATGACGACCCTCGCCGCCCTGCTCGGCGCCCTGCCGCTGATGCTGAGCACCGGCGTCGGCGCGGAGCTGCGGCGTCCGCTGGGGATCGGCATGGTCGGCGGTCTGATGCTCAGCCAGGTGCTGACCCTGTTCACCACCCCGGTGATCTATCTGTTGTTCGACCGCCTGTCGCTGCACCTGAAGCGCCGCTTCCCGCGTCAGGAAGAGGAGGCGTAAGTGAAGTTTTTCGCCCTCTTCATTTACCGCCCGGTGGCGACGATCCTCATCTCGCTGGCCATCACCCTGTGCGGCATTCTCGGCTTCCGGCTGCTGCCGGTAGCCCCGCTGCCGCAGGTGGACTTCCCGGTGATCATGGTTAGCGCCTCGCTGCCGGGAGCCTCCCCGGAGACGATGGCCTCGTCGGTGGCCACCCCGCTGGAACGCTCCCTGGGACGGATTGCCGGGGTCAATGAGATGACCTCCTCCAGTTCGCTGGGCAGTACGCGCATCATTCTTGAGTTTAACTTCGACCGCGATATCAACGGCGCGGCACGCGACGTTCAGGCGGCGATCAACGCCGCGCAAAGCCTGCTGCCGAGCGGGATGCCCAGCCGGCCGACCTACCGCAAAGCCAACCCGTCGGATGCGCCGATCATGATCCTGACGCTGACTTCGGACACCTACTCCCAGGGTGAGCTGTATGATTTCGCCTCCACCCAGCTGGCGCAGACCATCGCGCAGATCGACGGCGTGGGTGATGTCGACGTCGGCGGCAGCTCCCTGCCGGCGGTGCGCGTCGACCTCAACCCGCAGGCGCTGTTCAACCAGGGCGTGTCGCTGGACGCGGTGCGCACCGCCATCAGCGACGCCAACGTGCGTAAACCGCAGGGGGCGCTGGAGGACAGCGCGCACCGCTGGCAGGTGCAAACCAACGATGAGCTGAAGACCGCCGCCGACTATCAGCCGCTGATCGTCCACTACCAGAATGGCGCCGCGGTGCGGCTGGGGGATGTCGCCAGCGTCTCGGATTCGGTGCAGGACGTACGCAACGCCGGGATGACCAACGCCAAACCGGCGATCCTGCTGATGATCCGCAAACTGCCGGAAGCCAATATTATCCAGACAGTGGACAGCATCCGCGCCCGCCTGCCGGAGCTGCAGCAGACCATTCCGGCGGCCATCGATCTGCAGATCGCTCAGGACCGCTCGCCGACCATCCGCGCCTCG
The DNA here is from genome assembly GCF_002806655.1 of Klebsiella sp. K-Nf6. Taxonomy (NCBI): domain Bacteria; kingdom Pseudomonadati; phylum Pseudomonadota; class Gammaproteobacteria; order Enterobacterales; family Enterobacteriaceae; genus Klebsiella; species Klebsiella sp. K-Nf6. Next base: position 330,761 of record NZ_PIBN01000004.1, on the reverse strand, counting down.
CTGGAGGAGGTGGAGCAAACGCTGGTGATATCGGTGGCGCTGGTGATCCTCGTGGTGTTCCTGTTCCTGCGCTCGGGGCGCGCCACGCTGATCCCGGCCGTCGCCGTCCCGGTTTCCTTAATCGGAACCTTCGCCGCGATGTATTTGTGCGGCTTCAGCCTCAATAACCTGTCGCTGATGGCTCTGACCATCGCCACCGGCTTCGTGGTGGATGACGCTATCGTGGTGCTGGAGAATATCTCCCGCCATCTGGAAGCGGGGATGAAACCTCTGCAGGCGGCGCTGCAGGGGAGCCGCGAGGTCGGCTTTACCGTGCTGTCGATGAGCCTGTCGCTGGTGGCGGTGTTTCTGCCGTTGCTGCTGATGGGCGGCCTGCCCGGCCGCCTGCTGCGCGAGTTCGCCGTCACCCTGTCGGTGGCGATCGGCATCTCGCTGGCGGTGTCCCTCACCCTGACACCGATGATGTGCGGCTGGCTGCTGAAAAGCGGTAAGCCCCACCAGCCGACGCGCAACCGCGGCTTTGGCCGCCTGCTGGTGGCCGTGCAGGGCGGCTATGGGAAATCGTTAAAATGGGTGCTGAAGCATAGCCGGCTGACCGGGCTGGTGGTGCTGGGCACCATCGCCCTCAGCGTCTGGCTCTACATTTCGATCCCGAAAACCTTCTTCCCGGAGCAGGACACCGGGGTACTGATGGGCGGCATTCAGGCCGACCAGAGCATCTCCTTCCAGGCGATGCGCGGCAAGCTGCAGGACTTTATGAAGATCATTCGCGAAGATCCGGCGGTGGATAACGTCACCGGCTTTACCGGCGGCTCGCGGGTCAACAGCGGGATGATGTTTATCACCCTCAAGGCACGCGACCAGCGCCACGAGACGGCGCAGCAGGTGATCGACCGGCTGCGCAAAAAGCTGGCCAACGAGCCCGGGGCCAACCTGTTCCTGATGGCGGTGCAGGATATTCGCGTCGGCGGCCGGCAGTCGAACGCCAGCTATCAGTACACTCTGCTGTCCGATGACCTGTCGGCGTTGCGCGAGTGGGAGCCGAAGATCCGCAAAGCGCTGGCGGCGCTGCCTGAGCTGGCGGACGTCAACTCGGATCAGCAGGACAATGGCGCCGAAATGGACCTGGTCTATGACCGGGACACGATGTCGCGCCTCGGCATCAGCGTCCAGGACGCCAACAATCTGCTTAACAACGCCTTCGGCCAGCGGCAGATCTCCACCATCTACCAGCCGCTCAACCAGTACAAGGTGGTGATGGAGGTGGATCCGGCCTACACCCAGGACGTCAGCGCCCTCGACAAGATGTTTGTGATCAACAGCGAGGGCAAGCCGATCCCGCTGGCCTATTTCGCCAAATGGCAGCCGGCCAACGCCCCGCTGTCGGTGAACCACCAGGGGCTGTCGGCGGCGTCCACTATCTCCTTTAACCTGCCCACCGGCCGCTCGCTGTCGGAAGCCAGCGACGCCATTAACCGCACGATGACCCAGCTCGGGGTGCCGTCGAGCGTGCGCGGCTCCTTTGCTGGTACCGCCCAGGTGTTCCAGCAGACCATGAACGCGCAGGTGATCCTGATCCTCGCGGCTATCGCCACGGTCTATATCGTGCTGGGGATGCTGTATGAGAGCTATGTGCATCCGTTGACCATCCTCTCGACGCTGCCCTCCGCCGGAGTGGGCGCCCTGCTGGCGCTGGAGATATTCGATGCCCCGTTCAGCCTAATCGCCCTTATCGGGATCATGTTATTAATTGGCATCGTGAAGAAAAACGCCATCATGATGGTTGATTTTGCCCTTGAGGCGCAACGTAACGGCAATCTGGCGCCGGAAGAGGCGATTTTCCAGGCCTGCCTGCTGCGTTTCCGGCCGATTATGATGACCACTCTGGCGGCGCTGTTCGGCGCCCTGCCGCTGGTGCTCTCCGGGGGCGATGGCTCCGAGCTGCGCCAGCCGCTGGGGATCACCATCGTCGGCGGTCTGGTGATGAGCCAGCTGTTAACGCTCTACACCACGCCGGTGGTCTATCTTTTCTTTGACCGTTTGCGGCTGCGTTTTTCGCGTCACTCCTCTCAACCGGTAAGCGAATAACATGACAGACCTCCCGGCCAGCGTGCGCTGGCAGCTATGGATAGTGGCGTTCGGCTTCTTTATGCAGTCGCTGGACACCACCATCGTTAACACCGCCCTCCCCTCGATGGCCAAAAGCCTCGGGGAGAGCCCGCTGCATATGCATATGATCATCGTCTCCTATGTCCTGACGGTGGCGGTCATGCTGCCGGCCAGCGGCTGGCTGGCCGACCGGGTTGGGGTGCGCAATATCTTCTTCACCGCCATCGTGCTGTTTACCGCCGGGTCGCTGTTTTGCGCCCAGGCCAGCACCCTTGACCAGCTGGTGATGGCGCGGGTGCTGCAGGGCGTCGGCGGTGCGATGATGGTGCCGGTTGGTCGCCTGACGGTGATGAAGATCGTCCCGCGCGATCAGTACATGGCGGCGATGACCTTCGTGACGCTGCCAGGTCAGGTCGGCCCGCTGCTCGGCCCGGCGCTGGGCGGGGTGCTGGTGGAGTACGCCTCATGGCACTGGATCTTCCTCATCAATATCCCGGTGGGGATCGTCGGCGCCATCGCCACCCTCTGCCTGATGCCCAACTACACCCTGCAGACCCGGCGCTTCGATCTCTCCGGCTTTCTGCTGCTGGCCGCCGGGATGGCGACCCTGACCCTGGCGCTCGACGGTCAGAAAGGACTCGGTATATCGTCACGCTGGCTGGCGGGGCTGGTGGCCATCGGCCTCGCCGCCCTGCTGCTGTACCTGTGGCACGCCCGCGGTAACGCCCGGGCGCTGTTCAGCCTCGACCTGTTTCGTAACCGCACCTTCTCCCTCGGCCTCGGCGGCAGCTTCGCCGGACGCATCGGCAGCGGCATGCTGCCGTTTATGACTCCGGTGTTTCTGCAGATCGGCCTTGGCTTTACCCCCTTCCACGCCGGGCTGATGATGATCCCGATGGTGCTCGGCAGCATGGGCATGAAGCGGATCGTGGTCCAGGTGGTTAACCGCTTTGGCTACCGCCGCGTACTGGTCGCCAGCACCCTGGGCCTGGCCGCCGTCAGTCTGCTGTTTATGTTTAGCGCCCTGGCCGGCTGGTATTACGCGTTGCCGCTGGTCCTGTTTCTGCAGGGGATGATCAACTCCAGTCGATTCTCCTCGATGAATACCCTGACGCTGAAAGATCTCCCGGACGATTTGGCCAGCAGCGGCAACAGTCTGCTGTCGATGGTGATGCAGCTGTCGATGAGTATCGGCGTAACCATCGCCGGGCTGCTGCTGGGGCTGTATGGCCAGCAGCATATGAGCCTCGACGCCGCCAGCACCCATCAGGTCTTTCTCTATACCTATCTGAGCATGGCGACGATCATCGCCCTCCCGGCGCTCATTTTTTCCCGGGTACCGGATGACGTCGGCAGTAATACCGTCATCCGTCGACGCAACAGGAGTGGATCGTGAAATTTTGGCGCCCGGGCATTACCGGTAAGCTGTTCCTCGCTATTTTCGCCACCTGCATCGTGCTGCTGATCAGCATGCACTGGGCGGTACGTATCAGTTTCGAACGTGGGTTTATCGACTACATCAAGCGCGGTAATGAGCAGCGGTTAACCATGCTCGGCGACGCGCTGAGTGAGCAGTATGCCCAGCACGGCAGCTGGGCGTTTCTGCGCAACAACGACCGCTTTATCTTCCAGCTGCTGCGCACCTTCGAACGGGACAACGACGACCGCTCGCCGCCGGGACACGGCATGAAGCCGGGTCCGATGGAGGGTCAGGGGCCAGATGGGCCGCCGCCGGATGGGCCGCCCGACGGCCCCAGCGACACCCCGCCGCCGAGGCCGGAAATGCCGCCCCACGGCTGGCGCACCATGTTCTGGGTGGTTGATCAGTCGGGCCGCGTGCTGGTGGGGCCCCGTGAGCGCGTACCGGAGGACGGCACCCAGCGCAGCATTATGGTCAACGGCGTGGAGGTAGGCAAAGTGATCGCCTCGCCGGTAGAGCGGCTGACGCGCAATACCGATATTAACTTCGACCGGCAGCAAAAGCGCACCAGCTGGCTGATTGTCGCCCTTGCCACCCTGCTTGCCGCGCTGGCCACCTTTCCGCTGGCCCGCGGCCTGCTGGCGCCGGTGAAGCGGCTGGTGGAAGGCACCCATAAGCTGGCGGCGGGCGACTTTTCCACCCGCGTGACGGTGACCGGCGGCGACGAGCTCGGCCGCCTGGCGCAGGATTTCAACCAGCTCGCCAGCACCCTGGAGCGCAACCAGCAGATGCGTCGCGACCTGATGGCCGATATCTCCCATGAACTGCGCACCCCGCTGGCAGTGCTGCGCGGCGAGCTGGAAGCGATTCAGGACGGGGTCCGGCGCTTCACCCCCGAGTCCATCCCCTCCCTGCAGGCCGAGGTGGCTACCCTCACCAAGCTGGTGGACGACCTCCATCAGCTGTCGATGTCCGATGAGGGGGCGCTGGCCTACCAGAAAACGTCGCTGGATATCATCACCCTGCTGGAGGTGGCCGCGGGCGCTTTTCGCGAGCGCTTCGCCAGCCGGCAGCTGAGTATTCAGGTGTCGTTCCCGGAGCAGGCGATGATCTTCGGCGACCGCGACCGCCTGATGCAGCTCTTCAACAATCTGCTGGAGAACAGCCTGCGCTATACCGACAGCGGCGGCAGCCTGCTGATCACCGCCAGCCGCAGCGGCCGGATGCTGGTGATCGACTTTGCCGACAGCGCCCCCGGGGTCAGCGATGAGCAGCTGGCCCGCCTGTGCGAGCGCTTTTACCGGGCGGAAGGATCGCGCAACCGCGCCAGCGGCGGCTCCGGCCTCGGGCTGGCGATTTGCCTCAATATTGTCGCGGCCCACGGCGGCACCCTGCGTGCCGACCATTCGCCTTTTGGCGGGGTTAGCATTAAAGTTGAGTTACCTCTGGAACATGATTTACCGAGAGACGTATGACTGAATTGCCTGTAGATGAAAACACCCCACGCATTCTTATCGTGGAAGATGAACCGAAGCTCGGCCAGCTGCTGATTGATTATCTGCAAGCCGCCGGCTATGCGCCTACGCTGATTAACCACGGCGACAAGGTCCTGCCCTACGTTCGGCAGACGCCGCCGCACCTGATCCTGCTGGACCTGATGCTGCCCGGTACCGACGGTCTGACGCTGTGCCGGGAAATTCGCCGCTTCTCCGACGTTCCGGTGGTGATGGTGACGGCGAAAATCGAAGAGATCGACCGACTGCTGGGGCTGGAGATTGGCGCCGACGACTATATCTGCAAGCCCTACAGCCCGCGGGAAGTGGTCGCCCGGGTGAAAACCATCCTCCGCCGCTGCAAGCCGCAGCGCGATCTGCAGGCGCTGGACGCCCAGAGCCCGCTGATTGTCGATGAAAGCCGTTTTCAGGCCTCCTGGCGCGACAAGCTGCTGGACCTCACCCCCGCCGAGTTCCGGCTGCTGAAAACCCTCTCCCAGGAGCCGGGCAAGGTCTTCTCCCGCGAACAGTTGCTCAACCATCTGTATGACGATTATCGGGTAGTCACCGACCGCACCATCGACAGCCACATCAAAAACCTGCGGCGCAAGCTGGAGGCGCTGGACGCCGAGCAGTCGTTTATTCGCGCGGTGTATGGCGTTGGCTATCGCTGGGAAGCAGACGCCTGCCGACTGGCGTAGTTAGCCTTTTCCCGGCTCGCGCTGCGCTTAGCCGGGCTACACGTTCACCGCCATCTGCACACCGTAGCCCGGGTAAGGTGTTTACGCCGCAACCCGGGGAATTCCATAGAGCCTATCCCACCATGCGTTATGAGTGCTGTCAGTGTGAGCACTGCCCAGGTTCAAAATGGCAAACAAATTAGCCATACTGAAAGATATCCATCAGATATTTACTCCCCTTCGCCGCGGCGCTACAATGCCCGCCCTTAATGTGGGGACACTCCCCAACTCGCCGCGCCAGGTGCGGCGAATCTGACCTGTCATCAGAACGAGAACACCATGTTTAAACCAGAACTCCTCTCCCCGGCGGGAACGCTGAAGAATATGCGTTACGCTTTCGCCTATGGCGCCGATGCCGTTTATGCCGGCCAGCCGCGCTACTCGCTGCGCGTGCGTAACAACGAATTCAATCACGAAAATCTGCAGCTCGGCATCAATGAAGCCCACGCGCTGGGTAAAAAATTCTATGTGGTGGTTAACATCGCCCCGCATAACGCCAAGCTGAAAACGTTTATTCGCGATCTGAAGCCGGTGGTGGAGATGGGGCCGGACGCGCTGATCATGTCCGATCCGGGTTTAATCATGCTGGTGCGGGAACACTTCCCGGAGATGCCGATCCATCTTTCAGTGCAGGCCAACGCCGTTAACTGGGCGACGGTCAAATTCTGGCAGCAGATGGGGCTGACCCGTGTGATCCTCTCCCGTGAACTGTCGCTGGACGAAATCGAAGAGATTCGCCGCCAGGTGCCGGAGATGGAGATTGAGATTTTCGTCCACGGCGCGCTGTGCATGGCCTACTCCGGCCGCTGCCTGCTCTCCGGGTATATCAACAAGCGCGACCCGAACCAGGGGACCTGCACCAACGCCTGCCGCTGGGAATACAACGTGGCGGAAGGCAAAGAGGACGACGTCGGCAACATCGTCCACAAATATGAGCCGATCCCGGTGCAGACCGTGGAGCCCACCCTCGGCATTGGCGCGCCGACCGATAAAGTCTTTATGATTGAGGAAGCTAAACGTCCAGGCGAGTACATGACCGCCTTTGAGGACGAACACGGCACCTACATCATGAACTCGAAAGATCTGCGGGCTATCGCCCACGTTGAGCGTCTGACCCAGATGGGCGTTCACTCGCTGAAGATCGAAGGCCGCACCAAATCCTTCTACTACTGCGCTCGCACCGCTCAGGTTTACCGCAAGGCGATCGACGATGCCGCCGCCGGCAAACCGTTCGATACCAGCCTGCTGGAGACCCTGGAAGGACTGGCCCACCGCGGGTACACCGAAGGCTTCCTGCGCCGCCATACCCATGACGATTACCAGAACTATGAGTACGGCTACTCCCTCTCCGAGCGCCAGCAGTTTGTCGGCGAATTCACCGGGGAGCGTAACGGCCCGCTGGCGGCCGTGGCGGTCAAAAATAAGTTCAGCGTCGGCGACAGCCTCGAGCTGATGACCCCGCAGGGTAACGTCAACTTCACCCTCGAGCATATGGAAAATGGCAAAGGTGAAGCCATGCCGGTGGCCCCGGGCGATGGTTATACCGTATGGTTGCCTGTGCCGGACGACCTGCCCCTGCAGTATGCGCTGCTGATGCGCAACTTTACTGGTCAGACAACCAGAAATCCGCACGGTAACTAGTTAATTTGCGTTATTTTTTCACGAAGTAAGGATATTAGAATCGGATCACATACCGTTTCGATCGAAACAGGTATCATCCATTTCGCTGAAAAACATAACCCATAAATGCTAGTTGTACCAGGAACCACCTCCTTAGCCTGCGTAATCTCCCTTACGCGGGCTTATTTTTTTGCCTCTCCTCCGGTCTTCGCTTTCGTCATGCGGTACACTTTATGCAACATTGCGCAATAAAGGTTCCCTTGATGATGTCTACGTTTCCTGCCAGCTTACTGATCCTTAACGGCAAAGGTGCCAATGAACCGCAGTTACGCGAGGCGGTTAACCTGTTACGCAACGAAGGGATCGATATTCACGTCCGCGTCACCTGGGAAAAGGGCGATGCCGTGCGGTTTATCGATGAGGCCCTGCAGCTGAACGTTGAAACGGTGATCGCCGGCGGCGGCGACGGCACCATTAATGAAGTGGCGACCGCGCTGGTGGAGCGCGGCAGCAAGATGGCGCTGGGGATTTTACCGCTGGGCACGGCCAACGACTTTGCCACCAGCGTCGGTATTCCGCAGGATCTGGCCAGCGCCCTCAAGCTGGCGATCGTCGGCCGCGATGTGCCGATAGATATCGCCCGGGTGAATGATAAAACCGGCTTTATTAATATGGCAACCGGCGGGTTCGGCACCCGGATCACCACCGAAACGCCGGAAAAACTCAAAGCCGCGCTCGGCGGTGTCTCTTATTTAATCCATGGTCTGATGCGCATGGATACCCTGAAGCCGGACCGCTGCGAGATCCGCGGGGAGAACTTTCACTGGCAGGGCGATGCGCTGGTCATTGGCATCGGCAACGGCCGCCAGGCCGGCGGCGGCCAGCAGCTGTGCCCGGAGGCGTTGATTAACGATGGTCTGCTGCATCTGCGCATTTTCACCGGCGAAGAACTGATCCCTGCCCTGTTCAGCACCCTGGCGAATCCGGAAAACTCGCCGAATATTGTTGACGGAGTCTCCTCATGGTTTGAGATCACCGCCCCCCATGAGATGACGTTTAACCTCGACGGCGAGCCGCTCAGTGGCAAAACCTTCCGCATGGAGCTGTTACCGGCGGCTCTGCGCTGCCGGCTGCCGCCCGACTGCCCGCTGTTGCGCTGAGCAGGCTTCGCAAAGCAAAGACGCCGCCCGGCTGGTATACAGCAGCCGGGTTCGTTGAATGAGCCTCTGAATGTTAAGGTAAAACGGCACCTGCGGCTGCAGAAAAAACCTGGGCAGGATATCGATCCAAACACCGCACTTACATTAATAGACGATACTTATAACCACAAACTCTACAATATCACATAGTTAACCATTAAAATGGGCGCATCTGCCGTGAGACAATGCGCCATAAAGCTTAGTATTCCGCCACCTCGCGCGCCATTTCGCGCGTATATTGCCGACTGGCGTTAACCAGCATCTGCGTATAGGCCGTCCGCGCCTCGCCGCTGACCAGCGCATCGACCGTCAGGGTTTCGAGGATCTTCCCGTACTGCATCACCGCCACTTTCTGGCATAAGTGGGCAATAACCCCGAGATCGTGGGTGACCATCAGGTAAGTGAGCTTAGCCTCCCGCTGCAATTCTGCCAGCAGGTTAAGGATCTCAGCCTGCACCGACACATCCAGCGCCGACGTCGGCTCATCCAGCAGCAGCACCTGAGGCTCAAGAATCAGCGCTCTGGCTATCGCCACGCGCTGCCGCTGCCCGCCGGAGAGCTGATGCGGATAGCGCTCACGAAAGGCGCGGTTGAGGCCAACTTTATCCAGCAGCGCATTGATCCGCCGGTCGCGGTCGTTGATACGATGGATCTGAAGCGGCTCTTCGAGGATATCGCCAATGGTGTGACGGGGATGCAGCGATCCGTAGGGGTCCTGAAATACCATCTGCACCTGACGGCAGCGCTCGCGGCTAATTTCATGCCCTAAGGGCTGAGCATCGATGGTCAGTTCCCCCTGCCAGTGGGTAAACAGCCCCGCCAGGCACTTGAGCACCGTCGTTTTACCGGAACCGGACTCTCCTACCAGACCGTAGATCTCGCCAGGCTTAACGTGGAAACTGACGTCATACAACACCTGGTTACGCTTCTCCCCCTCGCCAAACGCGAGGTTGAGATGTTGAACTTCAATCATTATCCGCTCCTTAATCCGTTAACCAGCTGGCCTGACGCTGCAGCACCGGCAGTATCGGGCGACGATGCTGCATATCCGGCAGCGAGTTAATCAATCCCTGAGTGTAGGGGTGACGGGCGTTATCGAGATCTTTAGCGGCAATGGACTCCACTACCCGTCCGGCGTACATCACCAGTACGCGGTCGCAGAAGCTGCGCACCAGGTTGATATCGTGGCTGATAAAAATCAGCCCCAGCCCGCGCGACTGAACCAGGTCATCCAACAGGCCCAGCACCTGCAGGCGCACCGACACGTCCAGCGCGGAGGTGGGCTCATCGGCAATGATCAGTTCCGGGTCGGTAATCAGCATCATGGCGATCATGATGCGCTGCCCCTGTCCGCCGGATATTTCATGCGGATAAAGCTGATAAACGCGCTCCGGCTGGCGAATACGCACCACCTTCAGCATCTCCAGCGCCCTGGCTTTCGCCTCATCTTTGCGCCCGGGATGATGAGTAAGCCAGGCCTCGGCGATTTGCTTACCCACGCAGACCACCGGATTAAGCGAATATTTCGGGTCCTGCATAATCATAGAGATACGTTTGCCGCGTACGCCGCGCATCTGCGCTTCGCTTAGATGCTGCAGATCGAGATCGGCAAACTGCATCCGGCTGGCGCTGACGCGGGCCTTTTTCGGATGCAGCTGCAGCAGCGCGCGCCCAACGGTGGACTTACCCGAACCGGACTCGCCGACAATGGCCAGCTTCTCATGCCCCAGCTGGAAGGAGACGCCGCGCACGGCGTGGGTCACCGCGCTACCGTTAACAAAGTCGACGCACAAATCGCGCACGTCGAGCAGCGGTGCATTATTCACTACGGGGATCGAGGATGTCACGTAGGCCATCTCCTAAGAAGTTGAACGCTAAGCTATTGATCAGAATCGCCAGCCCCGGAATGGTTACGACCCACCAGCACTCCATCATATAAGTGCGCCCGCTGGAGATCATCGCTCCCCACTCCGGCTCTGGCGGCTGCGCGCCGAGGCCGAGAAAGCCGAGGCCGGCCGCGGTCAGAATGATCCCGGCCATATTCATGGTGATACGGATAATGACCGAGGGCAGACACAGCGGCACGATATGGCGCCAGAGGACGCGGGCCGATGAAGCGCCTTGCAGACGCACGGCGGAGATAAAATCGGCCTGGCGCAGAGAGAGCGTTTCGGCGCGCGCCAGACGGGCAATCGGCGGCCAGGCGGTCAGCGTGATGGCGATAACCACGTGCTCCAGCCCCGGTCCTAAAGCGGCGACAAACGCCAGCGCCAGGACCAGACTCGGGAAGGAGATGAAAATATCGGTGACGCGCATCAGCACCATATCGACTTTACCGCCGAAATAGCCGGCACTGACGCCCAGCAGCAGCCCGAGCGGACCGACAGTCACCGAGACCAGCAGCACGATATAGAGCGTGATGCGGGAGCCGTACACCAGGCGACTAAAGATATCCCGGCCAAACTCATCGGTGCCGAACCAGTGCTGTGCATTCGGCGCGACCAGCGCACTGTTCAGGTCCTGTACCAGCGGGTTATAAGGCGCAATCAGCGGCGCGAAAATCGCCACCACCAGCAGCAGAAAGATAATTCCTCCGCCGATGGCCGTGAGCGGATTGCGCGCCATTTTGCCGATAAACCCGACGGCCCGCGCCGCCGCGCGTTGCAGCCGCTGGCGGCCTTCGCCCGCACCGCCCGAAAGCGGCGAATCCAGAGAAACGGTCATGATTTTGTCCTCGGGTCAAAGAATTGATACAGCAGGTCGGAGAGCAGGTTGAGCATCACGAAGATCACGCCCACCAGCAGCACGCAGCCCATCACCGCATTCATATCGCCCAGCAGCAGGCTACCGGTAAGGTAGGAGCCGAAACCCGGCCATGAGAAGACGGTTTCAATCAGCACCGCGCCTTCCAGCAGCGCGCCGTAGGCCAGCGCCACCACCGTCAGCAGCTGCACGAGGATGTTACGAAACGCATGGTTCCAGATAACCTGACGCTCGGTCAGCCCTTTCACCCGGGCGGTAATAATGAACTCCTGCGACAGCTGGGCCAGCATAAAGCTGCGGGTCATACGGCTGATATAAGCCAGCGAGTGAAAACCCAGCAGCGAGGCGGGAAGAATCAGATGATTAATGGCGTTCCAGAACACCTGGCCGTTGCCTGCCAGCAGCGCATCAACGGTCATCAGGCCGGTGCGGCGCGGCACCACACCATCCAGCCCGAGGTCTACCCTCCCGGCGCCGCCTACCCAGCCAAGCCAGGCATAGAACACCAGCAGTCCCATCATTCCGACCCAGAAGATCGGCGTCGAGTAGCCCGCCAGGCTGATAATGCGTACCACATAATCGGAGACGCTGTTGCGCCGCGCCGCCGCCAACACGCCCAGCGGAATACCAAGACCCGCGCCGACAATAATCGCCATCGTTGCCAGCTCCATGGTGGCCGGGAAGACGCGGATAATATCGTCCACCACCGGTTTCCCGGTCAGCAGCGCGTTGCCCAGATCGCCGTGCAACAGGTTGACGAAATAGATACCAAACTGGGTGGTCAGCGATTTATCAAACCCCAGCTGCTGGTAAACCTGCTGATAGGTACTCTGGTCAGCATCCGGGCCGACAATCGCCAGCACCGGGTCGATGGGCATGACGCGGCCAATGGTAAAGGTCAGTAGCAGCAGGCCGAACAGTGTAATTACCACCTGCAGTAGCCGTTTTGATAAGCGCCGGCCGCGTGAACCGGGCGCAAGGATTGCGGTACTCATCCTTTCTCTCCTTCGCGGACTTTATAGACGTCACGCAGAAAAGTGGTGGCGGAGGGGTGCGGCTGATACTCCCGTACCTCGTTGCGCACGACGACCGAATCAACCATTTGCGAAAGCGGAATTAAAGCCGGAACCAGCTGGTCGTAGCGTGTCTGGATGGCCTGGTAGTCAGCCACCTGTTTTTGCGGATCGCGTTCCAGCAGGGCCTGGTCAATCATCGTATTAAGCTGCGGGTCGTAAAAACCGGTACGCCAGCCCTGGAAGTTGGTCAGGCGCGCCTTATCGCTGTTATCCGGGTTATAGACAAGCGCGCGTAGGCTGGAGTGCGGATGCGGCTCCATCCCGCTGCCGCCGCGACCTACCAGCAGGTCAAATTTACGCTCGCGCATTGCACCGTAGATCTGGTTACCAGTGCCGGTGATGATTTTGGCGTTAATCCCCGCCTGCATCAGCGTCGACTGCACGGCGATAGCAATGTTAAGAAATGGCTGATCGGAGAGGACCCGCAGCGTGGTATCAAAGCCGTTGGGATAACCCGCTTCCGCCAGCAGCTTTTTCGCCCGCGCCACGTCCAGCTTATAGCCAGGGTCAGGCAGCGTAGACGGCATGCCCGCCTTAATCGGCCGCTGGTGCAGCACGCCGTAGCCCGGCATTAGCGCTTTATTGATACCCTGGTAATCAATCAGATAGCGCACCGCTTCGCGCACTTTCGGCTGGGCGAAGTGCGCCTCTTTCATGCTCATCGCCACGTAGTACATGGTGCCGCGCTGCACCGCATCGACGGTCAGCTGCGGGTCGCTGCGCAGGGCGTTAATGTCGGAAACCGCCATGTTGTTGGCAATATCGAGGTCGCCTTTTTCGATCATCAGGCGCAGGGTTTGCGACTCCTGGAAATGGCGCAGCACCACGCGGCTCATTTTCGCCTCGCCGCGCCAGTAGTCAGGATTGCGCTTCATGCGCAGCACCTCTTTTGCCTGCCAGGTTTCCAGCGTAAACGGCCCGGAACCGGCTTCATGGGTGGTTAGCCAGCGGTTGCCCCAATCGTTATCCTGCTGGTGGCTTTGCACCGTTTTACTGTCCAGCACCCCGAGGTTGCCCAGCGCCGCCAGCGAGTAAATCACCAGCTGCGGATCGTTTTCTTTGGGTAATACGATTTGCACCGTGAAGCGGTCCGGCGCACTGACCTGGCTGTCGATATTTTTCTTACTGAAGCCATAGGATTTCCATACCGAGGCCTGGGCCAGGTTGAGATGCAGGATGCGCCGCATCGACCACACCACATCGGCGGCGGTCAGCGGGTTACCAGAGTGAAACTTCACGTTATCGCGCAGATGGAAGGTCAGGGTTTTACCGTCGGGGCCGATATCCCAGGATTTCGCCAGCGCGGGCCTGACGGTGGTGAGCTGCTCAGGGTCCAGCTCCACCAGCGAGTCGTAGAGGTTGACCACGATCCCCACCACTTCGTTACCGGTCATCGCTGCCGGGTCAAGGGTGAGCAGGTTATTCATATTCATGCCGATAATAAGCTGATCGGGCGGCGTTTTCGCCACCGCCGCCCCGCTTCCCATCGACACGGCGAGCGTGAATAAACACGCTGCCAGTAGGGAGGTTTTTTTCATATCTCTGTTTGCCTGTACTGTAGGGTACATGTTGCCGGATGGCGGCATTTTCGCCTTATCCGGCCTACCGGGCCGCAGACCCGATAAGCGCAGCGCCACCGGGCATTTATTTTTTTGAATCAGTCGTGGCTAACGGTATTGGCTTCGATATACGCAAAATTAATGTCTTCACCGAGGCCTGGACGTTGTGACAAATGCACAAATCCCTGATCATCCATCGGATCGACAATGCTGTTGAGATAAGCCGCTGGTTCATCGTAGTCGAGGAACGGATGCAGCAGGCCACGCTCATACCAACGGCAGTTACGAATCGCGCCGACCACCGCCAGGCTTGCCGCGCCGTTGCCGTGGACTTCGCAATCCATGCCGAAAGATTCCGCCAGCGCCGCGACCTTCATGGTCGGGGCAATACCGCCCACGCCGTTAGCGCCGGCGCGCAGAATGTCGCAGGCTCCGGCTTTCACCCATTCGGCGCGCATGTGGTGCTTGCCGCCGAAGCTCTCCGGCCCGACGATGGGAATCGACAAGTTTTCCGCCAGCCACGCGTAGGAGGACATCGAATCCTCCTCCATCGGCTCTTCAAACCAGGCGAAATTGAGTTTTTCCAGCGCTTTGCCTATCCACAGCGCCTCGGCGCGGCTGTACCAGTGATAGCCATCAATCATCAGGTCAATATCCGGCCCTACCGCTTCGCGCACCGCCGCGCAGGCTTTAATATCCATTTTGGGATTGGGCGCAAAAGAGATTGGCGGCATCCAGGTGTGCAGTTTGATGGCCTTGTAGCCGCGGGCGACCAGCTTTTCGGCAAAGGCGGCATACTCTTCCGGGGTCGACAGGCCGCCCGGTAGATCGTCGCCGCACATGGTGCTACCGTAAGCCGGGACGGTGTCGCGATAGCCGCCAAGCAGCTTGTAGACCGGCATCCTGAGGCTGCGGCCAATCAGGTCCCACAGCGCTTGTTCAACAAACGACAGCGCGCGCTCCGTTAGCTGATGTGCGCTGCCGCGCTGCCAGTGGTTAAGATCCTGCCAGATACGCTCGCGGTTAAACGGGTCCTGTCCCACCAGCACTTTGCGAAAAAAAGTATTCACCACGAACGGGCGCACGACTTCCGGAGGCGCAAACGAAAAACCCTGCGCCCCATCATCAGCGGTGATGGTCAGCATCGCCATTTTGGCCATGCTTTCAGCCCCCGGATGGGAGTGCCCGGCGCTGTCGGAAACCCGACGAGTGGGATACTGGAAAACGGTGACATTTACAGATTCAATTTTCATGCTCAATCCTTATCACGGCCAAATCCGATCGACAGAAGTAAATCGGCAAAGCGGTTTCACATTATTGAAAATACGTTTCAATATATAATCTAAGCACAATTACGTAGCAGTGCCTCGGACAAACACCGCTAAGCAAGGCCATAAATTTGGGCATTGGCACAACAAGACGTGACTGTTTTCACAAAAGATGAGCGAAATGTGAGGCGGATCGGCATGGAGTAAAAAGGGCGTGAGCGCAGAAAAGAGAGTGACCGACCGTGTACATCCCGGGATTTTCTGCGCTCACGAAAGCGAGAGTTATGCGACCGCCTCTGGCTCAGCGGTAAGCGCTTCCAGCAGTTCAGGTAAGGTTTGATAGCGGCCGACAGCGGCCTGATAGCGCCCCTGCCGGCTATCTTCGGCAACCACCGCCGTGGGAATACCGGCGGCCTGAGCCGCGCAAAAGCCGGTAAAGCTATCCTCAATCACCAGACACTGGCTGGCGTTGAGATTGAGCTTGCGCAGGGTCGTCAGGTACACCGCCGGGTGCGGTTTGCCGCGTGATTCATCATCCGCGCTGGAGACCACGTCGAAAAAGTGCCAGAGCGAGAGTTTGTTCAGCACAGCGGCAATAACCTGACGGGATGATGACGTGGCGAGCGCAATTTGATAGCCCGCCTCGCGAAAATAGCGTAACGCCTCATGCACGCCGGGCATCGGTTCGCCTTTCGCGGCAATCAGGCAGGTGATGCGCTGCAATATTGCGGCTTCAAGCCGCTGCGGGTTGAGCTCAAGCTGAAAATAGCGACACCAGGTGCCGGCGATTTCGTCGAGACGTTTGCCTTTGGTCAGGGTTTCACACTCATCCACGCTCGCCGTTGCCCCCCACTGCGCGAGGGCGTCAATCTGCGCCTGTCGCCACAGCGCCTCGGAATCAATAATCACGCCATCCATGTCAAAAATAACTGCCTGCATACTCATTCGTTCACCTCATTAAGGCTGGCATGAAGCGCATGCCAGCCACATCACCTAAGAGAATTCAACCTGCTCGCGGGCGGTTGCTTCCTTGTGGGAGAACCCCGGCTGCTCCACGCGGATAAAGGCGCAGAGGAAAAAGGCCACCACGTACAATGCGGTGTAGGCGATCACCACCCCGATGGTGCTGAAGAACGGCAGCAACACCACGGCAATCGCCGGCGCGAGAAAGTTCGACATCCCCGCCGACAGGTTATAGACCGAAATCGCCGCGCCTTTGTGCTTCGGCTCCAGCGCCGGGAACACGGCGGCCAGCGGCACGAAGGCGGCGACAAAGATCCCGAGGGCGATGGCGGGGATCAGCGCCATCGCAAAGCTATGGCCAAAGTGCTGAGGGATGTAGTAAAACGCCAGGCTGGAGAGCGCCATCCCGATGCAGCCGAACCAGCGCACCACCTTCATCCAGCCCAGTTTTTCCCCCAGGATCCCCCACAGCACGTTAGAGAAAATGGTAGTGAAGAAGAAGACTGCCCATACCTGGAGCCATTCTGAAGTGGTGAAGCCCAGCTCATCGACAAACATCATCGGCATAATGACCGCAAAACCGAACAGCGAGAGAGTATTGATAATCCTGACCATGCTCGACAGCAGAATATTGCGGTTGGTATAGAGCAGCGTCGCGGCGCGTCCCAGCTCGGAAAATTTCTGGCGAGTGGTTAGATTCTGCATATGCTGCGGCGTTTGAATATGGCGCAGGGAAGCCAGGGCAATCACGCCCCCGGTGACGCAGAAGGCCAGCGCCAGCCATAAAGTCCCCAGTTCGCCAATGTGCGGAATGGTGAAGCTCGGAATATAGCTGCCGAACACACCGATGCCGATGGAATAGACCGCCCAGAACCAACCGATGGCCGAGCTGGCATTGTCGCTTTTGACGTTATGGACAATCGCCACGATAAACGAGTAGAGGAACAGCGGATAGGCGAAGCCGCGGATGCCGTAGAAAATCAGGATCAGCGCATAGTTGGCGTGACCGAGGCCGAAAACGAGGAACAGCACGTGGAACACGCACCACAGCACGAAGCCAATCATCATCGTTTTCAGCGGGGTGATAATTTCCGCCACCACGCCGGAAATCCATGCCGACAGCGCGGCGGCCAGGCCGTAGAGGGTAAAGGCAAAGGAGGCCTCCGCCGGAGAAAAGCCGAGCGCTTTGATATAGTGCGACAGAAAGGCTAATTCAAAACCGTCGCCGGTCATAAATACGGCAATGGCGATGTATCCCCAGAGCAGGTTCAGGGGTAAACCGAGCCACTGTTTATTATTGATAGACATAATGACCTCGTTTTCAGGGTACAGGGTGGCCGCTCCGCGACGTGCAACGAAGCGGCTGTTATGATGAAAATCAGTGCTGCCGATAATTCAGATCGTTTAAATACAGGTCTTTAAACTGCGCGTAGCGTTGCATCAGGATGTGGTGGCGAACGGGATCCGCACGCCAGGTCTGCCAGACTTCCGGTTTTTCACACACCGCGGCAATCGGTTTGCCCGCCGCCAGGCAGGCCAGCCGCGCCGCGCCCAGCGCACCGCCGGTCTCTCCCCCTTTATGGGTCACCACCGGCATAGCGAGAATGTCGGCCAGCAGCTGGGCCCAGAAAGGACTGCGGGCGCCGCCGCCCACCAGCGAGCACTGCGCGATCGGCGTACCGCTCTCTTTCAACGCCTGCAGGCCGTCATTGATACCGAAGCTCACCCCTTCCAGCACCGCGTAGCCAAGCTGGGCGCGCAGGCTGGCGTGGGTCATGCCCCAGAACATGCCGCGCGCGTCAGGATCGTTATGCGGGGTACGTTCGCCGGAGAGATAGGGCAAGAACAACGGGGCGTGAGCTTTCTCCTCCTCGCTGAGCTCGGCAATTTCCGCCAGCAGCGCCACCTCCGTGGTGCCGGTCAGGCGGCAGAACCACTGCAAACAGCTGGCGGCGCTCAGCATGACGCTCATCTGGTGCCACAGGTTCGGCAGCACGTGACAAAACGCATGTACCGCCGACTGCGGCGCCGGGCGATAGGCGTCGGTCACCACAAACAACACCCCGGAGGTGCCAAGCGAAATAAACGCATCCCCCGGCGAGACCGCGCCGACGCCAATGGCGCTGACCGCGTTATCTCCCCCGCCCCCGGCCACCACCACCGAGGCGTTTAGCCCCCAGCGCGCCGCCACCTGCGGATCAAGGGTGGCGGAAACCTCGCAGCCTTCGACCAGCGTCGGCATTTGGCTGCGCGACAGGCCGCACTTGTCCAGCAGAGCGTCGGACCAGTCGCGCTTCGCCACGTCCAGCCACAGCGTCCCGGCGGCGTCCGACATATCGGAGACTTTCTTCCCGGTCATCCGATAGCGCAGATAATCCTTCGGCAGCAGCACCGTGGCGGTGCGCTGAAAGTGTTGCGGCTCATGACGGCGCGCCCACAGCAGCTTCGGCGCGGTAAAGCCTGGCATCGCCAGATTTCCCGCCACCTGATGCAGCTCCGGCGCCATCGCCTCCAGCTCGGCGCACTCTGCGGCGCAGCGGGTGTCGTTCCACAGAATGGCCGGACGGATCGTCTCCCCCTTTTCATCCAGCAACACCGCGCCGTGCATCTGCCCGGAGAGGCCAATCGCCTTAATGGCCGGCCAGTGCTGCGCGCATTTTTCCCGTAGCGTGTTCATCAGGTACTCCGTCGCCTCCCACCATAACTCCGGCGATTGTTCTGACCAGTGCGGATGGGGCCGCTGAATACTCAGCGGCGCGCTATGGCTGGCGATAACCTCATAGTTCTCATCAATGACCAGCGCTTTGACTTCCGATGTGCCGAGATCGATACCCAGATACATAGCCACCTCTTATTTAATCAGCGTGTAAACGGCGGCGACTTTCTCGCGCATCAGCGCCAGAAAATCCGCGTTGTTGGCCAGGTCACCAAACAGGGTTTTATCGCGGGCGTAGACAGCCACCGGATCCTGAGCCTCATACATCTCATGCACCGCCTGCGCATCCAGGATGCCGTCCTGGTACTGATAGGGCAGCGTTCCCTTATGCCACTGCTCCATAAAGACGAAGAACAGCGCCGGCAGCATGGCGGTCGCCTCAGGGCGGACGCCGCGCTGATAGCACTCCTGCAGCGTGGGGGCGATCATCGCCGGAATTTTCGAGAAGCCGTCGGCGGCGACGCGCTGGTTGGTGTCCTGGATATACGGGTTGGTAAAGCGCTTAAGCACCACATCCCGGTAGGTCGGCAAATCAATGCCGTTATCGCCGAGGCAGGGAATGACATCCTCCGTGACGTAGCGGTCGGCAATGGTGTAGATAGCATCGGTGAGCGTGCTTTCATGAATATACTGCTGGCCGATTAAGGTTCCCGCCCAGGCAATGCAGCTGTGCGACGCGTTCAGAATGCGGATTTTCGCCTCTTCATACGGGATGACCGACTCCACCATCTCCACGCCGACCGACTCGAGGTTCGGGCGGGCATCGCGGAAGTGGTTTTCCACCACCCACTGGATAAAGGTCTCCCCCATCACCGGCGCTTTGTCATCAATCCCGGTTTGCGCTTTGATGCGGGCCGGCAGATCGGCCGCCGGACGCGGGGTGATGCGGTCCACCATGGTGTTCGGACAGGTGGTATTGGCCGCCATCCAGTCAATCACCGCCTGTTTGCCGGTGAGCTGCAGGAACTCCACCATGCCGTCGTGGAAACGCTCGCCGTTGTGGCGCACGTTGTCGCAGTTGAGCAGGGTCAGCGGCCCGGCGTTGTCGGCCATGCGCTTCTCCAGGATCCGCGCGAGGGTGCCGTAAATGGTTTTGCACTCGCCTTGCAGGTCGGCCTGCAGATCGGGGTTACTGGTTTCAAGCTGATGGCGGGTGTTCAGGTAGTACCCCCCTTCCGTCACGGTAAAGGCGATAACTTTGGTTTGCGGGTTCGCCCCTTCGTCAATCAGCGGCTGCAGCCCGGCCTGCCACGGCAACAGTTTCTGAATAGAGGTGATTTCTTCATATTCGCGCTCCCCTTCAGGGCTGACGGTCTCCAGGACGTAACGTCCTCCCTGCGCCGCCAGCGCCTGCACCACCTGCTCGGCGTCGTTACGAATATTTCCCGCCGCGATGTGCCAGCGCTTATCCCCGGACGCTATCAGACGATGCAGATACCACGCCTGGTGCGCGCGATGAAAAGAACCCAGACCAATGTGAAGCCATGTGAATTGATTGTTCATGTTCTGTTCTCCTTGAGTTGATGGCGCCACTGTAATTGATCATTTGACCAAAATAAGAGCCACGGATCACAAAAGAACAATTACCCAATTAAATTACAAATGACCAGACAAGAGCAAAAGCTTGCCAGTTATGCCAACCACGGCGAGAATGCGGGTATTCGCCGGGCCAATTGCGAGCCCTGGTCAGCAACTTAGGGCGGGAAACCATGAGTAAAGAAGACGATATCCGGTTGGATCAGAAGGTGCGTGCCGCATGGATGTACTACATCGCCGGTCAGAATCAGAGCGAGATCGCCAGCCAGCTGGGTACCTCCAGACCGGTGGTGCAACGGCTGATCGCCGCCGCGAAAGAAGAAGGGATTGTGTCGATTAATCTGCACCATCCGGTGGCAAACTGCCTCGATTATGCGCAGTTGTTGCAGGAAAAATACGGTTTAATCGAGTGTAATGTAGTCCCCGCCTTTAGCGAAGAAAGCACCCTCGACAGCGTGTCGTTTGGCTGCTATCAGCTGATGGCTCGCTATCTGCAGGATGATAAAGAGAAAATCATCGGCCTGGGCTCGGGCCTGACCCTGAAAAAAGCGCTGCAGCGCATCGATTTTGACAGCCTGAATACCCGCTGCGTGGCGCTGATCAGCGCCATGAACGCCGACGGGCAGTGCAATTATTACGATGACGTGCCCCTGCTGCTGACCCGCAAAATTAAGGCCAAGTACTATCAGTGGCCGGCGCCGCGCTACGCCCAGAGCGCGGAGGAGCATGAGATGTGGTGCACCAACCGCTTATTCCGCAGCGTCTCCGGCGTCGCCCAAGAGGCGGACGTGATTTTTGTCGGCATTGGTCCCCTGGGCACGCAAAGTCCGATCTTTAAAGACGGGTTTATCAATCAGGCGCAAATGGATGAGCTGACCGCGCGCGGCGGCATCGGAGAGATCCTCGGACGGTTTATCGATGCGGAAGGCCACGTGGTAGACAGCGAGATCAACCGCATGATCACCAGCTATGATATCCGTCAGAACCACTGCCCGCGTATTGCCGCGGCGTGTGGAGAATACAAACGACCGGCGATCCTGGCGGCCCTTAAAGGCGGCTGGATCAATGGTCTGGTGACAGATGAGCATACCGCCCGCTGGCTGCTGACGCGGTAACGGCGCGGCCTGAAGGCGCATACACAACGGTAACCCCGGTGCGCGTCGCGCCACCGGGGATCCCAACGATACCGGTGCTTATCAGGCGATAGTCACTTTCCCGTCGAGGTAGACGTCCTGCACGGCATTGATCAGCTTCACGCCGTCGGCCATCGATTTCTTAAATGCTTTCCGGCCAAGGATCAGCCCCATGCCGCCGGCGCGTTTATTGATCACCGCCGTGCGCACCGCGTCGGCAAGATCGGTCTCCCCGCCCGCCGCGCCGCCGGAGTTGATCAGCCCGGCGCGGCCCATATAGCAGTTGGCCAGCTGGTAGCGCACCAGATCGATGGGGTTATCGCTGGTCAGTTTGCTGTACACCCGATCGTCGGTATAGCCGAAGTTAACCGCTTTGTAGCCGCCGTTATTCTCCGCCATTTTTTGCTTAACGATATCGGCGCCGATGGTGGCCGCCAGGTGGTTGGCCTGACCGGTCAGGTCCGCGGAAACATGATAGTCGACACCGTCTTTCTTGAATGCCGAATTGCGCAGATAGGCCCACAGCACGGTGACCAGGCCCAGCTCATGCGCCCGCTCAAAGGCGGCGGAAATCTCTTCTATCTGACGACGCGATTGTTCCGAGCCGAAATAGATCGTCGCTCCCACGGCCACCGCCCCCATATTGAACGCCTGCTCAACGCTGGCGTAGAGGGTCTGGTCGTATTCGGTGGGGTAGCTCAGCGTTTCGTTATGGTTGAGCTTCACCAGGAAAGGGATGCGATGCGCGTAGCGGCGCGACACCGAGGCCAGCACGCCGTAGGTCGAAGCCACGCAGTTACAGCCGGCTTCGATCGCCAGCTCGACGATATTTTTCGGATCAAAGTACAGCGGGTTGGCGGCGAAGGAGGCGCCCGCCGAGTGCTCCACGCCCTGGTCAACCGGCAGAATGGAAAGGTAGCCGGTTCCCCCCAGGCGTCCGGTATTGTACAGGGTCTGCATATTGCGTAGCACCGCCGGTGGTCGGTTGTTATCCACCATCACCCGATCAACATAATCTGCGCCAGGCAGATACAGCTGGTCGGCCGGAATGGTTATACAACGGTGCTGCAACAGGCTCTCGGCATCTTTGCCCAGCAACTGCGTAATATCAGTCATAGCAATCTCCCGTAAGGCCGGCCGAAGCCGGCATGCATTATCCCAACCCAATTTTTTTGGGCAGGTTAAGCCTGGTACCGACTTAGCCTATTTTCCAGCCGGGGGGCCATTTTTTCAGGAGATTCTGCTATCCCGTTGCGCTGCCATTTACCACCAGGCGTGGAAATGGTGCACTGGCCCAATGCCGTGGCCCACCTCCAGAGAGTCGGCCTGCGCCAGGGCCGCCGACAGCCAGGCCTTCGCCTCGGCGACGGTGGCCGCCCAGTCCGCATGACGCGGGCGCAGCGCCGCCAGCGCGGCGGAGAGCGTGCAGCCGGTGCCGTGGGTATTTTTGGTCTGCACGCGCGGCGTGGTAAACCGCTGTTCCCCTTCGCGGGTGAAGAGCCAGTCCGGGCTTTCGGCATCGTCGAGATGGCCGCCCTTCATTAATACCGCGCCGCAGCCCAGCGCCAGCAGCGCCCGCCCCTGCTCCAGCATCTCGCGCTCGGTGCGCGCATGGGGGGCATCGAGTAGCGCGGCCGCTTCCGGCAGGTTCGGGGTGATCAATGACACCTGCGGCAACAATCGTTGACGCAGGGTCTCCACCGCCGAGGCCGACAGCAGCGGATCGCCGCTTTTCGCCAGCATGACGGTATCCAGCACCACGTTGGCCACCCGGTAGCGCGCCAGCCGCTCGGCCACGGCTTCCACAATATCGGTCTCCGCCAGCATGCCGATTTTGGTGGTATCGATACGCACATCGCTGAACACCGAATCGAGCTGCGCCGCCACAAAATCCGGTTCGATGCGATAGACCGACTGCACGCCGCGGGTATTCTGCGCCACCAGGGCGGTGATCACCGAGCAGCCATAGGCCCCCAGCGCGGAGAAGGTTTTCAGATCGGCCTGGATACCGGCCCCGCCGCTGGGATCGGTGCCGGCGATGGTCAGGGCGTTGATGCGTTTCATCCCTGCACCTCCTGATACAGCGCGTCGAGAAACGCCGGAATAAAGCTACCAGGGCCTCCCTGACGGGCGGCGATCTCCCCGGCCTGCTTCATCAGCCCGCAGGCGGCGGCCACGTTTTCCAGCCGGTCTCCCGGCAGCGCCGTGCTTGCCGCCACCACCGCCGACAGCGCGCAGCCGGTGCCCACCACCCGGGTCATCAGCGGATTGCCCCCCGCCACGCTAAGCACCCGCTCGCCGTCGGTGACGTAATCCACCTCGCCAGTGACCGCCACCACGGTAGCCAGCCGACGAGCCAGCGCCTGGGCCGCCGGTAGCGCCGCGGCGGCCGTATCGGTGGTATCCACCCCGCGCCCGCCGGCGCTCATCCCGGCCAGCGCCAGAATTTCAGAGGCATTGCCGCGAATGGCCGCCGGCTGCAGGGCCAGCAGCTCGTGACAAAAGGTCGTGCGCACGGTCAGGGCGCCGACCGCCACCGGATCCAGCGTCCAGGGCTTGCCAGCCTGACGGGCATGCTCTACCGCGGCGCGCATGGCCACGGCGCGATCTTCGGTCAGGGTACCGACGTTAATTAACAGCGCATCGGCGATGGCGGCAAACTGCGCCGCTTCGCGGGGATCGATCACCATCGCCGGCGAGGCGCCGACGGCCAGCAGAACATTGGCGGTAAAGGTCTGCACCACGTCATTGGTCATACAGTGGACAAGGGGGGAATGGGCGCGCAGCAGATGGCGCAGGTGCGCGACAGGCGCGGGATTCAGCAGCTCAGGCATGGTTTGCTCCCGCCAGACGAGGGAGAAGCAATGACCCTGCGGTCTCTGACTTCCCTACGCTGGCATTATCCAGATCAGGTGGTACGGGTATTTCTCAGCCTTCAACGAAGAAGGGCACCCCGAGTCATAAAAGCGGTACAACATTTCCAGTCAGCAGGGTACGAAATGTGGCGGTGTAACACAAGCCGAGCTGATTTCTTTTCCCGTTTATGTAAGTACTACAAAAGGAGTAAAACACGCATTTTTTGTAAACAAAACTGGCTGAATGTTAATGCATGGTTATATTTAAAAAAACCTGTAACAAACAACCACCTGCGTTAAATCGGTAAAACCGAATGAACCATGCCATTAATGAGGATTCCAATGAAATTGACCCCGATAGTAAAAGGGTTAGCGTTAGCGGGTTTGTTAAATAGTCTCGCTTTCGCCGCCTGGGCGGATACGTCAGCCAAAGAGGCGACCGAAGCAACCAAAAAAGCGAACGATGCCCTCTACAATCAACTTCCCTTCTCCGATAACACCGATTTCACCAATGCGCATAAAGGCTTTATTGCCGCCCTGCCGCCGGAAGTCATTAAAGGCGAACAAGGCAATGTTATCTGGGATCCGGGCCAGTATGCCTTCATCAAAGAAGGGGAAAAAGCGCCGGAGACAGTGAACCCGAGCCTGTGGCGCCAGTCGCAGCTGATCAACATCAGCGGCCTGTTTGAAGTGACGGACGGGGTCTACCAGATCCGCAACCTCGATCTCTCCAATATGACGATTATTGAGGGTAAAGAGGGGATCACCGTCGTTGACCCGCTGGTCTCGGCAGAAACCGCCAAAGTGGGCATGGACCTGTATTACAAAAACCGCGGTAAAAAACCGGTCGTCGCGGTGATCTACACCCACAGCCACGTTGACCACTACGGCGGCGTGCGCGGTGTGGTTGATGAAGCGGATGTGAAGTCCGGCAAAGTGAAAATCTACGCGCCGGCCGGCTTTATGGAAGCTGCCGTGGCGGAAAACATCATGGCCGGGAACGTCATGAGTCGCCGCGCCAGCTATATGTACGGCAACCTGCTGAAACCAGACGCCAAAGGCCAGGTGGGTGCCGGTCTGGGCACCACCACCTCTGCGGGTACCGTCACCCTGATTGCGCCAACCAACATTATTGACAAGGACGGTCAGAAAGAAGTTATCGACGGCCTGACCTACGACTTTATGCTGGCGCCGGGCTCCGAAGCACCGTCAGAAATGCTGTGGTATATCGAAGAGAAGAAACTGATCGAATCCGCAGAAGACGTCACCCATACCCTGCATAACACCTACTCGCTGCGCGGGGCGAAGATCCGTGAACCGCTACCGTGGTCGAAATACATCAACCAGGCGATCGTCCGCTGGGGCGATAAGGCTGAGATCATTATGGCTCAGCACCACTGGCCGACCTGGGGTAACGAGAACGTGGTTAACCTGCTGAAGAGCCAGCGTGATCTGTATCGTTACATCAACGACCAGACCCTGCGGATGGCTAACGAAGGCCTGACCCGCGATGAAATCGCCGCTAACTTTAAGCTGCCGGACAGTCTGGCCAACACCTGGGCTAACCGCGGCTACTACGGCTCGGTCAGCCACGATGTGAAAGCGACCTACGTGCTGTATCTCGGCTGGTTCGATGGCAACCCGGCGACCCTCGACGAACTGCCGCCGGAAGAAGCAGCGAAGAAATTCGTCGATTATATGGGCGGCGCGGATGCGATCCTGAAGAAAGCGAAAGAAGATTACGACCAGGGTAACTACCGCTGGGTCGCCCAGGTGGTCAGCAAAATTGTCTTCGCCGACCCCAATAACCAGCAGGCGCGCAATCTGGAAGCCGATGCCCTGGAGCAGTTAGGCTATCAGGCGGAGTCCGGCCCGTGGCGTAACTTCTACCTCACCGGCGCCCAGGAGCTGCGTAACGGCGTGGTGAAAGGCCCGACCCCGAACACCGCCAGCCCGGACACCGTCCGCGCCATGACCCCGGAAATGTTCTTTGATTACCTGGCGGTCCATATCAATGGCGAAAAAGCGGGCAATGCGAAGTCGGTGTTCAATATCGATCTGGGCAATGACGGCGGCAAATATAAGCTGGAACTGGAAAACGGCGTGCTGAACCACACCGCGAATGCGGAAGCCAAAGAGGCGGATGCCACCCTGACGCTGGATCGCGCCACCCTGAATAAAATCATTCTCAAAGAAGAGACCCTGAAGCAGGCGGAAGAGAAAGGGGAAGTTAAAATCAGCGGTAACGGGGCTAAACTCGATGAAATGCTGGGCTATATGGACAAGTTTGACTTCTGGTTTAACATCGTGACGCCGTAATGATCTGCTGACGGCTATCCTGAGTAACAAGGCGACGATCCCGCCTTGTTACCCTTCTCAGCGTCGTTCAATAGTCCGCGGGCAGCGGGCGATCGATAGAGATAAGCTTGCCCCGTTTCATGGTGATGTATCCTCCCGCCTTTAAATCCGCCAGCACGCGAAACACATGGGTGCGCGAAAGATTGGTACGTCTGATGATAAATAACGCCAGTCCCTCATTTTCACCCTCATGGGTGTGCTGTCGATAAAGATAGCGATATAGCATCGGGCGAATCGTCTGATAGCTGGTCACCTGACGGCGTTCATTGTGCAGGTCGATGGTAAAGATACTCATGAACACCAGCACTTTCGCCAGCGCCTCAACGCGCTGCGGATGATTTTCAATAAACAGACGATCGAAGGCCGCGTAAGTGATTTTTCGCAGCGTCACCGGGCCACTGCCTGTATATTCAAATTTCGCCAGCGGGCAATACCGCTCCATCAGGCCAATCGGCATATACTCAATGGAATTACCGATACTCAAGCCATCATCCGGCATTAATATTGATAACGAACCCTCGGTACAAAAATAAATATAACCCGACTCCGGGCGCCATTTTTTATTAGCCGTGAGAATAATCTCTTCACCTTCCGTAACGATATCGGCAAAAAAGTCGGCTATGGCTAATGTTTTATAATAACTATGTATTTCCTGGAAATTCATCCTCTGCCCTCGCCTGCGCCGTTAGCAACAGTATAGCAGCCCTCGTCCGGCGAAGACGAGCGGATCCTTAAGCAACACTCTGTCAGTCCCATATGGGACTATTCAGCACAATATTTGTCTTTAGAATAAACCGCAAGCCATTCATTTTTAAAAACGGAAAATACTTCTTTATTTCCGCGGAATAAATTACCTGAGAGGTAGTCATGAAATTAAATCAGATAGCCAAAAATCTGGCCCTGGCCGGAATGTTATCGTCTTTGTCGATAACCGCCTTCGCCGCCGCGCCACAACAGGATGCCACACCGGCCACACGTGAGGCGAATCAGGCGCTATACAGCAAACTGCCGTTTGCGGATAAAACCGACTTTAACAACGCCCATCAGGGTTTTATCGCCCCCCTGCCGCCAGCGATGCTCAAAGGCGCACAGGGAAATATTATCTGGGATCCCGCCAAATATGATTTCGTCAAAGAAGGCGAAAAGGCGCCGGACACTGTTAATCCCAGCCTGTGGCGACAGTCACAATTACTCAATATCGGCGGCTTGTTCAAAGTTACCGACGGCGTTTACCAGATCCGTAATCTCGATCTTTCCAATATGACCATTATCGAAGGCAAAACCGGGATTACAGTCATCGACCCCTTGCTGAGCGCCGAACCGGCCAAAGAGGCTCTGGCGCTCTATTTTGCCCACCGGCCGAAAAAACCGGTGGTGGCGGTGCTGTTTACCCACAGCCATGTGGACCACTACGGCGGTATCCGTGGCGTAGTCGATGAAGCTGACGTGAAAGCCGGTAAAGTGAAGATTTACGCCCCTGCCGGCTTTATGGAGGAAGCGGTTTCCGAGAACATCATGGCCGGTACTGCGATGAGCCGCCGCGCCAGCTATATGTATGGCAACCTGCTGAAGCCGAACGCTAAGGGACAGGTCGGCGCTGGCCTCGGCACCACCACCTCCGCGGGTACCGTCACGCTGATCCCGCCGACCCATTACATTACCCATACCGGTCAGCAGGAGGTGATCGACGGCCTGACCTATGACTTTATGATGGCGCCGGGCTCGGAAGCGCCGTCGGAAATGCTGTGGTATGTCAAAGAGAAGAAAATGATCGAGGCGGCAGAGGATGTGACCCATACCCTGCATAACACTTACTCGCTGCGCGGCGCCAAAATCCGCGATCCGCTGGCGTGGTCGAAATACATCAACGCCGCCATCGATCGCTGGGGCAACGAAGCGGAAGTGATTATCGCTCAGCACCACTGGCCGACCTGGGGGAACGACAATATCGTTAAACTGATGAAAGGTCAGCGCGATATGTATCGCTATATCAACGACCAGACCCTGCGTATGGCGAACTTAGGCATGACCCGCGATGAGATCGCCGCCAACTTCAAGCTGCCGGATTCGCTGGAGAAACAGTGGTCCAGCCGCGGCTACTACGGTTCCGTCAGCCACGATGTAAAAGCGACCTACGTCTTCTACCTCGGCTGGTTCGATGGCAACCCGGCCACCCTCGACGAACTGCCGCCAGAGCAGGCGGCGAAGAAGTTCGTGGAATATATGGGCGGCGCCGATGCCATCATGCAGAAAGCCAAAGCCGACTACCAGCAGGGGAACTACCGCTGGGTGGCCCAGGTGACCAGCAAAATCGTCTTCGCCGATCCGCACAATCAGCAGGCGCGTGATCTGGAAGCCGATGCCCTGGAGCAGCTCGGTTATCAGGCAGAAGCAGGCACCTGGCGCAACTTCTACCTCACCGGCGCCCAGGAGCTGCGAAACGGCGTGCAGAAACTGCCGACACCGAACACTGCCAGCCCGGATACCGTGCGGGCGATGACGCCAGAAATGTTCTTCGATTACCTCGGGGTGCATATCAACGGCGAAAAAGCCGGGGCGGCTAAAGCGGTCTTTAACATCGACCTGGGCAAAGACGGCGGCAAGTACAAACTGGAGCTGGAAAACGGTGTGCTTAACCATACCGCCAACGCGGTGGCGGACAATGCCGACGCCAGCATCATCCTGAGTCGCGATACCCTGAACAAGATTATCCTCAAGCAGGAAACGCTGAAGCAGGCTGAAGCTCAGGGCGAGGTCAAGATTAGCGGCAATGGCGCTAAGCTCGACGAGATGCTGAGCTACATGGACACGTTTGCCTTCTGGTTCAATATCGTGACACCGTAAGCGTTTAACGCGGACATCCCCCGTCGCCGGTCAGGCCGCGGGGGATTTTTTGATCCCCCCGCCACGATAATCAATGTGCGGATCAGGCATCAGCGCGACGCAATTCTCCCTGCAGCAGGGAAAAACAGGCTTCGATAAGTGGCGGCAGCGCCTGCGGGCCGCGCATCAGGGCCACCGTACGGGTCAGCGCCGGCTGCTGCAGCTGGGCGACCGTAAGCGCCGGGTCCTGCAGATGGGTGGTGTACAGCGCCGGCAGAATGGCCACCGCTAAGCGCGAGCGCACCAGTCCATACAGGGTTTCGATATAGTCCACCTGATAGCGGGTGGTCAGCGTCAGGCGATGGCTCTCCACTAATGCCGCCACCAGCCGCTGAATATTACCTTTCGAGAACACGGCAATATCCCGCCCCACCAGCTGCTTCCACGGCAAGTGCGCCTGCGCGGCCAGCGGATCGTCGCGGTGCAGCACCGCCACGAAGGGATCTTCGCGTAGCGGATAGACCAGCAGTTCACCAGGCACAGAGCTGTCGATCGCCCCGATGCCGAAATCAATCTCGCCGCGCTGCAGCGCCTGGATAAGCGCATCGTTGGTCTGATCGTGAAATTCAATGCGCAGACGCGGAAAGGCCTGGGCCAGGGTCTGCGGCAGCAATGGAAACAGTAGCGAACTGACCGACGGCACCAGACCGATGCGCACTGTCCCGTCGCCGCCCGCCTCGACGATCTGCTGCATATCGAAAAAGGCCGCCTGCGCCACGCTGAGGATCCGCTGGGCGTGGGGTAAAATCGCCGCCCCCAGTTCAGTCAGGGTGACCGCCGAAGCGGTACGGTTGACCAGCTTGCCGCCGAGCACCGTTTCAATCTGCCGCAGCGCGCTGCTCAGCGCCGGCTGGCTAATCGCCAGCCGACTGGCGGTATCGGTAAAATGGCGCAGCTGGGCCAGAGTGACGAAATACTGAAGCTGTTTAAGAGAGAGCGCGGGCAGCCGCTGCCAGGGTTCGTTCATTATCGGGTTCGCTACGGTGGTCCTGCACAATAACCCGAGCTTATCGGGTGATAAATTTATTCATCTGGGCAAACGTTTGCTGTGCCCATAGAGTATCCGCATTATCCTTGTGCCGGAGTGGTTATGTCCAGCAATGCTCAAGTCCGCCGTCGCGCCGTGCAGGCCGCGCGCGGCGAATCCCCGTTTGATCTGCTGCTGGTCGATGCGCAGATCGTCGATATGGCCACGGGCGAAATTCGCCCCGCTGACGTCGGTATCGTCGGCGAAATGATCGCCAGCGTCCACCCGCGCGGCAGCCGCGCCGACGCCCATGAAGTGCATTCCCTGGCCGGTTGCTACCTGTCCCCCGGCCTGATGGACACCCACGTACACCTCGAAAGCTCGCACCTGCCGCCGGAGCGCTACGCGGAAATCGTCCTCACCCAGGGCACCACCGCGGTGTTCTGGGATCCGCATGAGCTGGCCAATGTGCTCGGCGTCGAGGGCGTGCGCTACGCGGTTGACGCCAGCCGCCATCTGCCGCTGCAGGTGATGGTGGCCGCCCCGTCCAGCGTCCCCTCCACGCCAGGCCTCGAAATGTCCGGCGCCGATTTTGCCGGCGCGGAGATGGAGACCATGCTCGACTGGCCGGAAGTGCGCGGAGTGGCGGAAGTGATGGATATGCACGGCGTGCTGCACGGTAGCGAGCGGATGCTGGAGATTGTCCAGGCCGGTCTCAACAGCGGCAAACTGATTGAAGGCCACGCTCGCGGCCTGAGCGGCGCTGACCTGCAGGCCTACCTCGCCGCCGGCGTCACCTCCGATCATGAACTGACCTCGGCGGACGACGCGCTGGAAAAATTGCGCGCCGGTCTGACGATCGAGATCCGCGGCTCGCACCCCTATCTGCTGCCGGATATCGTCGCGGCGTTAACAACGCTGCCGCACCTCTCCTCGCAAATCACCGTCTGCACCGATGACGTGCCGCCGGATATGCTGCTGGAGAAAGGCGGGATCATCGCCCTGCTTAACCTGCTGATCGAGCACGGTTTACCGGCGGTCGATGCGCTGCGATTCGCCACCCTCAACGCCGCGATTCGCCTGCAGCGCCACGATCTCGGGCTGATTGCCGCCGGGCGGCGCGCGGATCTGGTGGTGTTTGATTCCCTGGAGAAACTGGTGGCCCGTGAAGTCTACGTTGGGGGGGAACGACTGGCCCATGCTGGCCGCCTGCTGAAGCCGATCGCCCCCGCGCCGGGCGTGACGCCGCCGCGCGATACTTTGCAGATCGCCCCCCTCCGCGCCGATGACTTTATTCTGCGCGTCCAGGGCATTCGTCACGGCGTCGCCCGCCTGCGTCATATCCGCGGCGCGCGCTTCACCCAGTGGGGCGAAGTGGAAGTGCAGGTTCGTGACGGGAAAGTCCAGTTGCCCGCCGGCTTCAGTCTGATCTGGGTTAAGCACCGCCATGGCCGCCACCAGGCGACACCGCAAATCGCCCTGCTCGAAGGCTGGGGTGAGCTGCGCGGCGCCATCGCCACCAGCTACTCCCACGACTCGCACAATCTGGTGGTGCTCGGGCGCGACGCTGATGATATGGCGCTGGCGGCCAACCAGCTTATCGCTTCCGGCGGCGGGATGGCGCTGGCGCAACAGGGCGAGATCCTTGCCCATGTGGCAATGCCGATTGCCGGCATGCTGTCGGATCTCCCGGCCGCCGAGCTGGCGCGTCAGTTCCGCGAGCTGCGCGATCTGAGCAGCCAAGTCGCCGACTGGGAACCGCCGTACCGGGTGTTCAAGGCCATTGAAGGGACCTGCCTTGCCTGTAACGCCGGGCCGCATTTAACCGATTTGGGTCTGACCGACGGCGGCAGCCGCCAGATAGTCGACCCGTTGATAGCCTGCCGGGAGACCCCGGAGCCAACCGATCACAACAATAATCCTCAGGGAGCCTGAGCATGGCCGATAACACACTTCACTCTTCCGCCCGCGCTAACTGGCTGGAGCGCCGCTTTGCGCTGCGCTCGCGCGGCGGTACGCTACGCACCGAATGCCTGGCCGGGATCACCGGCTTTCTCGCCGCCGCCTATTTACTGGTGGTCATCCCGGGGCTACTGGCGATCGGCGGGATGGACAAAGGCGCCGCCACCACCGGCACCATTCTGGTCTTCGTCGTCGGCTCATTGCTGATGGCGTTTTATGCCAACCTGCCGTTTATCGTCGGCCCGGGCATTGGCGGCTCGGTGCTGGTGGGGGTGACGCTGGCCGGTAGCGAAGGGATTGGCTGGCAGACTGGCCTCGGGATTGCCTGCTGGTCGGGGATCCTCTTCTTCCTGCTGACCCGCTTTGGCCTGCGCGAAGTGGTCACCCGCTCGGTGCCGCAGTCGATCAAACTGGGGCTCACCGCCTCCATCGGCCTGTTTGTCGCCGTGCTCGGCTTTCGCAATGCCGGGCTGGTGCTGGCCAATGCTAAAACCAACGCGCTGATGCTCGGCGACTTTCTCGCCCCCGGCGCGCTGGTGGCGCTGTGCGGCCTGTTCCTGGCGATAGCCCTGCAGGCGCGTAAGGTTCCGGGCGCGATTTTGTGGGCCATTCTGTGCGCCACGCTGGTGGGCATCCCCTTCGGCGTCACCCATCTGCCGACAAGTTTTATCGACGTTCCCCATTCGCTAACCCCGGTGCTGGGGCAGGTTGACCTGCTGGGGGCGTTAAACATCGCCTTCCTGCCGTTCCTGTTCGTCTTTTTCGCCTCTGAGTTTTTCTCCACCATGGGGACGACGCTGGCGGTGGGCGGTGAGGCGGGACTGCTGGATGAAGAAGGCAACATGCCGCAGATTAATCGCCCGTTTATGGTCGATTCGATTGCCGCCGCGCTCGGCCCGTGGGTAGGCATTCCGGCGGCGACGGCGCTGATTGAGTCTTCAGCGGCGGCAGAAGCCGGCGGCAAAACCGGCCTTACCGCGCTGTCGGCGGCGGTAATGTTCCTGCTGATGCTGCTGTTCACGCCGGTGGCGTTGATGATCCCGAAAGAAGCCACCGCCCCGGCGCTGATCCTGATTGGCCTGAACATGTTCAGCGGCCTGCGCAAAGTGGATCTTGGCAACTTCACCGACGGGCTGCCGGTGCTGATGATGGTGATGATTACGCTTATCGCCAACAGCTTCGGCACCGGGATTGCCGGCGGGCTGCTGTTTTACATTGTGATCAAGGCCATCGCCGGTAAGTGGCGGGAAATCCCGATTGGCCTGTGGGTGCTGGCTGTCCCGCTGGTGTATTACTTCGCGACCTTAGTCAGGCATTAAGCCCTTCACAATGTGATTTCACCTCTTCATATAACAAACGCACCGCGGCAGAGAGCTGTTTGCGGTGCGGGCAAATCAGATTCAACGGCACCACATCCCCCTGATAACGCGGCAGCAGGCGCCGCAGGCGCCCCGCCCGCAGATCGTCGCTGACGTCGAGCATCGATTTATAGGCAATGCCCTCCCCGGCCACCGCCAGGCGACGGATCACCTCGGCGTCGTCGCTCATCACCGTGCCGGAGACCTTCTGCTGCTGAACCACGCCGTCGAGGCTCAGCGACCAGCGGTCGAACGGACGGCCGCGCAAAATGTAGATCAACGCATTGTGCTGGCTGAGCTCCTCGAGGGTCTGCGGCTCGCCGTGGCGGGCGATCCACTCAGGCGAGGCCACCAGCACGCGACGATTTTCCGGCGCCACCGGCAGCGAGATAAACGAGGCATCGTCGTTATTGCCATAGCGAAACGCGACGTCCACCGGATCTTTAAACACGTCGGTTAACTGATCGGAAAAGAGCAGCCGCAGACGCAGCGCCGGGTGGCGTTGGCGGAAATCGCGGAACAGGGTCAGGAGCAGGTTACGCCCGAGGTCCGACGGCACGGCAATCTGCAACATGCCGCGAACTTCATCGTCCGGGGTCTGGATCTTCTGCAGACCGGCCTCGAGGGTATCGAGCATCTGAGTAGCGTAGGGCAGCCAGGTCTCCCCCTCCGGCGTCAGGCGCAGGCTGCGGGTCGAACGGGCAAACAGGCGAATATTGAGGATCGTTTCCAGACGCTTAATCGCCGCGCTGACCTGCGCCGGCTGCTGCCCGGACTCGCGCGCCGCATCGCTAAAACTGCCCAGTGCCGCGGCGCGGACAAATAAGGTCAGATCTTCCAGCCTGAACATGCCGATTCTCCCCTGCTTCAGATTGCTCCCAAAATACGCATCACCGTCGCTGCAACGCAAGCGGCGCAAGACTTGTGCCGTGTTTTGCTTACACTTTTTAAAAATCCAGTGCTTGCCATTTCAGCAACGCATCAGGAATGATACGAGGCTGCTAATTTGAGTCCAGGTAATATTGAGGAAATTATGCGTAAAACAAAAATGATGCTTCTGGGCGTACTTCTTGCCACCGCTGGCGCCAGCTGGACGGCTACTGCCGCGGGGATCGATCAGTATGCGCTGAAAGAGTTCACTGCCGATTTCACCCAGTTTCACATCGGCGACACCGTTCCGGCGATGTACCTCACCCCGGAATACAACATCAAACAGTGGCAGCAGCGTAACCTGCCTGCACCCGACGCCGGTAGCCACTGGACCTACATGGGCGGTAACTACGTGCTGATCACCGATACCGAAGGCAAAATCCTCAAAGTGTACGATGGCGAGATCTTCTATCATCGCTGATCCGCGCAACCTCCACGTCCGCCCCGGCGAGCCAGCGGACTCTCCGGCGTTGCGCCAGATCTTCCTGCGGGCGCGCAGTTTATCGTGGACCTGGCTTCCCGCCGCGGCGTGGCGGCTGGAGGATTTCGATGCCGCCACCGCGGATGAACAGCTGTGGGTCGCGGAATGCGACGGCCAGCTGGTGGGCTTTGCCGCCGTATGGACCGCCGATAATTTCCTTCACCATCTGTTTGTCGACCCCGACTGGCAGGGCAAACATATCGGCAGCGCGCTGCTGGCGCAGGTCGAACGGACCTTTACCGCCAGCGGAACGCTGAAGTGCCTGATGGAAAATAAAAACGCCCTGCGCTTCTACCAGCGTCATGGCTGGACCATCGAAGCACAGGGCGCGTCACCCGAGGGCAGATACTGGCTGATGCGCTCGCCGCGGCCTTAAACGGCGCGGAAGGCAATCTCACCCGGGATCACTTCTCCCTGCCAGTACATCTGGGCCGCCACCCGGCCCGCCAGCTGGCGGTAGATGTCGGTAAATTCGCTATCCGGACGCGCCACCACCGTCGGCGTGCCGTTATCCAGATCTTCCCGCAGCGTAATATGCAGCGGCAGCTGGCCCAGCAGCTGGGTGTGATATTTCTCGGCCAGTTTTTGCGCGCCGCCGGTGCCGAAGATAGGCTCGTGGTGCCCGCAGTTGCTGCAGATATGCATGCTCATGTTTTCCACGATCCCCAGCACCGGCACTTCCACTTTCTCAAACATCACGATGCCTTTTTTGGCGTCGATCAGCGCGATGTCCTGCGGCGTGGTGACCACCACCGCGCCGGTCACCGGAATGTTCTGCGCCAGGGTCAGCTGGATGTCGCCAGTGCCCGGCGGCATATCCAGCACCAGGTAGTCGAGATCCGGCCACAAGGTCTCCTGCAGCATCTGCATCAGCGCCTTGCTGGCCATCGGACCACGCCAGACCATGGCGTTGTCGTCGGTCACCAGGTAGCCGATAGAGTTGGTGGCCAGGCCATACTTGATGATCGGCGCCATATGGGTGCCGTCCGGCGAGGTCGGGCGACTGTCTTCGGCGCCCAGCATGGTCGGAATCGACGGACCGTAGATATCGGCATCCAGAATGCCCACCTTCGCCCCTTCCGCCGCCAGGGCCAGCGCCAGGTTTACGGCAGTAGAAGATTTGCCAACGCCGCCTTTGCCGGAGCTGATGGCGATAATGTTCTTCACGCCGTTGACCCCGGGCTGGTTTTTCACGCGCTTGAGGGTCGCGATGCTGTGGGTCAGCTTCCAGTCGATGGCCTTCGCGCCGGTGATGCGCAGCAGCTCGGCGCTGCACTGCTCTTTCAGCACTTCGAAGGCGCTGCTCCAGACGAACGGCATCTGCAGCTCAATATGAACGGTATCGTCCAGCCAGGCGACATGGTGCAGCGCCTTGAGGGCGGTGAGATTATGCTTCAGGGTTGGGTGCTGGAAATTGGCCAGCGTCCCGGCGACCATCGCACGTAGGCGCTCAGGGGATTTGGCCTGGGATTGCGAATTCATCCCGACTCCTTTGTTGTTTTGAGATGCTTTCAGTAATCACAGAGTTTATCACAGCTAACGATTATCCATATATGGGCAGCCATTTATGGCGCACCCACAGCCCTTTTGGTAATATCGGAAGCCCTTTTTACAACAGAAGATGTAATGCTCACTATGACTCAAGTCGCGAAGAAAATTCTGGTAACGTGCGCCCTGCCGTACGCCAACGGCTCCATCCACCTCGGCCACATGCTGGAGCACATCCAGGCTGATGTCTGGGTCCGTTACCAGCGAATGCGCGGCCACGAGGTCAACTTCATCTGCGCCGACGACGCCCACGGCACGCCGATCATGCTCAAAGCGCAGCAGCTCGGTATCACTCCGGAGCAGATGATTGGCGAAATGAGTCAGGAGCATCAGACCGATTTTGCCGGCTTCGACATCAGCTATGATAACTATCACTCGACGCACAGCGACGAGAACCGCGAGCTGTCGGAGCTTATCTACACCCGTCTGAAAGAGAACGGTTTTATTAAAAACCGCACCATCTCTCAGCTCTACGATCCGGAAAAAGGCATGTTCCTGCCGGACCGTTTTGTGAAAGGCACCTGTCCGAAGTGCAAATCTCCGGACCAGTATGGCGATAACTGCGAAGTGTGCGGCGCGACCTACAGCCCCACCGAACTTATCGACCCGAAATCGGTGGTCTCCGGCGCCACGCCGGTGATGCGTGACTCCGAGCACTTCTTCTTCGACCTGCCGTCGTTCAGCGAAATGCTGCAGGCGTGGACCCGCAGCGGCGCGCTGCAGGAGCAGGTAGCGAACAAGATGCAGGAGTGGTTCGAATCCGGCCTGCAGCAGTGGGACATCTCCCGCGATGCGCCGTACTTCGGCTTCGAAATTCCCAACGCGCCGGGCAAATATTTCTACGTCTGGCTGGACGCGCCGATCGGCTACATGGGCTCCTTTAAGAACCTGTGCGACAAGCGCGGCGACACCACCAGCTTCGACGAATACTGGAAGAAAGACTCCACGGCCGAGCTGTATCACTTTATCGGCAAGGACATTGTCTACTTCCACAGCCTGTTCTGGCCGGCGATGCTGGAAGGCAGCAACTTCCGTAAACCGACCAACCTGTTCGTGCACGGCTACGTGACGGTTAACGGCGCGAAGATGTCCAAGTCGCGTGGGACCTTCATTAAGGCCAGCACCTGGCTGAACCATTTCGATGCCGATAGCCTGCGCTACTACTACACCGCCAAGCTCTCTTCGCGCATCGATGACATCGACCTGAACCTGGAAGACTTTATCCAGCGCGTTAACGCCGACATCGTCAACAAGGTGGTTAACCTCGCCTCGCGCAACGCCGGCTTTATCAGCAAGCGTTTCGACGGCGTGCTGGCCGCTGAACTGGCCGACCCGGCGCTGTACAAAACCTTCACCGACGCGGCAGAAAGCATCGGCGAAGCATGGGACAGCCGCGAGTTCGGTAAGGCAATCCGCGAAATCATGGCCCTCGCCGACGTGGCTAACCGCTACGTCGACGAGCAGGCGCCATGGGTGGTGGCGAAACAGGAAGGCCGTGACGCCGACCTGCAGGCCATCTGCACCATGGGCCTGAACATGTTCCGCGTGCTGATGACCTGGCTGAAGCCGGTGCTGCCGCAGCTGGCGGCGCGTGCGGAAGCATTCCTCAACAGCGAACTGAGCTGGGATGCCATTCAGCAGCCGCTGCTGGCGCATAAGGTAAATCCGTTTAAAGCGCTGTATAACCGCATCGAGATGAAACAGGTGGAAGCGCTGGTGGAAGCGTCTAAAGAAGAGGTGAAAGCCACTGCGGCACCGGTCACCGGTCCGCTGGCGGACGATCCGATTCAGGAGACCATCACTTTTGACGATTTCGCTAAAGTTGACCTGCGCGTGGCGCTGATTGAAAACGCGGAATTCGTCGAGGGCTCCGACAAGCTGCTGCGCCTGACGCTGGATCTTGGCGGCGAGAAACGTAACGTCTTCTCCGGCATCCGTTCCGCTTACCCGGATCCGCAGCCGCTGATTGGTCGCCTGACGGTGATGGTCGCCAACCTGGCGCCGCGCAAAATGCGCTTCGGCATCTCCGAGGGCATGGTGATGGCCGCCGGCCCTGGCGGGAAGGATATCTTCCTGTTAAGCCCTGACGACGGCGCGAAGCCGGGTCAGCAGGTGAAATAACAAAAAAGCCGGAGAGTATCTCCGGCTTTTTTTTGCCCGGCGGCGCTACGTTTGCACGGGCCTACGGGTTTTGTCGGCCGGGTAAGGCGAAGCCGCCACCCGGCTAAACATCACGCCTTCGGGTGATGCACCCGGTGGGTCAACCCGCGCAGGAAGTTGCGCATAAACTGATCCCCGCACTCGCGGTAGTTTTTATGCTCCGGGGCGCGCATCATGGCGGTGATTTCCGGCACCGACACGCGATATTTCTGCTCGCTCATGATCGCCTGGATATCGTCTGTTTTCAGCGAGAAGGCGATCCGCAGCTTTTTCAGCACCGTGTTGTTATTCACCCGACGCTCCAGCGCCAGCTCCGGCGCCGAATCATCTTTGCCGCGCTTGTCATAGATAAGGCCATTGAGGAAACCCGACAGGATAATATCCGGGCAGCGGACAAAACCCTCTTCATCCTCTTTCGTCATCCAGGTATCGAAGCTGGCGGCGGTGGATTCCATATCGGCAAGCGCAAGAATGCGCACCATATCGTTATTATTGGCTTTCAGGGTGTAGCGCAGGCTACGAAGAATATCATTACTGAGCATGAGTGCCTTTTACTGTCGATGTTGCAATGGGGCGCAGTGTAGCAGTTTTACAGGCCAATCGCTTCTTTCAGGCTTTTTAAATAGCGCCGGCTCACCGGCACCGTTTGCCCGGCGCGCATCAGCAGCTCCGCCTGGCCGTTCTCTTCCAGGCGAATCTCCTTCAGGTGCGCCATATTCACCAGATACTGGCGATGGCAGCGCAGCAGCGGCGTGCGGCTCTCGAGGGTGCGCAGGGTCAGCTCGGTAAAGCCCTCTTTTCCTTCGCGATCGGTCACGTAGATGCCGCTCATCCGGCTGCTGACGAAGGCCACATCCTCCATCTGCAGCAGCCAGATACGGCTGTGGCCGGTACAGGGAATGTATTTCAGCGTCTGCCGGGCATCATCCAGCAGCGACACGTCCTGCAGGCTGCGCTCCTGACGCAGGCGAGCCAGGGTTTTCTCCAGCCGCGCGGCCTCAATCGGCTTGAGCAGATAGTCAAAAGCGTGCTCCTCAAAGGCTTTCACCGCGTATTCATCAAAGGCGGTGAGAAACACGATATAGGGGCGATGCTCGGGGTCGAGCATCCCGACCATCTCCAGGCCGCTGATGCGCGGCATCTGAATGTCGAGAAACAGCACGTCAGGGCGCAGCTTATGTACTGCGCCAATCGCCTCCACCGCATTGCCGCACTCGCCGACGATCTCGATATCGCGCTGAGTCTCCAGCAAAATACGCAGGTTTTCCCGCGCCAGCGGCTCATCATCGACGATCAATACTCTCAGCATGCATTCTCCTCCAGGGGCAAACGTAGGGTGACACGGGTAAAGCGCTCCGGTTCACAGGTGACGCTGATGCCGCAGTCGGCGCCAAAACGCGCCCGCAGACGCCTGTCCACCAGATTCATCCCCAGCCCGCTGGCCTGGGGGTTGGCCCGGTACAGTCCGGCGTTATCTTCGATATCCAGCTGCAGCCAGCGATCGTCCTGGCTGGCGCGAATGGTAATTTCGCCGACGCCAAGATGTTGCGATGTGCCATGCTTAATCGCGTTCTCCACGATCGGCTGCAGGGTGAAAGCGGGCAGCTGGTGATGCGCCAGCCCCTCGGGCACCGCCATCTGGA
Organism: Klebsiella sp. K-Nf6; assembly: GCF_002806655.1. Lineage (NCBI taxonomy): Bacteria > Pseudomonadati > Pseudomonadota > Gammaproteobacteria > Enterobacterales > Enterobacteriaceae > Klebsiella > Klebsiella sp. K-Nf6. The sequence goes on along the minus strand of NZ_PIBN01000004.1, from coordinate 290,021 downwards.
TCTGCAGGTTAGCCTGGAAGCGAGCCTTCTCAATCTGCAAATAGGCGTTAACATGCTCGATCTCATCGGCAAGCGTGACAATTTCCGTCGGCCGTTTCAGGTTCTTGCGAAAGAAGGTCGACAGATACTGCACCAGCTGGCCGGCCTGATCGCTGTCGCGACGGATCACCGCCTTCAGCGTGTTAAGCGCGTTAAACAGGAAGTGCGGGTTGACCTGAGCGTGCAGGAGCTTGATTTCAGATTGCGTCAGCAGCGCCTTCTGCCGCTCGTACTGTCCGGCGAGGATCTGCGCCGACAACAGCTGGGCAATCCCCTCCCCGAGGGTGCGGTTGATCGAACTGAACAGGCGGTTTTTGGCCTCATACAGTTTAATGGTGCCTATCACCCGCTGGTTCTCCCCGCGCAGGGGGATCACCAGCGTCGACCCCAGCTTACAGTGCGGATGAATCGAGCAGCGGTAAGGCACCTCGTTGCCGTCGGCGTAGACCACCTCCCCGGTCTCAATCGCCCGTTGCGTATACGAGGAGGAGATAGGCTTGCCCGGCAGATGGTGATCGTCGCCGATGCCGGTAAACGCCAGCAGCTTGTCGCGATCGGTGATCGCCACCGCGCCGATATCCAGCTCCTGGATCAGCACCTGGGCCACCTTCATGCTGTTCTCTTCGTTGAATCCCTGACGCAGGATCCCCTCGGTCGACGCCGCCACCTTCAGCGCCGTGGCGGAAAAGGCGGAGGTGTATTTCTCGAACATCGCCCGTTTATCCAGCAGAATGCGCATAAACAGCGCCGCACCGACGGTATTGGTGACCATCATCGGCGCGGCGATGCTCTGCACCAGATGCAGGGCGTCCTGGAACGGGCGGGCAATCAGCAGAATGATCATCATCTGCACCAGCTCGGCCACGAAGGTGATCGCCCCGGCGGTCAACGGGCTAAAGACTTTGTCCGGCCGACCGCGTTTGACCAGCACGCTGTGCACCAGACCGCCCAGCAGCCCCTCAACGATGGTGGAGACCATGCAGCTTAAGGCGGTCATTCCGCCCAGCGAGTAGCGGTGCAGGCCGCCGGTCAGCCCCACCAGCCCGCCGACCACCGGACCGCCGAGCAGGCCGCCCATCACGGCGCCGATGGCGCGGGTGTTGGCGATGGAGTCTTCGATATGCAGACCGAAATAGGTCCCCATAATGCAGAAAATGGAGAAGGTGACGTAGCACAGCAGCTTGTGCGGCAGGCGAACGGTGACTTGCATCAGAGGGATAAACAGTCGGGTTTTGCTCATCAACCACGCGATGACCAAAAATACGCACATCTGCTGAAGCAGCAGCAACACCAGATCAAACTCGTACATACCCGCAAACCACACATTACTGAAAGCGCGTACCATACCCTGACTGGCGAAAACTTTCTTTGAAGCCCTGCATAAAAATGAAAAATGACGGACAGGATCACACTTTTTTCCGGCGCGTTGCTCAGTAAACGCGGCAAAAACCCCGGCGCGGCGCGCTAAACCGCAATTAATGTTTCATTAACACCTGTGCTTCACCGTATAATCCCCCTGTTAACATCAGGAGCCTATTATGAAGCCAGCGAAAATCGCGGTCGTCACCCTCTTCTTACTTATGGCCATCGGCGGGATCAGCGGCGTGATGCTGGCCGGCTATTCCTTTATTGTGCGTGGCGGTGTCGGCTGATCCAGCGGGTCAGACGCTCAAACGCGCGGTCGACGATAATCGCCGCCAGCGCCACCAGCAGCGCCCCCTGTACAATATAGGCGGTATTAAAGCCGCTCAGGCCGATGATGATCGGCGTCCCGAGCGTACTGGCCCCCACCGTCGAGGCAATGGTCGCGGTACCAATATTGACGATGACCGAGGTGCGGATCCCCGCCAGTATCACCGGGGCCGCCAGCGGTAGTTCCACCTTATACAGACGCTGCCAGCCGGTCATTCCCATCCCTTCGGCTACCCCTGACACCCCCGACGGTATCGACCCCATCCCGGCCAGCGTTCCCTGCAGCACCGGCAGTATGCCATACAGCGCGAGGGCGATGAGCGCGGGCAGCCAGCCAAATCCCAGCACCGGCACCGCCATCGCCAGCACCGCCACCGGCGGAAAGGTCTGCCCGATAGCGGCGATCGTCTCCACCAGCGGGCGAAACGCGCTGCCGGCGGGCCGGGTGACCGCCACCCCGGCCCCCAGCCCCACAGCCGTTGCCGCGAGACTGGACGCCACCACCAGCCAGCCGTGATCGAGGGTTAGCGCCCAGAAGCTCTCCTGCAGATAGACCGGCCGCGGCAGTTCCGGAAACAGCCGGCTAAACAGCGGCGCGCTGTAGGGCAGCCCTACCAGCAGGCCGATAAACAGCGCGATAAGCCACCACAGCGGCTCACGAAGCGCCTTCATGGCTCATCTCCTGGCGCAGCAGATCGGCAAAATGCAGCGTGCCGCAGGGCCTGCCGTCGGCATCGACCACCGGCAGCGCCTCGCAGCGCCGGGCGACAAACTGCGACAGCGCTTCCCGCAGGGTCATGGTGACGGTCAGCCCCTCACCCGCCAGCCATTCGCCGGGACGCAAATAGTCCCCCACCTCGCGCAGCGACAGCAGGCGCACGCCCAGCTCGCTGCGGCCAAAAAAGGTCTGCACAAAACTATTTTTCGGCCGCAGGAGCATCTCCAGCGGCGCCCCCTGCTGGACCACCTCGCCCCCGTCCATCAGTACCAGGTGGTCCGCCAGACGCAGCGCTTCGTCAATATCATGGGTCACCAGCACAATCGTCCGCCCCAGCAGGCGGTGGATGCGCAGCATCTCCTGCTGCAGCGCCTCGCGGGTCACCGGGTCGAGGGCGCCGAAGGGCTCATCCATCAACAGCACCTCCGGATCCGCCGCCAGCGCCCGCGCCACCCCCACCCGCTGCTGCTGGCCGCCGGAAAGCTGATGCGGGTAACGGTCGTGCAGCGTCGCCTCCAGCCCTAACAACGCCATCAGCTCGTCGACCCGGTCGGCGATCCTCGCCCGCGGCCATTTTTGCAGCTGCGGCACAGTGGCGATATTCTGCGCCACCGTCCAGTGCGGAAACAGGCCGATGGACTGGATGGCATAGCCCATCCGCCGCCGCAGGGTCAGGACCGGCTGCTGACGGATGTCCTCGCCGGCAAAACGAATAGTGCCCCGGTCCGGCTCCAGCAGGCGGTTGATCATCTTCAGCGTCGTCGACTTGCCCGAGCCGGAGGTCCCCACCAGCACCGAGAAAGCGCCTTCGCGCAGCTGCAGGGTCAGATCCTTCACCGCCGGATGGCCGGCAAACACTTTGCTGACCCCTTCAAACTCAATCATTGGCCTCTCCTTTTAGCCAGGCGCCCCACAGGGCGAACAGGGCATCCACCACCACCGCCAGGGCAATGGTCGGCACCACACCCAGCAGCACCAGATCCAGCGCACTGCTTAGCAGCCCCTGAAACACCAGCGCGCCAAAGCCGCCGGCGCCGATCAGCGCGGCCACCACCGCCATGCCGACGGTTTGCACGCTGACCACCCGCAGGCTGCGCAACAACACCGGCATCGCCAGGGGAAGCTGCACCTGACGAAAGCGCTGCCCGGCGCTCATGCCCATCGCCGTCGCGCTCTCCAGAGCATCCTGCGGCACCTGCTGCAGGCCGGTCACCACCCCGCGCACCAGCGGCAGCAGCGCATACAGCGTCAGAGCGATCAGGGCTGGCGCCACGCCGGTCCCGGAGACGCCCAGCTCGCCCAGCGCCGGGAAATAGCGCGCCAGGCCGGCAAGTGGCGCAATCAGCAGGCCGAAAAGCGCCACCGACGGGATAGTCTGGATCACATTGAGCACAGTGAAGGCCGGCGCCTGCCAGCGCGGACGTCGCCACAGCCATACCCCCAGCGGCAGGCCAATGAGCAGGCCCGGCAGCAGGGTGCCGAACAGCAGAAGCAAATGCTGGCGCAGGGCGTCGTCAAATACTTCCTGACGGTTGGCATACTCCTTCAGCAAAGAGAGCTGATCGAGCGCCCCGGTAGCAAGCAGGATGATGGACAACAGCCAGACTTGCGCATTGAGCAGCCAGCGCCACAGCGGCCGGACGGTAAGATGACGGATGGCCTCGCTGGCCAGCAGCAGACAAAGCGCCAGCGAAAGCCACAGGCCGCTGCCTGGCGAGGTGCGCGCCAGCGGCGAGCCATGTCGGGAGAGCTCAAGCGCCGCCTGTCCGCTGCCCCAGATAAGCAGCGGGAAGAGCAGTTCGGCCAGCAGCAGGTGAAGAAGCGGCACGACCCTGCCTGGCAGCCAGCAAAGCAGCATCCCGGCAAGGGCTGCCGCCAGCTGAACGCCGGCGAGCCAGGGCATCACCTGCCACAGCCCACGCCCTTCACCGGAGAGTAAGCGATTCGGCGCGTAAGTGATAAACGGCAGCGCCAGCGTAACCAGCAGCAGACCTGTCAGCAGCAGGCCGACGCGGTGAGTACAGCGAATGGTCACCAGTGGCTTACTTCAGCAGGCCTTTCTGCTGCAGATAATCTGCCGCCACGCGCTTCGCATCCTGGCCTTCCACCGCAATACGGGCGTTCAGCTGCTGCAAGGTTTTTTCATCGAGGCTGGCAAAGACCGGCTTCAGCCAGTCGGCGATCTGCGGGTAGGCTTTGAGCACAGCCTCGCGCACCACCGGCGTCGGGGCATAAATCGGCTGCACGCCCTGCGGGTCGCTCAGCGTCTGTAACCCCAGCGCCGCGACCGGGCCGTCAGTGCCGTAGGCCATCGCCGCGTTAACGCCCGAGGTCTGCTGCGCCGCTGCTTTGATGGTCACCGCCGTATCCCCCCCGGCCAGCGACAACAGCTGGTTCTGGTTGAGGTTGAAGCCATACGCTTTCTCAAACGCCGGCAGCGCGTCCGGGCGCTCAATAAACTCCGCCGAGGCCGCCAGCTTAAATTCACCGCCCTGCTTCAGGTAGCGACTGAGGTCGGCCAGCGAGGTCAGGTGATTTTTCTCCGCCAGGTCCTGGCGCACCGCGATGGTCCAGGTGTTGTTCGCTGGCGCCGGGGTGAGCCACACCAGTTGATGTTTCTCCTGGTCGAGACGCTTCACCTTCTCATAGCCCTGTTGGGCATGCTTCCACGCCGGGTCGTTTTCATCTTTAAAGAAGAAAGCGCCATTGCCGGTATATTCCGGGTAGATATCCAGCTCGCCGGCGACAATCGCCCCGCGCACCACCGGCGTAGTGCCGAGCTGGATTTTATTAATCGTTTTTACGCCGTGGCTTTCCAGCACCTGCTGGATCATATTACCCAGCAGCGCCCCTTCGGTATCAATTTTCGAGCCGACCTTCACCGGCTCCGCCGCCTGCAGCGGCACACTTATCAGGGCGGCCAGCGCCAGCGCGCCGGACCATTTCATTGCCATCTTCATCCCGCTTCCCTCAGTTCTTTTGCGCTTCGCTTACAGAAGCTTAAGAGAAAAGCGTAGTCCATTTGCAGGCGATACGAAAAAGAAAAGGCCGATTAATCGGCCTTTAACGTGTCACGTTGAGCTTAAGGGCTATTCCTTACAACAGTTCAAACTCGCTCTGCTTCACGCGGGCGGAGTCCACGCCGATAAAGACATTGAATTTGCCCGGCTCAGCAACGTATTTCATCTGCTGGTTCCAGAACTTCAGCGCGTCGACGTCAATCGGGAAGCTGACAGTTTGCGTTTCGCCCGGCTTGAGGTTGACCTTTTTAAAGCCGCGCAGCATTTTCACCGGCCGGCTCATGGAGGCAGTGACGTCCTGCAGATACAGCTGAATGACCGTTGCCCCTTCACGTTTGCCGGTGTTGGTCACCTGCACGCTGGCGGTCACGCTGCCGTCGCGCGGCAGGGTGGCTGACGACATGGTGACATCGGAGACGCTAAAGGTGGTGTAGCTGAGGCCATAACCAAATGGATACAGCGGGCCGTTGGCTTCATCGAAGTAACGCGAGGTGTACTTGTTCGGCTTCTCCGGATTATACGGCCGGCCGGTATTCAGGTGGCTGTAGTAGGTTGGGATCTGCCCCACCGAGCGCGGGAAAGACATCGGCAGTTTGCCCGACGGATTGTAATCGCCAAACAGCACATCGGCGATGGCGTGGCCGCCTTCGGTGCCGGCAAACCAGGTCTCCAGCAGCGCATCGGCTTGCTGATCCTCTTTCACCAGCGCCAGCGGACGGCCGTTCATCAGCACCAGCACCAGCGGTTTGCCGGTGGCTTTGAGAGCGGCAATCAGATTGCGCTGGCTCTGCGGCAGGGTGATGTCGGTGCGGCTGGAGGCCTCATGCGCCATGCCCTGCGCTTCGCCCACCACGGCAACCACCACGTCGGATTGCTTCGCCGCCGCGACGGCTTCGTCGATCATTTCCTGCGGCGAGCGCGGGTCAACCTGCACTGCTTTCTCATACAGGTTAAGGAAATCGACAATGCCTTTATCGTCGGTAACGTTCGCCCCTTTGGCGTAAATCACTTTGCCGTTATCGCCCAGCGCTTCTTTAATGCCGGTCAGGACGGTCACCGACTGGTCGGCCACCCCGGCCGCGGACCAGCTGCCCATCATGTCGCGTTTGCTGTCCGCCAGCGTGCCAATCACCGCGATGGTGCCGGATTTTTTCAGCGGCAGCGTATCGAGACGGTTTTTCAGCAGTACCAGGCTTTCGCGGGCCACTTCGCGCGCCTCTTTGCGATGCAGGCGGCTTTCCGCGTTGGTGTCCTGCGGGTCAGAATCTTTTGGTCCCAGGTGGCTGTACGGATCGTTGAACAGCCCCATGTCATATTTCACGTTGAGCACATGACGGGTGGCGTCATCCAGCTCGGCCATGGTCACCTTGCCTGACTTTACCAGCTCCGGCAGGTACTTGCTGTAATACTCGTCGCTCATGCTCATGTTGATGCCGGACTTGAGCGCCACGCGCACCGCGTCTTCCGGGTCGGAGGCCACGCCGTGCTTAATCAACTCTTTGATGGCGCCGTGGTCGGAAACCGTGATGCCTTTAAAGCCCCACTGGTCGCGCAGGACGTCTTTCAGCAGCCAGGAATCGGCAGTCGCCGGGGTGCCGTTCAGCGAGTTCAGGGCCACCATCACCGCGCCGCTGCCGGCATCAAGCCCGGCTTTATACGGCGGCATATAGTCGTTGAACAGGCGCTGCGGACTCATGTCGACCGTGTTGTACTCTTTCCCGCCCTCCACCGCGCCGTAGGCGGCGAAGTGCTTGACGCTGGTCATCACTGAATAGCGGTCCGCCGGACTCTTGCCCTGCATCGACTCCACCATCGCCTGGCCCATCATCGTGGTCAGATACGTGTCTTCCCCGAACCCTTCGGAAGCGCGTCCCCAGCGCGGGTCGCGGGAGACGTCGACCATCGGCGCCCAGGTCATGTTCAGGCCGTCATCGGCGGCTTCATAAGCTGACACGCGGCCCACGGTCTTCACCGCGTCAAGGTTAAACGACGAGGCCAGGCCGAGGCTTATCGGGAACACGGTGCGCTGGCCGTGCAGCACATCGTAGGCAAAGAACAATGGGATCTTCAGGCGGCTAAGCTGCATCACCTGATCCTGCATCGTGCGGATATCCGGACGGGTGACGGTGTTAAAAACCGCCCCCACCTGACCGTCTTTGATCATTTCACGGATCGCTTCTTTCGGGTTATCCGGGCCGACGCTTATCAGACGCAGCTGGCCGATTTTCTCGTCCACCGTCATTTTTTTCAGCAGGTCGGTGACAAAGGCATCCCGCGCCTGCGGGGTCAGAGGGTGGTTACCAAACAGTTCATCCGCCAGCGCGGGTTGCAGCGCCAGACTCACGGCGACGCCTACAGTGCAGAGCCATTTCATTGTTATCTCGCTTTTTCTCAGACGGGGACTCGGTAAAACATAATAAAAACCGCAGTTTGCCATATATATAAACAACGCGCCCGCAGAATGCTAAGGTTCTTCTCTGATTTTTGCGAAACATTCATGCATCAAATTGTCATACAAAGCGCTATGCTTATCCTCGATATTTCGCGCACCACCACAAGGAGTGGAACATGTCATCTGCACCCACTAATACCCATAAAACGTTTCTGGCGGATCTGGCGCGCCTGGTTGGCCCTTCGCATCTGCTGACCGACCCGGCAAAAACCCAACGCTACCGCAAAGGCTTCCGCTCCGGTCAGGGCGAGGCGCTGGCGGTTGTGTTTCCCGGCACCCTGCTGGAACTCTGGCGCGTGCTTAACGCCTGCGTAGACGCCGATAAAATTATTCTGATGCAGGCGGCCAACACCGGCCTGACCGAAGGTTCGACCCCCAACGGCAATGATTACGATCGCGAGATCGTGATTATCAGCACTCTGCGCCTGGATAAACTGCATCTGCTGGACAAAGGCGAGCAGGTGCTGGCCTGGCCTGGCACTACCCTCTATTCGCTGGAAAAAGCGCTCAAACCTCTGGGTCGCGAGCCGCACTCAGTGATCGGCTCGTCGTGCATCGGCGCATCGGTGATCGGCGGGATCTGCAACAACTCCGGCGGTTCGCTGGTGCAGCGCGGGCCCGCCTATACCGAGATGTCGCTGTTCGCGCAGATTGACGCCGACGGCAAGTTGAAGCTGGTCAACCATCTGGGCATTGATCTCGGCAGCACGCCGGAGCAGATCCTCAGCCGCCTCGACGACGAGCGCATCAGCGATAGCGATGTGCTGCACGACGGCCGCCACGCCCACGATCACGACTATGTGACCCGCGTGCGCGATGTCGATGCCGACACCCCGGCGCGCTACAACGCCGACCCGGACCGCCTGTTCGAATCCTCCGGCTGCGCCGGCAAGCTGGCGGTTTTCGCCGCGCGTCTGGATACCTTCCCGGCGGAAAAACGCCAGCAGGTGTTTTACATTGGCACCAACCAGCCGCAGGTATTGACCGAGATCCGCCGCCATATCCTCGCCGAGTTCCAGCATCTGCCGGTGGCGGGGGAATATATGCACCGCGATATTTACGATATCGCCGAGAAGTATGGCAAAGACACCTTCCTGATGATCGACAAGCTCGGCACCGACAAAATGCCGTTCTTCTTCACCATGAAGGGGCGCACCGACGCGATGCTGGATAAAGTCTCGCTGTTTAAGCCGCACTTTACCGACCGCTTTATGCAGAAGCTCGGCCACGTCTTCCCAGCGCACTTACCGGAGCGGATGAAAACCTGGCGTGATAAATATGAACACCATCTGCTGCTGAAGATGGCCGGGGATGGCATCGAAGAAGCGCAGCGCTGGCTGACGGAATACTTCCAGCAGGCCGAGGGAGATTTCTTCGCCTGTACGCCAGAAGAAGGCAACAAGGCATTCCTGCACCGCTTTGCCGCCGCGGGCGCGGCCATCCGCTATCAGGCGGTGCATGCTGATGAAGTCGAAGATATTCTGGCGCTGGATATCGCCCTGCGCCGCAACGATACCGAGTGGTTCGAACATCTGCCGCCGGAGATCGACAGCCAGCTGGTGCATAAGCTCTACTATGGCCACTTTATGTGTCATGTTTTCCATCAGGATTACATCGTCAAGAAAGGGGTCGACGCCCACGCTCTGAAAGAGCAGATGCTGGAGTTACTGAAAGCGCGCGGCGCCCAGTACCCGGCGGAGCATAACGTGGGTCATCTGTATGAGGCGCCAGAGAGCCTGCAGCAGTTCTATCGCCAGAACGATCCGACCAACAGCATGAACCCAGGAATTGGTAAAACCAGTAAGCAGAAATACTGGGGTGAGCCGCAGAAGCCGTCTGCGCCACAATAATCGTAAAAACGGGACTGTCCCATTGAGGGGGACTCTCAAATCAGAGCGTCCCCTGCCCTAAAATCAGTATTGTTAGAAGTCCGTCTTAAGCCGTGATGCTCTATTTAGCTGGCGCTGCTGGCTATTTTATTCAGTCATCTTCTGACGGGCTTCTACCAGCAGAGAATAATCGCCACCGAGTTCTTTCGTCGAGTGGATAGCGCTCTGAAAAAGCGTGCCCAGAATGTTCCTGATCTCCTGCGGCCTGAACCTTTCTTTTGGCCCAGAGAGCGTGAGTGCGCCCTGTAAAATCCCCCCCACGCCAAAAACCGGCACAGAAACCGAAGCGGTTTCGGGATCGCGTTCACCATAAGATTCAGCCCACAAGTTTTGCCGTATTTCGGCAAAAATGGGGTCATCCGTGTAGGTAAACGCGCTCAGTATTTTCCCGGAGGCGCCGTATTTCGCAGAGAAGCGATCGCCTTCACGTATGGAAACACGAACCGCCCGTCGAGGTTCGACGCGATAAAGAATGACGCGCCAGTCATTATCCATGATGTAGAAAGAGGATGTTTCTCCGCTGAGAGTGGAAAGGTGCTCAAGATGTGGCAACAGCACATCCCTTAAGCGGAATGAAGCCTGATACAGCGATGAGAGCCTGAGCGGCTCTGGCCCGATGCAGTAACGACCATCGACGGATTTACGCACAAAGCCTGCTTTTTCAAGGGAGCTCAGCAGACGGAGAAGGGTACTTTTATAGAAACCGGTTCGCCGCGCTAATTCAGCTAGCGTCAGTTGAGAGGCGTCCTTGTCAAATACGGCAAGAATAGCAAACGCACGATCCACTGCTGCAGCGCCGCTTTCAGCTGCCGGTTTCTTTCCGGCCGGATTTTTTTCCGGCGCGCCGTCATCGTTTGTCATGCAGACCTCATAAATTGAAAAAGCCCGGTGAATCGAGGCGAATTGTCCATAACTTAATGAACAAAATAAGGAATTACAAGGACAGATAAGGAAGCCTGGGGGGCCCGCCTGTGCGGGCTGGTGATGATTAAGTCGCTGAGGAAATGATACCGCGTTGCTCCAGACGCGCTATCGCCTCTGATGAGTAACCCAGCGCTTCAAGAATGGATGCCGAATCATGGCCAACATCAGGCACGTTAATACGGGTTCCGAAACGCTGTCCGTCCATCTCAAAAGGCAGCATAGGGATACGGACCTCGGTCCCGTCTGGCAGCGTAACGCCAGTCATGCCGCCGGACTCGTTAAGATGGACATCATCAAAAAGATCGTCCGGGCGACGAATGGGAGAAAATGGCAGGCCAAACCGTTCACATAGCGCCATAACGTCATGCTTAGGCATCGACTGCAGGTGCGCTCTGATAACCGGCAAAATTCGCTCACGGGCCTGAACACGTTGATTATTTGTGGCAAGGCTTTCATCCACAGCGAAATCATGCATGCCAAAGGCTTCACAGAATACCTTCCACTGCGTATCGCTCACCACGCCAATGAACACCTGCTCATTTTCGCGGGTGGTAAATACGTCATAGACGGCCCAGGCAGACAGCCGGCTGGGCATCGGCGCGGCTGATTTTCCCGTTACGGCTTTCTGCATCATGTGCTGGGCGACCAGGAAGGCTGAGTTCTCATAGAGCCCCGTCTGCACAAACTGCCCCTGTCCGTTCTGGCCGCGCTGTAGCAGAGCAGCCAGCACTGTGATTGCGCTGAACATCCCGCCCATCACATCATTGACTGACGCGCCCGCCCGCAGCGGACGTCCCTCCGGCCCCGTCATATAGGCCAGTCCGGTCATCATCTGCACCACTTCATCCAGCGCCGTCCGGTTCTCATACGGACCCGGCAGAAAGCCTTTCATCGAGCTGTAGATGATGTCGGGCTTAATGGCTTTGACGGCCTCGTAGCCGAAACCTATTTTATCCATAGCGCCAGGGCGGAAATTTTCAGTGAACACATCGGCTGTAGCAATCAGCTTTTTAACCGCTTCCTGACCTTCTGCCGATTTAATATCGACAGCCAGACTTTTCTTGTTGCGATTATAGGTCATCCAGTAGCCAGCGCCCGACCCCGTCAGTCGTCGGGTATTGTCTCCCTGAGGGACCGGTTCAATTTTTATCACTTCTGCGCCAAGATCGGCCAGCAGCAGGCCACAGGTCGGCCCCATCACCATGTGGACAAATTCAATGACGCGGATGCCTTCCAGCGGCAGTTTTTTCTGATTCTGATCGGACATTATTTTCTCCCTGCATAGTGAAAATTTTTCCCAACTCCGGCATCGGGAATAAAACCGTAGAGCGGCTCTCCGGGTACTCCTCGTTTGAGCGTTTCACGCGCAGTGAGCAACCTGTCTATATCGACGCCGGTACGCAGCCCCATTGATTCGAGCAGATAGACGAGATCTTCTGTCACAATATTGCCCGATGCGCCGGGCGCGTATGGGCATCCACCTATCCCGCCGAGCGAGGCGTCAAAGGTCGTTACACCGGCCTCCAGAGCCGCAAGAACGTTCGCCAACCCCTGGCCTCGGGTATTGTGAAAATGAGCGCTGCCGGCCAGCTCACCGACTTCTGCTTTCAGCCTGCGGAACAGGCGCTGTACCTGAAGCGGCGTGCCGTAACCTACCGTGTCAGCCAGGCCAACCTCATCAACGCCCAGCTCAGCCATCATGCTGGCAATGCGAATAACGTTGTCGTCGTGAACGACGCCCTGAATAGTGCAGCCGAATACCGTCGAGAGACCTGCTTCGATCTCAACCCCGGGGTGGTTCTCATTGCGAAATGAGACGATTTTGGCCACCTCGGCAAAAATCTGGTCATGGGTTTTATTCACGTTTGCCAGCGAATGAGGTTCGCTGACTGACACCGGGATAGTGACTTTCTGTACTCCTGAGGCGAATGCGGCCTCTGCCCCACGCAGATTTGGTACCAGCGCAGTGACAAACAGATTCGGTAGCGTACGCGCATACTTTACGATCTCACCCGTATCGGCCATCTGGGGCAGCAGCTTCTGTGAAACAAAAGAACCCACCTCAATTTCCCTCAATCCCGCTGAGGCTAAATCACTGACCCACTGCTTTTTCAGCGCTGTCGGCATGACGGCAGAAACGCTCTGCAGCCCGTCTCGCGGCCCCACTTCACTGATAAGAATGTCGATATTGCTCTGGCTCATTGGCTCTGCTCCGATATAGTCAGGTGAACTCTCACCACACTCACGTGTTCTCTCTGACGAAACGATGTTCTGTTATAATTTTGTTGTAATTTGAACAAGAGTCAATCAGCGCTTAACGCCTCGATTTATTACTGAGATCTAAATCACATTCGTTGCTGTGCGCGGGGATCATTTCTGAGCGGTTAACCACTGGATGCATTATTTTTTATCGGGAGCGGATAATCATGCGCAAATTTTTCGCTAAAATCGGAATAAAAAAGCTTTATTTTCAGAACAATGCCTGAAAATTTTGTCGGAGGCGGTAATGTTGACTGGGCGCGATAATGTTATTCATTGCCTCTGGCGGCAGGGTGTTTTCTCACGGCAGAAAATCTGAGCGTAGCGATCAAGTCATGATCGCTTTTCAACAAAACTTCGATCCAGCTCAATTATTTTACATCTCATTCACATCCTTTCTTGACGTCCTCCTCTGTTCACCGCAAGAGTTAACATCAAAATAACAAAACAACGTTCTGTCTGACAGAATAATATCAATAACCAAGAAGGTGCAATGATGACAATACTAAGCTACCTCATGATCGGCGTGTTCATGTTTCTGATCATGACTCGCAGACTGTCAGCCCTGCTCGCGTTAATCCTCGTGCCGCTGTTTTTTGCCCTCGTGGCCGGCTTCCACGCTGAGCTGGGCAAAATGATGATGGACGGCGTTAAGCTACTTGCCCCGACAGGTGTCATGTTGACCTTCGCCATCCTCTATTTCTGTGTCATGACCGACGCCGGGATGTTCGACCCTTTTATCCGTCTCATTGTTCGTATCGTAAAAGGCGATCCGCTTAAGGTTTTGGTAGGCACGGCGATTCTGGGTATTAGCGTAGCGCTGGACGGCGATGGTGCCACGACTTACCTGATCTGTACCGCCGCTCTGCTTCCGCTGTATCGCCGGCTGGGAATAAAGCTTCAGTACATGGCAACCGTGCTGCTGCTTTCGATCGGCGTGATGAACATGCTTCCCTGGGGGGGACCCACGGCGCGCGCCGCCAGCGCCATGAAAGTCGACGTTGGCGAACTCTTTATGCTGCTCCTGCCCGTTATGCTCTGCGGTCTTGCCTGGGTGGTACTGGTTGCTGTTTTTTTTGGCCTGCGCGAACGGCGCCGGCTTGGCGTCATCGACATTGATCTCAGTGAAGATACCGGGAAGCGTACTTCAGTCACCAGTTACCGTTATCTCTTCAACTCCGCTCTGACCACTGCTTTGTTAGTGATGTTAGTTCTGGGCATTCTGCCTATGGCGACACTTTTCATGATCGCCTTTGCGCTGGCGATGCTGGTGAACTTCCCCAACCTGAAACGCCAGAAGGAGATCCTTGCCAAACATGCAGAGAACGTGCTTGCCATTGTTGCTCTTATTTTTGCAGCAGGGATTTTTACCGGCATTTTGTCAGGTACAGGTATGGTGGATGCCATGTCCAACAGTCTCGTAGAGTCACTACCTGCCTCAGCAGGCCCCTGGCTCGGCGTTATCACCGCGCTTATCAGTATGCCGTTTACCTTCTTCATGACAAACGATGCCTTCTACTTTGGCGTTTTGCCTATTCTTGCCCAGACCGCGGCCAGTTATGGGATTTCACCCATGCAGATGGCCGTTGCTTCGCTGATTGGACAACCCGTTCATCTACTCAGCCCACTCGTTGCGTCAACGTACCTTCTTGTCGGCATTCTCGATCTTGATTACGGGTTGAATCAGCGCGCAAGCCTGAAGTGGGCAGCAGGAACCGTTATGTGCATGCTGGCAGGCGCGATCGTGCTCGGCACTTTGCCGTTACACAGCTGACCGGTTGTCGTTGGTCGATACATTGCCTGGGTTAATCTTGTCAACTTTTTGGGGTCAGAACAAAACCAGGACTATTCAGCCTTGGCGCTTCTGTATTACGCTGCACGCCGGAGAATGTCTCTCCGGCAGATTCAGGAGCGCCGCCATGCCCGCAGAGGCCCCGTTACTCGACAGTGATTTAGAAATTCGTGAAGCGCTGCCCGACGATGCGCACGCCATCGCCGCGCTGTATGTCTGGCACGTGCTCAATGGCCGCGCTTCCTTTGAAGAGATCCCCCCTACCGTTGACGAAATGCGTAAACGGATCAAAACCGTCCGCGATAACGGGCTGCCCTGGCTGGTGGCGCTATGGCGCGGCGCCATCGTCGGCTACTGCTACGCCACCTTCTATCGGCCCCGTCCGGCCTACCGCTACACGCTTGAGGAATCGATCTACGTTGAATCGGGAATGGGCGGGCGCGGTATCGGCAGCGCGCTGCTGTCGCGGCTGATCGCCGAATGTGAGAAAGGCCCGTGGCGGCAGATGCTGGCGATCATCGGTGATGGCCATAACAATGCCGGTTCGCTGGCGATCCATAAAAAGTTTGGTTTTACCGTGGCGGGTCAACTGCGCAGCGTGGGCTACAAGATGGGCGACTGGCGGGATACGTTGATTATGCAGCGCGCGCTGGGTGACGGCGACTGGACCCTGCCGGAGTGATATCTGACGTTAAATCCCCGGCTCGCGGCGTAACCGCCTTAGCCGGGCTACCGTTCAGCGCGGTTCCGTAGGCCGGATAAGGCGTCAGCCACCATCCGCCACAAACACCGGCACTCAGCCTGATTGCCCGGCGGCGCTACGCTTGCCGGGCCTACGAAGAAGATGAACCAGGCACCAAATAACGTAGGCCGGATAAGGCGCGAGCCGCCATCCGGCACAAACGTGGCACGGTTCCGGGTATATTGCCCGGCGGCGCTACGCTTGCCGGGCCTACAAAGGGGGCGAACCAGGCACCAAATAACGTAGGCCGGATAAGGCGCGAGCCGCCATCCGGCACAAACGTGGCACGGTTCCGGGTATATTGCCCGGCGGCGCTACGCTTGCCGGGCCTACAAGCCCTGATAACCATTTGATGTATAAATACATCTGTAGCCCGGATAAGGCGCAATGCGCCGTCATCCGGGGGACAGGCAGATTAATCGTTCTGCGCGGTCTGCGCGCCGCCTTTCAGCATCGCCTCTGCCATCTGCGCTTCGCGCTGCTTTTTATAGCTCAGCGCCGAGGCGGGTACCGGCATCACCTTCCCGGTCTCGATCCAGGTCCGCAAGCGGCTGGCGTCGGCGAAGTGGGTGTATTTCCCGAAGGCATCCATCACCACCAGCGCCACCGGGCGTTGGTTAATCACCGTACGCATAATCAGACAGTGGCCGGCAGCATTGGTGAAGCCGGTTTTGGTCAGCTGAATGTTCCAGTTATCGCGATACACCAGATGGTTGGTGTTGCGGAACGGCAGGCTGTAGGCCGGATGGGCGAAGGTGGCAGTCTCTTCTTTGGTGGTGCTCAGTTGGCCGATCAGCGGATACTGCTCGCTGGCGATCAGCAGTTTGGACAGATCGCGGGCGGTAGAGACGTTATGTACCGACAGGCCTGTCGGCTCCACGTAGCGGGTATGGGTCATGCCCAGCGCCTGCGCTTTGGCGTTCATGGCGCGAATAAAGGCGTCGTAGCCGCCCGGGTAATGATGCGCCAGGCTGGCGGCCGCGCGGTTTTCCGAAGACATCAGCGCCAGCAGCAGCATTGTGCGGCGGCTGATTTGACTGTTGAGCCGCACGCGGGAGTAAATCCCCTTCATTTCCGGCGTCTGGCTGATATCCACCGTCAGCATCTCATCCATCGGCAGATGGGCATCGAGCACCACCATGGCGGTCATCACTTTGGTGATCGACGCCATCGGGCGCACCAGATCCGGCTGGCTGGCATAGATGATTTTTTTGCTCGCCAGATCGACGATTATGGCACTGCCGGAGGCGATATCCGGCTGCGAGGCGGCAACCGCCGCGGAGGTTTTTGCTAACGCCTGGGGCGCAAAAGGCACAGCCAGTAGCAAGGTCAGGCTGAGCAAAGAGACTCGAAATTTCGGCATCATGGGCATTCTGAAAAGTATTTTTGCACGTTATGGAACGTACGCCGCGAGGTTAAGTGGGCAACATCGCTGGCAAACGCCATCATACCGCGCCGTAAGGCCCTGTGCCTAATAAGAATCGTGAAGAAATGCTGCATTGCCGACACAAAATACATATTTGCCGGCAATGCATAATAACCCGAGACGTCCGATCAGAAGAGTCGGTAGCCATACCCCCACAGTACCACAGTGATCGCCAGCAACACTTCCAGCACCAGTACCCCGATGGCCAGCGTCGAACTGGCGAAGCTTAACCCCTCTTCCCGGTTAATGCTCAGGAAGGTCGGGATGCCCAGGTAGAGCAGATAGCCGGTGTAAAACAGCGCGATGGTACCGATAAGCGCACACAGCCAGACCAGCGGATAGAGCGCCACAATCCCGCTCAGGAACAGCGGCGTGGCCACATAGCCGGCAAACACCATGCAGCGTTTCAGCGAGGGTTGCTGCGGATATTGCCTGGCCATCCACCAGATAACCCGTCCCATGATCGCCACCCCGGCCAGCATCACGGCGTAAAACAGTACCGCCAGCGCCAGACCGGTCAACATCGACAGTTTAATAACGGTGCCGTCGCCGAAGTTCCAGCCCAGCTGCGTAGTGCCGATAAAGGCGCACACCACCGGAACCGCCGCCATCAGCAGCACATGGTGCGTATAGTGATGAGAAATGGTTTCATTCTCGCTCTTTATCACGCTCATCTCCCGGTTGGGATGAGCGAAGAGCCCCCAGACATGGTTCATAGCGTCCCCCTTGTCACGGCTTCGTACTGCACTGATCCAAGTATAATTCACCCTACAGATTATTTTGTGTACAGCGCAAAAAATCTGCGTCACCGCGTTTTGGTCAGCAGGGTGTATGATTAACAGGTGATGAGGTAAGGAGATAAGCTTTTTATGGATATTAATCACCTGATTTCCCAGTATGGCTACGCGGCGCTGATCGTCGGCAGCATAGCGGAAGGTGAGACCATTACCCTGTTGGGCGGCGTCGCAGCGCATCAGGGGTTACTGAAGTTTCCCCTGGTGGTGATCGCCGTCGCTCTCGGCGGAATGATTGGCGATCAGCTGCTCTATCTGCTCGGCCGCCGCTTCGGCGGGCGCATTCTGCGCCGTTTCGCCAGCCAGAAGGCGCGAATACGTAAAGCGCAGCGCATGATCCAGCACCGGCCGTGGCTGTTTGTCATCGGCACCCGCTTTATGTACGGCTTCCGGGTTATCGGCCCCCTGCTGATCGGCGCCAGCCGCCTGTCGCCACGGGTTTTCCTGCCGCTCAATGTCCTCGGGGCGCTGGTATGGGCGCTGCTGTTTACCACCATTGGCTATCTCGGTGGCGAAGTGATCGGCCCGTGGCTGCATCATCTGGACGCGCATCTGAAACACTGGATCTGGCTGATCCTCGCGGTGGGACTGGTGGTCGCCGCCCACTGGTGGCTCAGGCGGCGAGAAAGAAAGAAGAAAGACTAAGCGGCGCACCCGCAGGCGCGCCGTTGCGCCGGTTATTTCACGCTCTGGTGATAGCCGCCGCCGAGAGCAGAAGTCAGCTGAATGCTGGCGTCAATCCACTGGCCGTGCAGGCGCAATGCGGTAATGCGCTCCTGCAGCGCCGGGAGCTTCGCCATACTGACTCTGGAGCCGGGTAAGATCCCCGCCGCCATTCGGGCCTGCGCCAGGTTCACCACCCGCTGGGCGTCTTTTTCAACCTGCTGCTGCTGCTGGCTTTTGGCCATCAGCGTCTCGACCTGGCTGGCGGTTTTCGCCACCTGGTTGACGGCATCCACCACCGCTTTGTTGTACTGCGCTATCGACAGGCTGTTCTGCGCGCTGGCGATATCCAGATTGGCATTGAGGCGACCGCTGTCAAAGATCGGCAGCGTCAGCCCGGCGGTGACGCCCATCTGCTGCGCCGAGTGACGGAAAAGATCGCTTAAGTGCAGGGCATCCTGCTGCAGGAACGCCATCAGATTGATGTCCGGATAAAACGCCGCTTTCGCCGCGTCCACTTCGCTCAGCGATGCCTCAATGTACCAGTGAGCGACCTGCAGATCCGGGCGGCGCGCCAGTAGCTCATAGCCGAGGGTATCAGGCAGCTGCGCGCTGACGGTCGGCAGGCTGACCGGTTTGAGGTTCAGCGACTGACTCTGGCTGTTGGTCAGGGCCATCAGACGCGCTTCAATCTCTTTCATCGTACCCGCGACGTCCGCCAGCTGCTGGTCGGTTTTGCTGACGTTAATATCATTCTCCGCCCCTTCGGCGGAGTTGGTGATCCCGCGCTGCAACAGCGCCTTGTCGACCGTCACGATATTATTTTGCTCACTCTTCACCTGCTGCAGCACGGCTTTAATCGCCGCTTCCGTCTGCCACTGCCAGTACAGACGCGCCACGCTGCCGGAGAGCAGCTCGCGGGTCTGGGCCTGCTCTGCCACCTGAGCTTTCAGCTCGCCGATACGGGCTTTTACCAGCGCGCGGTTTTTGCCCCACAGGTCCAGATCCCAGCCGGCGGTCAGGCCGAAGGTGCCGTTGGTGTACCACGGGCCGGTGTTGCCGTCGGTGTCGGTGGCGAACGGCCCCATCAGGCCTTCAGCGGACATTTTCTGCCGTTCGATATCGGCGGAGAAATCCATCTCCGGGCCAAGATTCGCCTGCGACATTCGCGCCTGCGCTTCGGCAAGCCTGATGCGCTGTTCGGCAATTTGCATATCCGGCGCATTAGCGAGTGCGCGCTGAATCAGATTATCCAGTTGGGCATCGTGGTAGTCTTTCCACCAGTCGGTCTGCGGCCAGCCATTTTTCACGGCAGCAGGGAGATCCATGGAAACATGGGACGCCGGAATTTGCTGCTGCGGCGGATGAGCAATCTCATGTGATGGCGCGCAGCCAGCCAGCGCGATGGCCAGGGGCAATGCCGCCAGCACGCTTTTATTTAATATCAATTTCATTAGACAGGTCAGATAACTTAATCAGGTTGGTTATCATAAGTTAATTGAATTAAACGCGTTTAGTAAAGCGTGTGACTAAATTATTAGTTAGCTAAAAATAAACAACCTTATCAATTCAAGGGATGAATATGAGCCAGAATATTTATGACGATCCGCACTTCTTTGCCGGCTATGCGACCCTCGATCGCTCGGTGAAGGGGTTGGATGGCGCACCGGAGTGGCCTTCCCTGCAGGCGATGCTGCCGCCGATAACCGGTTTGCGGGTGGTGGATCTCGGCTGCGGCTACGGCTGGTTTTGCCGCTGGGCGCAGCAGCAGGGAGCCAGCCAGATAACCGGTTTCGATATCTCCCAGCGGATGCTGGCGCAGGCGCGGGAAATGACCCGCGGGGATGAGATTGACTACCGCTGCGCCGATCTGCAAACCCTGACGCTGCCCGCCAACAGCTGCGATCTGGTCTACAGTTCGCTGGCGCTGCATTACTTACCGGACATCGCCCCGCTCTTCGCCACGCTGCATCAGGCGCTGGTCCCGGGCGGCATCCTGGTCTTTTCCGCCGAACACCCCATCTATACCGCGCCGCTGCAACAGGCATGGCAGGTGAATGAGCAGGGGAAAAAAAGCTGGCCGGTCAGTCACTATCAGCAGGAGGGCGAGCGGGTCAGCAACTGGTTTGCGGAGGGCGTCATTAAACAGCACCGCAAACTCTCAAGCTGGATAAACGCGCTTATCGCCGCGGGTTTTGTGCTGGAGCAGCTGGATGAGTGGGGGCCGAGCGCCGAACAGATTGCCCAACAGCCCGCCCTGGATGAAGAGAAAGAGCGTCCGATGATCTTTTTACTGCGCGCGCGTAAACCGGGCTAATCCCCCGCCCGGCGATGGCCGGGCGGGCATCCTTTACGCTTTCAGGCTGGCGCCGCGGCTGGCAATCACCTCTTTATACCAGTCAAAGCTCTTCTTCTTACTGCGCGCCAGGGTGCCGGTGCCATCATCATGGCGGTCGACATAGATAAAGCCGTAGCGCTTCGACAGCTCCGCCTTCGAGGCGCTCACCAGGTCAATCGGCCCCCAGCTGGTAAAGCCCATCAGCTCAACGCCATCGTCAATGGCTTCCCGCGCCTGCACCAGATGGTCATTCAGGTAACTGATGCGGTAGTCATCGTTAATGCTGCCATCGGCTTCCACCTTATCTTTGGCGCCCAGACCGTTTTCCACGATAAACAGCGGCTTCTGATAGCGATCCCACAGCACGTTCAACAGCGTGCGCAGACCCAGGGGGTCTATCTGCCAGCCCCACTCCGAGCTCGCCAGGTGCGGGTTCGGCACCATGCTGAGAATATTGCCGCGCGCCTGCTGGTTCAGCGCCTCGTCGGCGGTGACGCAGCCGGTCATGTAGTAGCTGAAGGAGATAAAGTCGACGGTGGTTTTCAGCGCTTCACGATCGGCGTCGGTAATGGTGAGCGTGATGCCATTGTCGCGGAAAAAGCGCAGCATATAGCCCGGGTACGCGCCGCGCGCCTGCACGTCGCCGAAGAACTGCCAGCTGCGGTTCTCCTGCAGCGTCTCAAACACATCTTCCGGTTTGCAGCTCAGGGGATACATCAGCCCGCCGAGCAGCATATTGCCGATTTTGCCCTCAGGCACCAGCTCGTGACAGGCTTTAACCGCCAGGGCGCTGGCCACCAGTTGGTGGTGAATCGCCTGATACACCTCGCCTTTGCTGCTGCCAGCCGGCAGGCCGACGCCGGTCATCGGGGCATGCAGCGACATATTGATTTCGTTAAAGGTCAGCCACAGTTTGACCTTATTTTTATAGCGGCTAAACACCGTGCGGGCGTAGCGCTCAAAGAAGCCAATCACCTCCCGGCTGCCCCAGCCGCCGTAGTTTTTCACCAGCGCCCACGGCATTTCATAATGCGACAGCGTCACCAGCGGGGTGATGTTGTGCTTCGCCATCTCGTCGAACAGCTTGTCGTAGAACGCGAGGCCGGCGTCGTTGGGCTCGGCGTCATCGCCGTTGGGGTAGATGCGGGTCCAGGCGATGGACACCCGCAGGCAGTTAAAGCCCATCTCGGCGAACAGAGCGATATCTTCCGGGTAGCGATGGTAAAAATCGATCGCCACATCCTTAATACCGCTGTCGCCGGGTACGCGCTCGACCACCTCACCGAACACACCATGCGGCTGCACATCGGAGGTGGATAAGCCTTTGCCCTCTTCAAGATAAGCCCCTTCCACCTGATTCGCCGCGGTCGCGCCGCCCCATAAAAAATCCGCCGGGAATGTTTTCATCTCTCTCTCCTGTGATTAATGGCTGACTGACAACAGCGGCTGACCGGCTTCGACGGCGCTGGACGCCACCGTATCAATCTCCCGGTAGTCGTCGCTGTTGCTGATAATAATCGGGGTCGCCAGGTCGTAACCGGCATCCAGAATCGCCTGACGATCAAACTCAATCAGCAGATCGCCGGCCTGCACCCTGTCACCTTCTTTGACATGCGCGGTAAACGGCACGCCGTCGAGTTTGACCGTGTCGATGCCGACGTGGATCAGCAGCTCAATGCCGCTGTCGCTCTGCAGGCCAATGGCATGTTTAGTCTGAAACAGGGAGGCCACTTCGCCCGAGAATGGCGCAATCACTTTGCCCACCGCCGGGATAATGGCAACCCCTTTACCGAGTAAGCCGCTGGCGAAGGTGCTGTCCGGCACTTGATCGAGGTCGATAACGCTGCCGCTCATCGGCGCCAGAATGTCGTTTGCCGAGGCCGGGGCTACCGCCACGGCGCCCTGTGCGGCGCTGGCACGCGGCAGGCCAGCGAAGAAGGTCAGCAAGCAGGCGAGCACGAAAGCCACGCCGGTGCCGATAAGCCCCCCCCAGACGCTGGCGTCAATGCCGCCAGGCGGGATCATCTGCGCCGGGAAAAAGATATTCGGCACACCGAACGAGTAAGCATGGCTATTACTGTAGGCGGTGATCGCCCCGCCGATGGCGCCGGCGATACAGCCGAAGATAAACGGACGACGCAGCGGCAGGGTCAGGCCATAGATAGCCGGCTCGGTGATGCCAAACAGCCCGGCAGAGAAGGCCGACCCCGCCAGCACCCGCTGGCGCGCATCGCGGGTGGCCAGCAAAATTCCCAGAACCGCACCCACCTGGGCAATCACCGCCGGAAGGATAATCGGCAGCATGGAGTCATGGCCGAGCACCGTCATGTTATTGATCATCAACGGCACCAGCCCCCAGTGCAGGCCGAAAATAACGCACACCTGCCACATGGCGCCCAGTACCGCGCCCGCCAGCCATGGCGCAAACGCGTAGATAAACTGGTAGCCGTTGGCCAGCAGGTGACTCAGCCAGGTGGCGACCGGGCCAATCACCAGAAAGGTAAGCGGGACCACCACCGCCAGGCAGATCGCCGGGGTGAAGAAGTTTTTCATCGATGACGGCAGCAGCGCGTTGCTCTTACGCTCCAGCCAGCAGCAGACCCACGAGGCGAGAATAATCGGGATCACTGACGAGCTGTAGTTGATAAAGGTCACCGGAATGCCGAGAAAGTGTTCCACCGCCGCGCCCGGCGCCTGGCTGGCCTCAAAGGCCTGGATCATCAGCGGGTGGGTTAACGCCCCGCCAATCACCATCGAGATAAACGGGTTACCGCCAAACTTCTTCCCGGCGGTATAGCCAAGAAACAGCGGGAAGAAAAAGAACAGCGCGTCGCTGGCGGCAAACCAGATTTTATAGGTCCCCTGCTCTGGCGTGAGCCAGCCGCAGGTCACCGCCAGCGCCAGCAGGCCTTTCAGCAGACCGGTCGCCGCCATCACGCCGATAAACGGCGTAAAGATGCCGGAGATGATGTCGATAAGCTCGCTTAACACCGAGCCTTTTGCCGTTTTCTCCTCGGCAACCGGCTCGCTGTCATCGCTCAACCCCGCCTCCTGGCGCACCGTCTGCCAGACATCATGGACATGGTTGCCAATCACCACCTGAAACTGGCCACCGCTCTCCACCACCATAATGACGCCCGGATTGGCCTTCAGCCCTTCGGCATCGGCTTTGCCGTTATCTTTCAGTTTAAAACGCAGACGTGTCGCACAGTGAACCAGACTCACAATGTTCTCTTTGCCGCCGACGCGGTTGAGAATATCCTGCGCGAGTGCTTTATATTCCATGCTCTTTTCCTTACTGCCGCTGCCCGCAGACAACCGGCGACTGAGTAGTAAAAAATAAAAAAAACCCGAGAACCACGCCGGTGGGCGTCGCGCTCAGGTTTTGCCTGCATCATGCAGTAACAATCCAGTTTTGTTGGGGGAATTAACGCCCCTCTTTTCTTACCCGTTCGATATGAATGGCAAGAAACATAATCTCTTCGGTGGTCAGCGACCGCTGATACTGCTTTTGCAGATGCGTCGCCACCGTTTCCGCACACTTCCACGCTTTGGCGTAGTTATCTTTCACCGCGCTGTGCAGCGAGACGTCGTCATCTTCCACCACCGTGCGCGTCAGCATCCGCTGGGCGAAAAATTTCAGATGGGTAACGAAACGCTGATAGCTCAGCGACTCCTCGTCGTAATTCAGCTGCAGCTGATACTTCACCAGTTGCAGGATCTCCTGCATCACCCGGGTCACGTGCATGACCTCCGGCATTTCGCTGTTGAGCTGCGCCGTCACCAGATGCAGGGCGATAAATCCGGCTTCATCCTCCGCCAGCTCCACGCCAAGCCTTTTGGCAATAATGGCCCTTGCCTCCTGGCCCAGCGCGAACTCCTTCGGATACAGCCGCTTAATCTCCCACAGCAGCACGTTACGCAGTGCGATGCCCTTTTTCTGCCGCTCGATAGCAAAATGACAGTGATCCGTTAATGTGATGTACAAGCTTTCCTGTAGCTTGCCCAGCCGCCCGCGTGCCAGTTCGATAATGCGATCGCAGGTGGTCATCACTTCTAACGGTATCTGACTGAGTAACTCACCTAAGCGGCCTACCAGTTCATCGCTCTGTAAGGCGAAGACTTTTTCAATTTTACTGTCGTCCAGCACGTCGCCCGGGCGTTTCTGAAAGGCCAGCCCTCGCCCCATCACCACCTGTTCGCGCCGGTGCTCGTCGAGAACCACCACCACATTGTTATTGAGTACTTTGGCGATTTGCATATAGACCCCAGAAACAAAAAAACCTGACCCCCGACGAAACGCCAGGTGATCAGGTTTTGCCTGCCGCAGCAGTTGCAATCCAACACCCGCACTGTAACAACTTCTGCTGCGCGCTCAACCTGACAAGTGAAAAAACGTGATTAAGATCGCGACTATCAGAAAGTCACCACCGTTTTCCACTCCACCACCCACGCATCCTGGGTCTGCGCGACGCCGCCCGGACGGTGCCAGTACTGCAGGCCCGGCTGCAGCTCCAGCCAGGAAACCGGGCGGAAGCGATAATAGAGCTCGCCGTTCAGTGAATGATCGGCCACCGGCTGGTAAGCCGGATCGTTATAGTCGGTGGCCCCGCTGATCTGGTTCATATAGCGCTGGTTGCGTGCGTAGTGGCTGCTCATGTCGATCCACGTCAGACCAAAGCCAATCCAGTCCTCCGGGCGGGCGTCAAACAGCCCGCGGTAGCGCATTGAGGCGGCGACGGCGGAGTGGATATAGTTGCTGCGCTGGTCGCTGAGGCTGCCGCTCAGCGAGACGCTCATCCCCCGCAGCGGGTCGTCGGCGTGGCGAGTGATCTGCTGGTTCAGGCCGGCGTACATAAACCAGGTGCTGTCGTGCTCGGCGTAGCCTTGCGGATCGGTCGCCCCGGCGCCGCCGGATTTGCCGCTGTAGAGATCGGTTTGCGGTGCATTAGTCCAGACCACACCCAGGTTATAGGCTCCCGGCAGGCCATTAATCAGCGGACGGGTTTCGATCTCCATCGGCAGTAAAATGCCTTTGCTGCCCTTCGTCGACCAACTCCAGGCGTGGCTGCGCGCGGTAGCCTGCGGGTTTTGCTCCATCACCCCGCCTTTCAGGGTGACCGTCGGCGTCAGCTTGTACTCCAGGGTGGTGCCCCAGGTGTGGATGTTCCAGTTATTCCAGGTCAGCGAGTTGGCCGATTTACCACCGCACTGGGTCAGCAGTTGAAAATCGCAGGGTATGATCTGGTCGAAGGTTTGCACCTTGTTCATCATGCCGATGCGCCAGGTCAGGCGACGGTCGTCAAAGCTGCGGGCAAAGGTCAGCCAGCCGAGGCGGGTGATCGACCCGCCTCCCCAGCTCTCCTGCGACAGATCGTTGAAACTCACCCGCGGATCCTGCAGCCGTTTCGTGGTGAGGTTATCATCGTGGTTACGGTTGACGATGTTGCCTTCGAGACGCGCGTCCGGTATGCCGGTCCAGCGCTCCAGATCCTGGGTAAAGGTCAGCGCCACCTGGTCAATATAGGCCAGGTGTTTATCATGGTCATAACCGCCGCCGGCGTTGTATGCCATCTCGTTAAGATACCCGAGATTATAATGAAAGCCGTTCTCTTCGAGGATCGGACGAATGCCCAGCATATCGCCCAGCAGCCCCTGCTGCCCGGCTTCGAACCCCAGCACGCTGCCGTTCCACGCCGGAGTTTCCGCGGCGCTCACGGCAGGCACCATTGCCGCCAGCGCTGCGCCGATCAAAAGCTGATTTATTTTTTTGTTATGCATTGTGATATCCACCGTGACTGAATAAAAACAAAGGGGATCCCCAGGCTATTTATTTACCTGTTTTCTTTTTTAAAAAATGAATGGCAAGGGGCGTCCGCCGGTAATAAAACCGCGACGATGCCAGAGAAAGCGTTAATTACAATTCATTGTTTTACATCATCATTTTTTCACCATTAAATTTTTGCCAAAAAAAAACCTAAGCACTTTCCGCCACGAATGACGAAAGTGCTTAGGTTTTGCCTGGGTTCAGTAGCAATCCTGAATTGATTGACCGCACATTATCACTTTATTCAACTCATGCCTACCAGCAATAGGCAGGCAAGTAATAATATGTGAAGCAAATAACAGTATGGCGTTTAATAGCGGGCAATGGCCGCCGCTATTTCAGCAGATGTTTGCAGGGCACGAATTTCATTAAACAGGGTCAGCGCCTCGCTATATTCCTTGCGTAAATAGCCTAACCACTGCTTAATTCTCGCCACATGATACAGACCGGTGTCGCCCTGCTTTTCCAGGCGGGTATATTTTTGCAACAACTGGACCACCTGCGGCCACGGCATCCGCGGTTCATTGTATTTGATCACCCGGCTGAGGTTCGGCACGTTGAGTGCCCCGCGGCCAATCATCACCGAATCGCAGCCGGTGACGGCCATGCAGTCCTGGGCGCTTTGCCAGTCCCAGATTTCACCGTTGGCGACCACCGGGATAGTCAGGCGCTGGCGGATCTCGCCGATCGCCTGCCAGTTGATGCGTTCGGCTTTGTAGCCATCTTCTTTGGTGCGGCCGTGAACCACCAGCTCGCTGGCCCCGGCCTGCTGCACCGCATCGGCGATTTCGAAGCGCCGTTCGCCGCTGTCCCAGCCGAGTCGCACCTTGACGGTCACCGGCAGATGATCGGGAACCGCTTCGCGCATGGCTTTCGCGCCGCGATAGATCAGCTCCGGATCTTTCAGCAACGTCGCCCCGCCGCCGCTGCCGTTCACCAGCTTAGACGGACAGCCGCAGTTTAAATCCACACCCCACGAACCCAGCGCCACCGCGCGGGCGGCGTTTTCCGCCAGCCACTCGGGATATTGTCCCAGCAGCTGGACGCGCACGCGGGTGCCGGACGGCGTGCGGCTCTGGTGATGCAGTTCCGGGCACAGCCTGTAGAACGATTTTACCGGCAGCAGTTGATCCACCACGCGCAGAAATTCGGTGATGCACAGATCGTAATCGTTAACCTCTGTCAGCAGCTCGCGCACCAGCGAATCGAGCACGCCTTCCATCGGCGCCAGTAGAACACGCATATCGTTACCCGGAAAAAAAAGAGGCGCTATGGTAGCGCCTCCGGGCACTGGTTGAAAGCGCTCAATGCGTCCGGCCCGCCGTACGCCGTTCCCCGTTCGGCGAATGCGGCAAAGCGATGAGATAATCTCTATGCTTTACAGGAGTCTGCGGCGTCTCATGCCGCCTTTATTTGCCGCGCCTCGTTCAAAAAGGTAGCGTGGGGCCCGATATACCCTAAGCTGCAAGCTGTCGGGTCCTGCCAGGAGAGGCTATTGTTCCCGTACGCTATCAGCGCTATGCGTAGAATTCATGATGTGATCGGTAGCACATTTTAGGGATTAATTGTATGATGAATGCACTTCATCAAGGGTTATTACCATGAGTAAATCGCTGACTATTATCTGGCAGTACCTGCGGGCCTTCGTCCTGATTTACGCCTGCTTATACGCCGGAATTTTTATCGCCGGGCTGCTGCCCATCACTATCCCCGGCAGCATCATCGGCATGCTGATCCTCTTCGTGCTGCTGGCGCTGCAAATTATGCCGCCGCAGTGGGTCAATCCTGGCTGCAATATCCTGATCCGCTATATGGCGCTGCTGTTCGTGCCGATCGGCGTCGGCGTGATGCAGTACTGGGATCTGCTACGCGCCCAGCTGGGGCCTGTGGTTATCTCCTGCGCTATCAGCACCCTGGTGGTATTCGTGGTGGTGAGCTGGAGCTCTCACCTGGTGCATGGCGAACGTAAAGTGATTGGGCAAAAGGAAAAGAAAAATGATGCATGAAATCTGGTGGTCGCTGCCGCTAACCCTGATCGTCTTTTTTCTCGCCCGCAGGCTGGCGGCCCGCTTTAAGTTCCCGCTGCTCAACCCGCTACTGGTGGCGATGGTAGTCATAATTCCGTTTCTGCTGCTGACCGGGATCTCCTATGAGCGTTATTTTGCCGGCAGTAAAGTCCTGAACGATCTGCTGCAGCCGGCGGTGGTCGCGCTGGCCTTTCCACTGTATGAGCAACTGCATCAGATCCGCGCGCGCTGGAAATCAATCATCACCATCTGCTTTATCGGCAGCTGCGTGGCGATGATCACCGGTACCACCGTCGCCCTGCTGATGGGCGCCACGCCGCAAATCGCCGCCTCTATTCTGCCTAAGTCAGTCACTACGCCGATTGCCATGGCGGTCAGCGGCAGCATCGGCGGCATTCCGGCCATCAGCGCCGTGTGCGTGATTTTTGTCGGCATCCTCGGCGCGGTATTCGGCCATACGCTGCTTAACCTGATGCGCATTCGCACCAAAGCATCACGCGGCCTGTCAATGGGTACCGCCTCGCACGCCCTCGGCACCGCCCGCTGTGCGGAACTGGACTATCAGGAAGGGGCGTTTAGCTCGCTGGCGCTGGTGCTGTGCGGGATCATCACCTCGTTGATGGCGCCGTTCTTATTTCCGCTGATCCTCGCGGTGGTGGGATGAATTGTGATTTAAGTCACATTTTTTAATGCAACAAATCAAAGTTGCATAAACAATGAGATATTCATCACATATGAGACCGCGGGACGCCCGTACACTGGCTTCCCATTACATTGTTATGAGGCAACGCTATGCACTCACGTTTTCAAGCTGCTTTGACGACTCTGGCAGCAGACCTGCAGGCAGCCATCGCCCCGATGCTCGCCGACCCGCACTTCCCGGCGCTGCTCGAAGCCGATCAGGTGGCGACGCTGCAGCAGGCGACAGGTCTGGACGAAGACGCGCTGGCCTTTGCGCTACTGCCGCTTGCTGCCGCCTGCGCGCGCGCCGACCTTTCTCATTTTAACGTCGGGGCTATCGCCCGCGGCGTCAGCGGCCGCTGGTACTTTGGCGGCAATATGGAATTTCTCGGCGCGACCATGCAGCAGACCGTTCACGCGGAACAGAGCGCCATCAGCCACGCCTGGCTGCGCGGCGAGACCTCCCTGCGCGCTATTACGGTGAACTACACGCCGTGCGGCCATTGCCGTCAGTTTATGAACGAACTGAACAGCGGACTGGCGCTGCGCATTCATCTGCCGGGCCGCGAAGCGCATGCCCTGGAGCACTATCTGCCGGACGCCTTTGGTCCGAAAGACCTGGAGATCAAAACCCTGCTGATGGATGAACAGGACCATGGCTTCCCGGTGAGCGGCGATGCCCTGACCCAGGCAGCCATTCAGGCCGCCAACCGCTGCCATGCACCCTACAGCCACTCGCCTTCCGGCGTGGCGCTGGAGCTGAAAGACGGCACCATTTTCAGCGGCAGCTATGCGGAAAACGCGGCGTTCAATCCGACGCTGCCGCCGTTGCAGGGGGCGCTGAATCTCCTGAGCCTCAATGGCTATGATTATCCCGATATCCAGCGGGCAATCCTGGCGGAGAAAGCCGACGCGGCGCTGATCCAATGGGATGCCACCGTCGCCACCCTGAAGGCGCTGGGCTGCCAGAATATCGAGCGGGTGCTGTTAGGTTGATCAGCCTGAGCAGATTGCCGGATGACGGTTTCGCCTTATCCGGCCGACCTGTTATACCGTGATGTTGTCGGGTGGCGCTACGCTTACCCGACCTACCGTCCGTTCCATTGCGAGCTGAAGATCTCTATGTCGGGTGTCGGCTCACGCCTTCCCCGACCTGCGTTCGGCGATCTGTCTATATTGCTGAAAATCCCCGCAATCAAACGCGGGTTTCTTGCGCTTACCCGGCGGGTAAAGTAGCCTGAAGACTCCGTTGTCTATTATTGAGCCAAGTTCATGTTAAAGCGTGTGTTCTACAGCCTGTTAGTCCTGCTCGGCCTGCTGCTGTTGACCGTGCTGGGCCTTGACCGCTGGATGAGCTGGAAAACCGCGCCCTATATCTATGATGAGCTGCAGGACCTGCCCTATCGTCAGGTCGGCGTGGTGCTGGGCACCGCCAAATATTACCGCACTGGCGTCATCAATCAGTATTACCGCTACCGCATCCAGGGTGCGCTGAACGCCTACAACAGCGGCAAGGTCAACTATCTGCTGCTGAGCGGCGATAATGCTCTGCAAAGCTACAATGAACCGATGACCATGCGTCGGGACCTGATTAAAGGCGGCGTCGATCCCGCCGATATCGTGCTGGACTATGCCGGCTTCCGTACGCTCGACTCGATTGTCCGCACCCGTAAAGTGTTCGACACCAACGACTTCATTATCATCACCCAGCGCTTCCACTGCGAACGGGCGCTGTTTATCGCCCTGCATATGGGGATCCAGGCCCAGTGCTACGCGGTGCCATCGCCGAAGGATATGTGGAGCGTAAGGCTGCGCGAGTTCGGCGCCCGTTTTGGCGCGCTGGCGGACCTCTATATCTTCAAACGGGAACCGCGCTTTCTCGGCCCTCTCATCCCGATTCCGGCTCAACAGCATGACGTACCGGATGACGCCCAGTCCTACCCGGCAGTCACTCCGGAGCAGCTGCTGGAGCTGCAGAAAGAAAAGTAGCCTCCATCAACGCATTCGTTTCAGATATAAAAAACCCGCGCCAGGCGCGGGTTTTTTATGCGTTCAATCTTATTTCTTACGGGCGTATTTCAGGGAGTCCAGCGCCACGGCGAAGATAATAATCGCCCCCTTAATGATGTACTGCCAGTAAGGGTTGACGCCGATATAGGTCAGGCCGTAGTTGATGACGGTAAAGATAATCACCCCGGTCACCACGCCAAACACTGTCCCTACCCCGCCGCTGAACGATACGCCGCCCACCACGCAGGCGGCAATGGCGTCCAGTTCATACATAAAGCCGAGGTTATTGGTCGCCGAGCCGATACGCCCGGCTTCCAGCAGGCCGCCGAAGGCGTAGAACACGCCGGAGAGGGCATAGATCATCAGCAGGTTCAACGCTACGTTAACCCCGGAGACTTTCGCCGCTTCCGGGTTACCGCCGATAGCGAAGATGTTTTTACCAAAACGCGTCTTGTTCCACAGGATCCAGACAAAGAAGACGGCAATCAGCGCGTAGAAGGTAATGTAGGACAAGCGGAACGAGCCCAGCGCCACAAACCCCTGGGCGAAATGGGAGAAGTGGCTGTCAAAACCGGAGATCGGCGACGCGCCCACAAAGTCGTAGTACAGCGAGTTAATACCGTACACGATGATCATGGTGCCGAGGGTGGTAATAAACGGCGTCACGTTCAGGTAGGCGATGACAATCCCGTTAATCAGGCCGATGACCGCCCCGATGGCGCACACCAGCAGGATCACCAACGGGATCGGCATGGTCGCCATATCCGGGAACACCTTGTTGGCATTATCCACCGCCTGCAGCATGGTGGCGGCAATGACCGCGGCCAGTCCCACCTGACGTCCGGCGGAGAGGTCGGTCCCCTGCGTGACGATAAGTCCGGCCACGCCCAGGGCAATAATAATACGCACCGAGGACTGGGTCAGAATATTACTCAGGTTGAGCAGACTTAAAAATGTCGGATCCTGGAAAATAATAATGGCCAACAGGACCAGAAGGACGACATATATCCCACCCTCTTTCAGGTAAGTGAGAAAACTCTTTTTATTTAACGCACTCATGTGAAGCCCCTGATCTTAAAGGTGCAATGACGCAAGACGCAGTATCTCGTTTTGCGTGGTGGTTTTAGTCTCAACAATGCCCGCGACAAGGCCATTGCTCATCACCAGAATGCGGTCGGTAATCCCCAGCAGTTCCGGCATTTCGGAAGAAATAATAATGATCCCTTTGTCTCTTTTAGCCAGCTCGGCAATCAGCTGGTAGATCTCGAATTTGGCGCCGACGTCGATACCGCGCGTCGGCTCATCCAGCATCAGGATCTCCGGCTGGGTCAGCAGCCAGCGGCCTATAATGACCTTTTGCTGGTTACCACCGGAAAGCGAACCGATCTGCGTATGCTGCCCGGGGGTTTTAACGCGCATCGAGTCAATGACCCACTGGGTATCGCTCTTCATTCGCGAATTATCCAGCAAGCCGAGGCTGTTTTTATATTTCTTAATATTGGAAATCAGAGAGTTAAAACCGATATCCAGATAGGCATAAATCCCGGTGGAGCGCCGCTCCTCGGTCACCAGTGCAAAACCGTGGTTAATCGCCTCGTTGGCGCTGTGGTTGTTGATCTTCTTACCGTGCAGGGTGATGGTGCCGCTGGCCTTCTCACGGATCCCGAACAGCGTCTCCACGATATCGGTGCGTTTAGCGCCCACCAGGCCGGCGATACCGAGAATTTCGCCTTTATGCAGGTCGAAGGAAATATCACGAATGGACGGCTGGCGCAGCGACGTCAGATTGCGCACCTCGAGGATCACTTCGCCTGGGGTGTTTTCGCGATCCGGGAAACGCTGATTGAGCGAGCGCCCGACCATCATGGCGATGATCTTGTCCATATCCAATCCTTCCAGCGGCTGGGTGGCAATCCACTGGCCGTCGCGCAGGATGGTAATTTCATCGCACAGCTGGAAAATTTCTTCCATCTTGTGCGAGATATAGACGATACCGCAGCCGCGATCTTTCAGCTTGCGGATGATCTTAAACAGATGGTTGACCTCTTTTTCCGTCAGCGATGACGTGGGCTCATCCATGATGACGATTTTAGCGTCATAGGAAAACGCCTTGGCGATCTCAATCATCTGCATCTGGGATACCGATAAGGTGCCGACGCGGGCGCGCGGGTCGATATCAATATCCAGTTCATCAAAAATCGCCTTGGTATCCCGGTACATTCTCTCCTGATCGACGAACATGCCTTTAGTGGGATAACGCCCAAGCCACATGTTATCCATGACCGAACGCTGTAATACCAGGTTTAATTCCTGATGCACCATCGATATACCGTTTTCCAGGGCTTCTTTCGCCGAATGGAAATCGATCTCTTTTCCCTGAAAAAGAATGCTACCGGAATCTTTTTGATAGATCCCAAAAAGGCATTTTAATAATGTCGATTTGCCGGCGCCGTTCTCACCCATTAACGCATGAATGGAGTGCGGACGAACCTTCAGGTTGACATTATCAAGAGCCTTGACGCCAGGAAACGATTTGTTGATGTTGGTCATCTCCAACAAATACTCGCCTGACCGTTCGCTATTATTGCTGACCATAGTTATACCTGGCTGCGTTCATGCACGCCCCGTCCGGCGCAATAACGCCAGCAGGAGTCTGGTTCTGTATCAGGAATAATCGGGCGTGGATGAACCACGCCCGCAACTCACATCACGATTATTTGCCGGTAAACTGGCTCAGGTTGTCTTTATCGACGCCCACGTAAGGTACGCGAACAATTTTGTTGTCAATTTTCCAGTTGGTGCCCGCCGCGGCTTCTTTACCTGCTGCAAGATTTTTCGCCAGATCGAAGGTTGCTTTCGCCTGGTTGTTGGCATCGTTCAGCACGGTACCGGCCATCGCACCGGATTTCACCAGCGCCAGCGCTTCTGGCAGGGCATCGACGCCGAATACCGGAATGCTGCTCTTGTTGTGCGCTTTCAGCGCTTCAACCGCACCCATCGCCATGGCATCGTTATTGGCGATCACCACTTCAATCTTGTTCGCATTCGGGCCGGAGAGCCAGGCGTCCATTTTGTCTTTCGCCTGAGCGGTATCCCACATGGCGGTATCCAGCTGCAGCTGTTGGGTCTTCAGACCTTTATCATTCAGCTCTTTGATAACGTAGGTGGTACGCGCTTCCGCATCCGGATGGCCCGGCTCGCCTTTCAACAGGACGAACTGAATCTGGCCATCTTTGTTCAGATCCCAGTTCGGGTTGGCTTTCCAGTGCTTGGCGATCAGATCGCCCTGAATAATCCCGGACTCTTTCGAATCGGTACCGACGTAATAAGCTTTGTCGTAACTATCCAGTGCTTTGCGGGAAGGCTCTTTGTTGAAGAACACCACCGGAATATTCTGCCCGCGCGCTTTTTCGATCACCGTTCCCGCTGCCGCCGGGTCAACCAGGTTAATCGCCAACGCCTTCACGCCTTTCGCCAACAGCACGTCAATCTGATCGTTTTGTTTCGACTGGTCGTTCTGCGAATCATTCATCAGCAACTGGACGTCAGGCGCGGATTTGCCATCTTTTTCAATCGCCTTACGCACCACCGACATAAAGTTGTCGTCATATTTATAAATCGTCACGCCGATACGGGTATCTGCTGCGTGTGCTGCGGCGCCAAATAACAGACCAGCCATTACAGCAGACAGGGTAAACACCTTCTTATTCATGGAATCTCCGGTTTTATTATGCAGGGTCATTATTGTGAAAAAGTGCGGGCGGGATTTGTTGCATTAGTGTTACCGCACAACGCATTTCACGACGAAAATTCGGTCTTCCGTGTCGGGTAACGCTCCAGAAAAATACGACTCTAAAACTCGTTTAACGCCTTGTTCCTACTTAAAAAAGTGAGGATAACCCATCACCTCGTGGTTCAGACTGGTAAACGCTGCCATCATAATCAGGCGAATGTTAATATACTGTGAATTTACTCACAAATTGAAAGCGGTTACATCCCATCACCGCTTCAGTTAGTGATCGGCCCCACAGTTTGCCGCTGGGCAACGGAATGACGGCGCACCAGCGTCGGCATAAAGCAGTGCGTTGCCTCGCGATCCAGCTTGCCGGCCGCCCCCAGCAGCGCCAGCTCGGTGGCCAGTTTCGCCATCGACATCACCGGATAGCGCACGGTGGTGAGCTGAGGATCGGTGTAACGGGAAATAGGAATATCATCAAAGCCAATCAGCGACAGATGCTGCGGCACGACAATGCCGTTGTCCTTCAGCGTCGTCAGCGCGCCGGCCGCCATGCTGTCGTTATAGGCAAACACTGCGGTGAGACCGAGATTACGCCCCAGCAGTTCGACCATCGCCGCTTCGCCGCCCTGCATATCCGGGGAGCCAGAACCGACCCAGCTATCCGGGGCGATGATGCCCTGCTCCTGCAGCGCTTTGCTCCACCCTTCCCGGCGCATATCGTCATCTTCAATGCCGTGATTCGAGGAGAGGTAGCCGATGCGCTGGTGGCCGTGATTGAGCAGCATGCGGGTGGCCATCAGCGCGCCGCTGACGTTGTCGAGCCCGACGCAGCGATGGGCAAAGCCCGGCACGATGCGGTTGATCAGCACCATCCCCGGGATATGTTGCATAAAGTCGCTCAGTTCATCATCGCTGAGCGCTTTCGAATGGACGATCAGCGCCGAGCAGCGCTGGCGGATCAGCACCTCGATGGCGTGGCGCTCTTTTTCTGCCTCGTGATAGCTGTTGCCGATCAGCACATACTTCTGATGCTGCTGGGCGACGGTATCCACCGCTTTCACCAGCGCGCCGAAGAAGGCGTCGGAGACGTCCATCACCACCACGCCGATGGTATCGCTCACCTGGGTGGCCAGCGCCTGGGCGTTGGCGTTGGGCCGGTAGCCCAGTTGGGTCACCGCTTTCATCACGGCGTCGCGCGTATCCGGACTCACCAGCGCGCTGTTGTTCAGCACCCGCGACACGGTGGCCACGGATACGCCCGCCTGGCGGGCGACATCACGAATGGTGATCATACTCTGCGACCTTAAGAGAATTACAGCACGTCACATTCACCTCCTGTGCTCAGCAAGGAGGCTATTCTGGCAGCGACCCGCGGTCCGCTACGTGAGTGAAGTCACACGGCTGGAAACGTTTACATCCGTTTTGTTAATGATTGTGATCGAGATCGTTATCTGGATGTGTCTTTCAATGATGTGCCTGACGCACGCAGGGTTAACTGACGCCACAGCCATTCCACCGGCCCCTGGCGGAAGCGGCGCAGCCACAGCGATGAGACGAGGAGGTTAACAGCCCAGATGGGGGGAACAAAGGCCAGCAGCTGCAGACGATCGAAGCGCATAAACAGCCCGAGATGATAAAACAGGGTGGTGCAGATCAGGGTCTGCAGCAGGTAGTTGGTCAGCGCCATGCGTCCAACGCAGGCGATAGCGCCCACCAGGCGGAAACGGCACAGCTGCGGCCAGTAACCCCAGGCCAGCGAGGCATAGCCGATAGCCTGCAGGGGGGCGCTCAGTTCGCGCGGCGCCTGCAGCAAAAACGCGCACCAGCGATAGTCCCAGGCCAGATACCACTGGGCGAATATTGCCGGCAGATTCACCGCCATCCCGGCCACCACCAGCAGCACCCCCGTGCGCCGGTAGTGACGCAGGCTGAACTGCCCTTTGAGCCAGCCGCTGCGCATCAGCGCTGCGCCCATCAGCATCATCCCCGCCAGCTGCCAGCCATACTGGGCGCCCAGTGCCAGCAGATTGTCCGATAGCATATCCGCCCGGTTGCTGACTGCCTCCATGCCTCCGTGCAGCTTCCAGTACTGCTCATATTGCAGGTTCGCTGCGTCCGGCACCCAGGAGCGATTCGCCGCCGTCCCGGAGATCATCCCCAGCAGGACCAGCACCGCAATGCCGATGAGGTAGAGCACCACCCCGGTATTGAACAGCGATTTGACATGGTGCGCCTCACGCACCATGCGCCAGCTCACCAGCCCCACCAGGGCGTAGGCCAGCAGAATGTCGCCATCCCAGAAAAAAAGACCGTGAATGAAACCGAGCAGCGCCAGCAGCGTCAGCCGCGACTGGATCCAGCGCTTCCCTCGCGGGAGCAGCAGCTGCAGACCGGCGCCAAACAGCAACGCGAACAGGGTGAGAAACTTCACCTGTGCCAGCAGGTCGAGGAGTGCCCACGTCCAGGTATCGCTGAGAGTCGCGCTTCCAGACCAGGCGGGATTGAGGTAAGCGGCCTTCGGCAAGCCGAAGGCGCTGATATTGAGAAGCAGGATACCGAGGATGGCGACGCCGCGGACAAAGTCCAGCGTGACATTTCTCTCCATGTACCCTGCTCCGTTTTAGTTGTGGTGACGTACTGCGCGCAGGAATTCCTGGCGGGTATTCTGGCTGGATTTAAACAGGCCGCCGAGAGAGGTGGTGGTGGTAGCGCTGGTCGCATCGCGAATGCCGCGCGCCTTCACGCAGTAATGCACCGCGTCAATGGATACCGCCACGTTGCTGGTGCCGAGCAGCGTCTGCAGCGCAATCAGGATCTGCTGGGTCAGACGCTCCTGGACCTGCGGACGCTGGGCGAAGAACTGCACGATGCGGTTGATTTTCGACAGGCCGATAACCGAATCTTTCGGGATATAGGCTACTGTCGCTTTACCATCGATGGTAACGAAATGGTGTTCGCAGGTGCTGGTCAGGGTGATATCGCGCACGGTAACCATTTCATCAACCTTCATTTTGTTTTCAATGACGGTGATTTTTGGGAAGCGGGAGTAATCCAGCCCGGAGAAGATCTCATCGACATACATTTTGGCGATGCGATGCGGGGTCTCCATCAGACTGTCATCACTCAGATCCAGATTCAGCAGTTGCATAATCTCGGTCATATGACCGGTAATCAAACGCTTGCGTGTTTCGTTATCAATTTCTTGTACTGGCGCACGCATCGGCGTCTCCAGCCCACGAGCGACCAGCGCTTCATGAACGAGGACGGCTTCTTTACTCAGTGATGACATTTGGGTTTCTCCTGCAGGTGTGGCGCTCTTTGCTTTTTCTGGGGGCAAAGTTTGTATTCATTGTGCGTGAGGTGGCGCACAGAATCCAGTAGCCGTAACGATAATTATTGAAATTGGCGCTGCCTTTTATTAGGGCCTGGAGCCACGCCTCAGGCGCAGCGCCAAATCCTTATCGCCGAATCCGGAATGATCTGACCGCTGTACGCATCCATAAGCGCCATCGCTACACCGGCATGTTGGCTATAAGTTGCATTAATGATGCAGTAAGTTCTCAAAAGGAGAAAGTGAAAGTTACTCACCGGCTAATGAAATATCTGTATTATGAACGTTTACGCGCACACCCCTTTCGAGGAGCCTTGCATGGAACTGCTTGAAGAGCATCGCTGTTTTGACGGTCGGCAACAACGCTGGCGTCATCACTCCCCTGTCCTGAACTGCGCCATGACGTTCAGCATTTTTTTACCGCCTGAGCGCGAAACGCCGCCGCCGGTACTGTACTGGCTATCCGGGCTGACCTGTAACGACGAAAACTTTACCACCAAGGCGGGCGCCCAGCGCATTGCCGCTGAGCTGGGCATCGCGCTGGTGATGCCGGATACCAGCCCGCGCGGTGATGAGGTCGCCAACGATGACGGATACGATCTGGGGCAAGGCGCCGGCTTCTACCTGAATGCCACCGAGGCGCCGTGGGCGGCGCACTATCGAATGTATGATTATCTGCGCGATGAACTGCCCGCGCTGATCCGTAGCGAGTTTAGCGTCGGCGAACGCTGCGCCATCAGCGGCCACTCGATGGGCGGTCACGGCGCGCTGGTGATGGCGCTCAAAA
Organism: Klebsiella sp. K-Nf6; assembly: GCF_002806655.1. Classification (NCBI taxonomy): domain Bacteria; kingdom Pseudomonadati; phylum Pseudomonadota; class Gammaproteobacteria; order Enterobacterales; family Enterobacteriaceae; genus Klebsiella; species Klebsiella sp. K-Nf6. The sequence goes on along the minus strand of NZ_PIBN01000004.1, from coordinate 250,871 downwards.
ATCCGGGCCGCTACGCCAGCGTCTCCGCCTTCGCGCCGATCGTCAATCCCGGCCAGGTGCCGTGGGGCAAGAAAGCGTTTACCGCCTATCTGGGCGCGGATGAATCGACATGGCAGTCGTGGGACAGCTGCGCGTTGATGCAGGCCAGCCAGCCGGCTGACGCCGTGCCGACGCTGATCGACCAGGGCGATAACGATCCGTTCCTCGCCGGGCAATTACAGCCGGCCGTGCTGGCGGAAACCGCCCGCCAGAAGGCCTGGCCGTTAACGCTGCGTATCCAGCCTGGCTACGACCACAGCTATTACTTCATTGCCTCGTTTATTGAAGACCATCTGCGCTTCCATGCGCAGCATCTCTTTGGCTAAACACCAATACGCCGCGAAGCAGCTTCGCGGCGCATGCTCAGGCCCGCAGGCCACGTTTTAGTGCCGACGATCAGAAGCGATAATCCACCGCCATAAAGTAGCGACGGCCCTCTTCGGTATAGCTGTAGTCGTCCCGGCTCAGATCTTTATCACCCACGTTCTGCACCCCGGAGCGCAGTTTCACGTTTTTGGTCACCTGCCATGCCGCGCCAACGTCAAACAGGGTGTAGCCGCCCGGCGTTTTGCCGGTGGCGCTCACCGAGCGCTGCTGGCCGGTATAGTTGGCCGTCACGTAGAAGGACCAGTCGTCCAGCGGTTTCCAGTCAAGCGTGCCGTTGGCGGTATGGAACGGCAGCGTCTGCAGCGGTTTGTCGCCGCCATTGCTCAGATCGCGGCCATCGTTGTAGGTGTAGTTCATCGTCAGCTTCCACTCATCGCCAAACGGGATCTTCACCTCCGTCTCCACCCCTTTGATGCGGGCTTTGTTGACGTTGAAATAGCGGAAGATCGGCACGCGCTTGCCGTTGACGGTTTTCCAGCCGACAAAGTTCGGGTAGCCCGGCGCTTCGCTGGCGCTGGAGGTGCGCAGAACATCGATCATATCGTCGACATTATTCTGGAAGGTGGTGATGCTGCCTTCGACATCTTCCAGCCAGCCCTCTTCCCCACGGTAGTAGAGACCGAGCTCGAAGCTTTCACTGGTTTCCGGTTTCAGATCCGGGTTACCGATGATGCTGCACGAGCCGCGGCAGGAGTTGGTGGTCCAGTCAGGGTTAAGCTGCAGCAGCGACGGGGCTTTAAACGCCGTCGCCCAGCCGCCTTTGACGGTGACGGTATCGGTGGCGTTATACACCAGATAGGCACGCGGGCTCCAGTGATCGCCATAGGTCTGGTGGTCGTCCATACGAATGCCGGTGGTCAGCGACAGCGGCTCGATGATGCGCCATTCGTCTTCGATAAACAGGGCATACTGGCTGGCGGAGGTCGACTGGCTGCCGCTGCTCAGGTTGACCGGATCTTTCAGTTTATCGTGGCGCCATTCGCCGCCGAAGGTTACCAGCTGGTTAATCATGTCCAGCGGCAGGACATATTTGCCGTCGATGGCATTGCTTTCCGAGGTAATGGTCCCGTTCTGTCCCGGATTTTTGTTATCCACCTTTTCGCCGTAGAACTTGAGCTCGCTATTGCCCATATCCCAGCGGCCGTTATGGCTCAGGGAGTAGTTCTCACGCTCAAGGCGGTTGCGGTCAAGGGAATCGGAATCACGATCCTGACGGTCAAAGCCATAGCCCGCCGTAAAATCATGGTTTTCGCCCGGCGTCCAGGCGAATTCAACATTGCCATCGCGACTGGTGAAGCCCTCAATGCGCGGCGTCTCGCCAGTGGCGCTGCTGGAAGACTGCGGATCGTCCTTGGCGCGTTTTGCCAGGCTGCCGTAGGCCTTCATCCCGAGCACGCCGTCGATCAGCGGACCGCTGGTGAAGAACTGGCCGTTCCAGGTATCGCCGCGGTCGCGGTGTTCCTGAATGGTGGTATCGGCACTCAGCGTCCCGGTCCATTTCTGGCCGATTTTTTTGGTAATAATGTTGACCACGCCGCCGAGCGCATCGGAGCCGTAAAGGGAGGACATCGGGCCGCGCACCACCTCGATACGTTCGATGGCATCCACCGGGATCCAGTTCAGGTCGAAGTCATTATGGCGGAAGACGGCGTTCCGGGAGTTGACGCGTTTCCCGTCGACAAGGATCAGGGTATAGCTGCTGCTCAGACCGCGAATGCTGACGCCCTTGCGGTTATCCCCTTCGTTAGTGAGCTGGACCCCAGGGACATCGCGCAGTACGTCTTTCAGGTTCTGGACGGGCTTACGTTGTAAATCCTGCTGGGTGATGACGCTGATGCTCGCCGGCGCGTCTTTGACGCTCTGTTCAGTGGCCGAGGCGGTCACCACCAGCGTTTCTTCATTTACATCGGCGAGGGCCGGAAACGCCAAGGATACGACGGACGCAGACAATCCCGCCCGGATAAAAGGGTTTAACCTGAACATTCCAAATCTCCATGAGGTGTACAACCAAACAAACAAAAAGGTGCTGCTCACACGCGCTGGCGGCCTGTCGCTCTGTCGGCGGCATGCTCGCGCTGTTTTCTCGTCGATGTGGCTGGTCGCCCAATGTCAGTCTGACCCAATGGCAGAGACGGGGAGTGGCTTCATCCGTAATGGGCGAAAATGATAAAGATAATGATTACGATTATCAATATAATTATGAAGAATTGTGTCAAGTTGTAACCGTGCGGACATAAAAAAAGCCCTCTTTTCAGAGGGCTTTTATCACACAATCGCGAAGATTAACGCTTAAAGCGGTCCGGGAAGGTCATTTCGCTGTAGCGAACAAAGCGGGTGCCTTTCGCCAGCTTGTAACCAAACCAGATGACGAGGAACAGCGGAATACCGATGTAGGTCGCCGCCACGCCGCCCCAGTCGATTGTGTCCTTGAGGAACGCTTCGTAGTTCTGCCCGAGGGTGATGATCAGGCACAGCACGAAGGCGAAGATCGGCCCCAGCGGGAAGAACCCGGAACGATACGGCAGATTATTAATATCGTTACCCTGCAGAACATAGCCACGACGGAAACGATAGTGGCTGATCGCAATCCCCAGCCAGGCGATAAAGCCGGTCATCCCGGAGGTGTTCAGCAGCCACAGGTACACCGTCTGGTTGCCGAACATGGACGTCAGGAAGCACAGCGCCGCGATAACAGTGGTCGCGTACAGCGCGTTGCGCGGCACGCCGCCACGCGACAGCTTCGAGAAAATACGCGGCGCTTTGCCGTCGCAGGCCAGGGTGTACAGCATACGCGTGGAAGCGTACATCCCGGAGTTACCGGCCGACAGAACGGCGGTCAGGATAACCGCGTTCATGATCGCCGCCGCCGACAGCAGACCGGCGTGCTGGAAGACCAGCGTGAACGGGCTGACGGAGATATCCTTCACGTCGTTGCGCAGCAGGCTCGGGTCGGTGTACGGAATGATCAGGCTGATAATCAAAATGGCGAAAACGTAGAACAGCAGGATACGCCAGAAGACCTGGCGCACCGCGCGCGGGATGTTCTTCTCCGGATCCTCAGACTCACCGGCCGCGATGCCGATAAGCTCGGTGCCCTGGAAGGAGAAGCCGACAATCATTGCCACGCCGATCATCGCCGAGAAGCCGCCGGCGAACGGCGCATCCGCGATCCCCCAGTTGCTCCAGCCGGTAGGCTGCGACCCTTTGAAGATGCCGACAATCATCATCACGCCGACAATAATAAAGATAATGACGGTGGCGACTTTGATCAGCGAGAACCAGTATTCCGCCTCGCCAAAGCCGCGAACCGAGATCCAGTTCAGCAGGAACATAATGCCAAGGAACAAGGCGCTCCAGATCCAGCCCGGCGAGTCAGGGAACCAGTAGCTCATCACCAGCTGCGAGGCCACGAGGTCAACGGCGATCGTCACTGCCCAGTTGTACCAATAGTTCCAGCCCAGCGCGAAGCCAAAGCCTTCTTCAACATAATTCTGGCCGTAGGTGGCAAAGGAACCGGACACCGGCATAAACGCCGCCAGTTCACCCAGGCTGGTCATCAGGAAATAGACCATCAAACCGATCAGAATATACGACAGCAGCGCCCCGCCGGGACCTGCTTGCGAAATGGTTGCGCCAGAGGCAACAAAAAGACCCGTACCGATGGAACCGCCGATGGCGATCATGGTCAAGTGGCGCGCCTTGAGTTCACGACGTAGCGTGGGCGCTTCTGTGGTTTTAGTTTCCGAAACCATGTGATAATGCTATCCATCCAAAAAATGAGGCGCGATTGTAGCAGACGATCGGGGTTCCATCCGGTACAAATGCAAAGTTATAAGAGAGCTTCATGATCGCCCGCAAATTATTAGTAAAGCACTAACCTGCGGAATTGCCAGCGAATTCAGCCCGTTATGAGGCGGAAAAACCGGGTGCTACACCTGGCAATAATGCAGAAAACGTTGTAATGCTTTGGAAATATGTTTCTGCCGATGATGGATCCGCCACAGCGTGCGCGTCAGCCGGGGCAATGGCACTTTCAGCTCCGCCAGCGTGCCCGAGGCCAGTTGTTCGGCAATGACCCGCCGCGATAAACAGCTGATGCCCAGCCCATGCCGGACCGCATGTTTGATCGCCTCCGAATTGCCCAGCTCCATGCCCATATGAAACGCCGGCAGATGCGACAGCAGAACATAATCGACAATCTCCCGGGTACCGGACCCATGCTCGCGCAGGATCCACGGCGCCTCGGCCAGCTGCTGCAAAGTCACCTCTCCCGCCAGCAGCGGCGAATCAGGCGCGGCAAACACCACCAGCTCATCTTCCAGCCACGGCTCGGCAATAATATCAGCGGCATGGCACGGCCCTTCAATCAGACCGAAATCCACCCGCAGGTCGGCGACGGCGTTGATCACATCCAGACTGTTACCCACGCTCAGCTCAACCGGCAGCTCCGGGAAGTCATGGCGATAGCGGGCAATGATCTCCGGCATAATATAGTTGCCGATGGTGCTGCTGGCATAGACCCGGATTGCCCCATTATCGCCGCGGAACAGCTGTTCGATCTCCAGCGCCCGCTCCAGCAGCGCCAGCGCACGCGGGTACAGCAGCCGTCCATGCTCATTCACCACCAGTCGTTTACCGACGCGGTCAAACAGCTGCACGCCGAGCTGCCCTTCCAGATCGGTCAGCGCGGCGCTGACCGCAGATTGCGAAAGCGCCAACATCTGTGACGCCTGAGTGGTTGACCCACTCTTGTGGACTTCGGCGAACACTTCCAGCTGCCGCAGCGTAATATGCATAACCCACCCGTTTAGTAATCCAACCTGAATAACCTTCCTTACTATGGTGACACAAATCGAGGCGGCTGAAGGAAGGAAAATCCGCTTATGTCACAAAATCATCGTCTTGCCGGGGGAAACCGCCCCGCTTCCGCCGCCTCAGGCCCCTGACCCGTTGTCAGCGACGATGCGGCCATTAACCACTTATTACGATTGATTATAAACATATAATCAATTTTATATTTAACCCCGCGCGGCGTAACCTTTAGGCAGACAAAGGAGAAGGTTATGACAGCACTCACTTTACCCACCAAACATCGTTCCCTGTGGCATTTTGTCCCAGGCCTGGCGCTGACCGCCGCGCTGACCGGCGCCGCCCTGTGGGCCGGTAGTTTCCCGGCCATCGCCGGCGCAGGCTTTAGCGCCCTGACCCTCGCTATCCTGTTCGGGATGGTCGTCGGCAACACGGTCTACCCGAAAATCTGGCAGCCCTGCGACGGCGGGGTGATCTTCGCCAAGCAGCATCTGCTGCGCCTGGGGATCATCCTCTATGGCTTCCGCCTGACGTTCGCCCAGATTGCCGACGTCGGCGTGAGCGGTATTTTGATTGACGTACTGACGCTCTCCAGTACCTTTTTCATCGCCTGCTTCCTTGGCCAGAAAGTGTTTGGTCTCGACAAACACACCAGTTGGCTGATCGGCGCCGGCAGCAGTATCTGCGGCGCGGCGGCCGTGCTCGCCACCGAGCCGGTGGTCAAAGCCGAAGCCAGTAAAGTGACCGTCGCCGTCGCCACGGTGGTTATCTTCGGTACCATCGCCATCTTCCTCTACCCGGCGATGTACCCGCTGCTGGCGCACTGGTTTACCCCGGAGACCTACGGGATCTATATGGGTTCCACCATGCATGAAGTGGCGCAGGTGGTTGCCGCCGGCCATGCGGTCAGCCCGGACGCGGAGAACGCGGCGGTTATCGCTAAAATGCTGCGCGTCATGATGCTGGCTCCGTTCCTGCTGTTCCTGGCGGCGCGTGTTAAACAACTGACCCCGGCAGGCAACGGCGAGAAAAGCAAAATCACCATTCCGTGGTTCGCGATTATGTTCATCCTGGTGGCGGTGTTTAACTCCTTCCATCTGCTGCCGAAAGCCGTGGTGGATATGCTGGTGACGCTGGATACCGTTCTGCTGGCGATGGCAATGGCCGCCCTCGGGGTCACCACTCACGTCAGCGCGCTGAAAAAAGCCGGGGCGAAACCGCTGCTGATGGCGCTGATGCTGTTCGTCTGGTTGATTGTCGGCGGCGGGGCTATTAACGTCGCTATCCACAGCCTGATGGCATAAAGCACTACATCTTTCTCCAGTTAAGCCGCTATCATTACCCACCCCCCAGCGGCTTTAACTGGAGTTTTTTTATGAAATACGTAGGAGCGCACGTGAGCGCCTCAGGTGGACTGGCCAATGCCGCCATTCGCGCCGCCGAAATCGAAGCAACCGCCTTCGCCCTCTTCACCAAGAACCAGCGCCAGTGGCGCGCCGCGCCGCTCAGCGACGAGACCATCGCCGAATTCAAAGCCGCCTGTGAAAAGTATCACTTTGGCCCGGGGCAGATCCTGCCGCACGACAGCTATCTGATTAACCTCGGCCACCCGGTGGAAGAGGCGCTGGAAAAATCCCGTGATGCCTTCATCGATGAGATGACCCGCTGCCAGCAGCTGGGGCTGACGCTGCTCAACTTCCACCCCGGCAGTCATCTGCAGCAGATCCCGGAGGAGGCGTGCCTGGCGCGCATCGCCGAATCGATCAATATCGCGCTGGCGAAGACCGAAGGCGTTACTGCGGTTATCGAAAATACCGCCGGCCAGGGCAGCAACCTCGGCTTTAAGTTCGAGCACCTCGCGGCGATTATCGACGGCGTGGAAGATAAATCCCGCGTCGGCGTCTGCATCGATACCTGCCACGCGTTCGCCGCCGGCTATGACCTGCGCAGCGCGGAAGCGTGTGAAAAGACTTTCGCCGAGTTTGCGCGCATCGTCGGCTTCCAGTATCTGCGCGGCATGCACCTGAATGATGCCAAGAGTACGTTTGGCAGCCGCGTTGACCGTCACCATAGCCTTGGCGAAGGCAACATCGGCCACGACTGCTTCAGCTGGATCATGCAGGACAGCCGCTTCGACGGCATTCCACTGATTCTGGAAACCATCAACCCGGATATCTGGGCGGAAGAGATTGCCTGGCTGCGGGCACAACAGACCGCCGAAGTGGCGTAAAAAACAGAGATAAAAAAAGGCCGAACAATCGGCCCTTTTTTATTACGGTAAGATTATGCCGCTTTTTCGACTTCCACTGCCTGCGCTTCCGGGCGTTTCAGCACCGCGTAGGAGAGGCCCGCCACCAGCGTCCCGGCAACAATCGCCAGCAGGTAGCCCAGCACCGGCGTAATCGCTCCCGGGATCAGCAGGACAAACAGACCGCCGTGCGGCGCCATCAGTTTCGCGCCAATCGCCATCGAGATAGCGCCGGTTACCGCGCCGCCGACGATACAGCAAGGCAGCACGCGCATCGGGTCACGAGCGGCAAAAGGAATCGCCCCTTCAGAGATAAAGCACAGGCCGAGAACCAGCGCGGCTTTCCCCCCTTCACGCTGCCCTTTGTCGAACTTATTGCGGGCAACCAGCGTCGCGATACCCATCGCCAGCGGAGGCACCATACCGGCCGCCATGATCGCCGCCATCGGCGCGTAGGTCTGGGTACTCAGCAGACCCACGCCAAAGGCATAGGCCGCTTTGTTCACCGGCCCGCCCATGTCGGTACACATCATCGCGCCGAGGATCGCGCCCAGCAGAACCGCGTTCGCGGTGCCCATGGTTTGCAGCCAGTGGGTGAGCCAGGTGAGGATACCGGCTACCGGTTTACCGATCAGGTAGATCATCGCCAGACCCACGATCAGGCTGGAGACCAGCGGAATGATCAGGATTGGCTTCAGCGCTTCCATACTCTGCGGCAGTTTCAGCTTAGTGCTGATGGCTTTCGCCACGTAACCGGCAAGGAAACCAGCGATGATCCCGCCGATAAAGCCGGAGCCGCCGCTGACCGCCAGCATACCGCCGATAAGACCCGGGGTCAGACCCGGGCGGTCGGCAATGGAGAAGGCGATAAAGCCTGCCAGCACCGGCACCATCAGCGCGAAGGCCGAGCCGCCGCCGATCTGCATCAGCGCCGCCGCCAGGGTGTCTTTCACTTCAAACGCTTTGATCCCGAAGGCGAAGGAGAGCGCGATACACAGGCCCCCGGCCACCACCATCGGCAGCATGTAGGAGACGCCGGTCAGCAGGTGGCGATAGGCGCCCGCCGACTCTTTTTTCCCTTCGCCAGCAGCCTGAGGTTTACCGGAAGGCTGGTACGGTTTGGCTTCGGCCACTGCTTTATCCAGCTCAAGAGCGGTTTTCTTCAGTGCCAGACCGGTAGTAGTGCGATACATTGGCTTACCGGCGAACTTCGCCAGGTCCACCTCGATATCGGCGGCGACGATCACCAGATCCGCCTCGGCCACCTCTTCCGGGGTGATAGCATTGCCAGCCCCGACGGAGCCGCGAGTTTCCACCTTCACCCACCAGCCGCGTTTTTTCGCTTCGGTTTCGATGGCTTCCGCCGCCATAAAGGTATGGGCAACGCCGGTCGGGCAGGCGGTGACCGCGACAATACGTTTCGGTCCTCCGGTGGCCGCCGGGACTGCTGCCGCGGCAGGGGCCGCGTACGGCGTCGCGTGACCTTTGGCTTCGCTGAGGAACAGCTCCGGGTGCGCCACGGCGCGATTAATATCGCCAAGGTAGACCTGTTTGCCGTTCAGTGCGCTGTCGGTGGGCAGCGCCGCGCCCAGCACAATCACCAGTTCGGCATCGTTCGGGTTATCAATCAGTTCAAGGTGCGCTTTAGGCGCTGCCGCTCCCAGCAGGGTTTTCGCCATATAGGCGCGTGCCTGTCCGAGTCCGGCATCAATAATCAGCAGCGTTTTCATTATGCCTCTCCTGCTGTCAATTAAAGGGTTGTAAGTCGACGCGCGCCATCATCGCGGCCAACTGGGTACGGTCGGTAATACCCACGTTGCTCTGGCTGACGGCCAGGGCAGCGACGGCAGTCGCCAGGCGCAGGGTATGCTCGCTGGATTCACGCATCAGCAGGCCGTAAATCAGGCCGCCAACCATCGAATCGCCGGCGCCGACGGTGCTGACCACTTCCACTGAAGGCGGTTTGGCAATCCACTCACCGGAGGCGTTCACCCACAGCGCGCCCTCTTCACCCAGGGAAATCACCACGTGGGCGATACCCTGCTCGCGCAGCGCATGGGCGGCTTCGATAACATCTTTCATCTCCGGCAGCTTGCGCCCGGCCCAGATTTCCAGCTCGCGACGGTTCGGTTTCACCAGCCACGGCGCCGCTTTCAGTCCTGCAACCAGCGCTTCGCGGCTGCTGTCGAAAATAATGCATGGGCACTGGCTGCGCAGACGGGTCATCCAGTCAGTGAAGGCCTCCGGGCTGACGCCGGACGGCAGGCTGCCGCTGACGCAGACCATATCGAACTGCCCAAGCCAGCTCAGGGAGTCGTTGACGAAGCGTTCCCAGTCGCCCGGGGTGACTTCAAAGCCGGAGAAGTTGAAATCCGTCACTTCGCCATCTTTTTCCGTCAGCTTAACGTTGATGCGGGTCCGGCCCTGCACCACCTGGAAACGGTTGGCGATACCCAGCTCGCTGAACAGCTGCTGAAAGCCATCCTGATTGTCTTTGCCCAGGAAGCCGCCGACGGTGACATCAATGCCGAGATCTTTCAGCACTTTCGCCACGTTGATGCCTTTCCCGGCTGCGTGCAGGCCAGTGGTGCGCACCAGGTTCACTTCACCGCGTTCAACCTCCGGGGTGAACCCCACCAGATCGTACGCCGGGTTTAACGTAATCGTTGCTACACGTCTGCTCATTTATGCGCCCTCCCCAAGGCCTGCGGCGATCGCTTCGCCAATCGCATCCAGCGCTTGTTGCGCATCCTCACCCTGCGCGGTGAAACGCAGACGGTGACCTTTTTTCACACCCAGCGCCACGACCTTCATCAGGCTACGACCGTTGGCCGGCTTGCCGGAACCGTCGAGGTTGGTGACGGTGACGTCGCTGGAGAATTGTTTAATCGTATTGACCAGCATAGTGCCCGGACGGGCATGCAGGCCATGCTCATTGCGCACGACGAATTCGGCGCTCAGCACGTCTTCCGCAATGGCATCGTCGCTGGTCAGCAGCGCCAGCACGGTGGCGGCGTCGGCTTTCAGCAAACGGTCAGCTTTCTTATCCAGCAGCAGCTTGCTCAGGCGGTTCAGCACCGCAGTCGGCTGCTCATCGGCCATCGCCACCGTGACCAGCAGGGAAACCGGCTGATCGTCGCGGGTAAAGGCATTAGCCGCACGACTGACCGCCACGGCGCTGCGCAGATTGCCTTCCGCACTGTCGTTCAGCCAGATGCCCTGACCGAGGTTCAGCGGCGTATCGTTGATAGCGTGGCTAACGAATGCCGTGTCAGCAGCACCCACTTCTTTCAGCCGCGCCGCGTTCAGCGCCTGCAGGGTCAGCAGATCGCTGGCCGCCACGTCAAGGCTCAGGGTCTCGTTGTCCAGCTTCAGCGCTTCGCTCTGTTTTTCCCCCATCAGCAGCGCACGCAGCTCTTCCGCGGTGGTAGCGGACTGCAGCTGAGCGGCGACCGCGTCATCACTTAGCACATGGGTCAGCTGACGCAGCAGGCCGAGGTGTTCATCTGAGCTGGCGGCAATACCGATCGCCACATAGGCGGTCTGCCCTTCGCCCCAGGTGACGCCCTGCGGGAACTGAAACACCTGGACGCCGGTCTTCAGCACCTGGTCACGGGTGTCCGTCGTGCCGTGCGGGATCGCAATCCCGTTGCCGAGGAAGGTCGAGGTCTGCTGCTCGCGAGCCAGCATACCGTTCACGTAGCCATCAGCCACGTTGCCGGCGCTGACCAGCGCGGCGGCGACCTGCCGGATGGCCTCTTCTTTATTACCGGCCTGCTGGCCGGGATGAATATCCTGCACAGATAACTGGAACATGGTTCTCCTCTCCTGCTGAATTGAATCGTTTCAGCTAACTTGAGAAAAAAGGCGCCATCTGACGGTGAACGGATTGTCGAATGACGCTGAAACGTTTCAAGAATTTTGTACCTTTCTTGCTCAACGCGCAAGGTACGTCAGCGACTTGATTGCAGAACTTAGAGGTACTGCACACTTTTGCTGAAGCCTTTGCTAGCGACTACCGCAAACGTCAGCTTTTTGCTGAACCTTATATTTTGAAACGCCTTTTTAATTATTCGTGCCATACTACTGTTTATTTTCAGCCAGCAGGCGTAAACTCCGCGCCGTCTCCTGAAACTACAGAAAACCGAACATGCAAAACCGTAGCGCCGCCCTTCCCCGACGCGGGTTCGATGTAACCTCTTCCGCATTCTTGATCGTCGCCTTTCTGACAGGCATTGCCGGGGCGTTGCAAACCCCAACCCTGAGCCTCTTTTTGACCAACGAAGTGCACGTCCGCCCGGCGATGGTCGGCTTCTTTTTTACCGGTAGCGCCGTCATTGGCATTCTGGTCAGTCAGTTCCTCGCCGGCCGTTCCGACCGCAGGGGCGATCGCAAGCAGCTGATTGTCATCTGCTGCCTGCTGGGGGTGCTGGCCTGCCTGCTGTTTGCCTGGAACCGGAACTACTTCATCTTGCTGTTTATCGGCGTCTTCCTCAGTAGCTTTGGCTCGACTGCCAACCCGCAGATGTTCGCCCTCGCGCGCGAGCACGCCGACAAGACCGGTCGCGAAGCGGTGATGTTCAGCTCCATTTTGCGCGCCCAGGTCTCCCTGGCGTGGGTGATTGGTCCCCCGCTGGCCTACGCCCTGGCGATGGGGTTTGGTTTTACCGCGATGTATCTCAGCGCCGCGGCGGCGTTTATCGTCTGCGGGATCATGGTCTGGCTGTTCTTGCCCAGCATGCGTAAAGCGACGGCAGTGGCGACCGGCCGGCTGGAAGCCCCGCGCACGCACCGTCGCGATGCGCTGCTGCTGTTCAGCATCTGCACGCTCATGTGGGGTACCAACAGCCTGTACATCATTAATATGCCGCTGTTTATCATTAATGAGCTGCATCTGCCTGAGAAGCTGGCCGGGCTGATGATGGGCACCGCGGCCGGACTGGAAATTCCTACCATGCTGATTGCCGGTTACTACGCCCGGCGCTTCGGCAAACGCTTTCTGATGCGCCTTTCGGCAGTAGCCGGTGTGTTGTTTTACGTGGGCATGTTGACGGTGCATACGCCAGCGCTGCTGCTGGCGATGCAGGTGCTGAACGCCGTCTATATCGGGATCCTCGCCGGGATCGGCATGCTCTATTTCCAGGATCTGATGCCGGGACAGGCGGGCGCGGCCACCACCCTCTACACCAATACCACCCGCGTTGGCTGGATTATCGCCGGTTCACTGGCGGGGGTAGTGGCGGAAATTTGGAGCTATCACGCGGTGTTCTGGATTGCGCTGGTCATGGGTATCGCCGCTCAGGCTTGCCTGTGGCGGATCAGGGATGTATAGGCAAGACGGCCCGGCCGCGACCGGGCCATCCTGATTAATGATCCAGATAGAGGTAATGCAGCCAGCTGGTCATCCGTAGCAGGACTTTGCGCATAATCGACACATGGGCAAAATAATCGGTATAAACCGCCGCCTGCGCACTGACCCCGTCCGGTAAATGTTCCACTTCCGGGTGGGGATCGAGGTCGATCAGCACATAGATGCCCTCTTTTCCTGCCCCGGCGCTCAGCCCCTGCAGCGCACCGCTGGCCTGATAGCTGCCATCCGGTATCGCCGGCAGCACCCGCGATACCTTACCGCTATAGACGCTGCCTGGCAGACCATTAAACACCACCTCCGCGCTATCCCCGGCCGTCAGACGCAGAACCGAGTTCTGGCGGAATACCGCCACCACCTGGCGCTTTTGCTGGGGAATAAACACCAGCACCGGCTTGAAGGGCAGACGTACCGCGGTCATCCCCGGCCGCGCCAATAGCTGGGTAACGTAGCCGTCACTCGGCGCACGAACCACGGTTTGCGCCAGATTATACTCCGCCTCGAGGATCTGCGATTTCAGACTGGCAATGTTGGCATCAAGCCCATTATAGCGGCCAGACACCTGCTCTCTGGCGTTTTGTAATTGCGCTTTCGCCGCCTGCAATACCGCCGTCTGGATCTGCACCTGCTGCCTGGCGTGAGTCACATCCTGTTCCGAGAAAGGATTGACCGGCATGGCCGCCCCCTGAGCATAACGCTGGTAGTCACGGGTAACGCGATCGTACTCGGCCTGCGCCTGCTGCACTCTGGCGCTGGCATCGTCAATGGTCGCCTGCTTCGCCCGTAGCGTCGCCTCCTCGGCCGCCAGATCGGCCTGCAGTTTGTTCAACCGCGCGCGGTAGCGGGTGTCATCGATGCGGAACAGCAGTTCGCCCTTCTTCATTAACACGTTGGTTTTACTGGTGACCTCAACCACCTCGCCTGAGACCTGAGGCACCATCGGAATAGAGACGACAATTTTTTGCGCCCGCAGCGTATAGGGATGGTTATAGTTCATCGTTAATATTAACGTGCCTACGACCACTATTCCGCCTAATATAGCAGTGGGGATCGTCCATTTATTTACTGGAATGCGAAATATCTTAAAAACGCCCCAGGCGATGGCGACATAGCAAAGGATAATTAACAGATCCATATTATTTCTCGTTATTCCCCGCTGACGCTTGCTGACTATTTTTTAACGCTGCTTCGAGTAACGCAATGCGTTTCTCCAGTTCCTCGCGTTGCAGACTATCCTCGGTCTGCGAAGCCATCCCCCACCCGCGGTCAGGGCGGTACAAGGTGGCCCAGATCCACAGAAAAGGCCAGATAGCATGCAGGGTAAACAGGCTTATCCAGCCCGCCACATGAATCGCGTCCTGATGGGGGTGCTGTCGTTTTTGCGCGATATGATAGGGAATATCGTGGATAATAATCACTCCATAAAATAATATGAGAAAAACCAGTATTAATACAAACAAAGCAAAATAATTAAGCAGCATGGTGCATATACACTCAGTAAGCCAGCGGGAAGATCATTATTTTTAATGACGTCGAGGACCACAAAAGAAGCGATAAAACGCACAATTTTCCTTAAATAACGGACTGTTCAACGCAAAGGCCATCATACGTTTAGCGGATCAATAAATCACATGGCAATTCCGCCAAACTGGTATATCATTTTTGATATATTACAGATATCAGGCAGCGATAAGATGTTGAAAGACTTTAAAATGGATGAGCTTAGAGTTATCAGCGCCATCGCCGAAACCGCCAGCGTGAGCCGGGCGGCCCAGCGCCTGAATATGCCCCAGTCTAACGTCTCGCGGACGCTGACCAGCGTGGAGCGGAAAGTCGGTTTGGCTATTTTCCTGCGCACCGCCCGAGAACTGGTGCGCACCGAGTTCGGCGAGCAGTTTATCCATGCCAGTCGCGCGGTTCTCGAACAACATGAGCAGCTTATCAACCTTGCCGACCGTTATAAGAACACGCTGCAGGGCGTGGTCACGCTCGGGGCCCCCATCGGTATCCATCAGTTTCTCGGGCGGTATATTCTGCCGGCGCTGAGAAAAACCCTGCCGGAGCTGCAGATCAATCTGGTCACCCGCAACGCCAGTGAGCGGGAACAGAAATACGGCGCCATTTTTAATAGCGACTGCGATCTGCTGATAAGCCCCTTTAAGCCGCAGAATGAAAATCTCATCGCCCGCCCCTTTACCCGCTTTCGCACCGGCGTCTTCGCCTCTCCGGACTATCTGGCGCAACATCCTATCGCCGAGCCGGAGGCGCTGGTGGATCATGAGTGCATTACCCTGCGCATGCTGGGCGGTAGCGACAATATCTGGACCTTCAAAAGCAAAAACGGCAAACCGCTTAATCTCACGGTTAAAGGGGGATTCGTTTGCGATAACACACTACCGGCGGTGGAGCTGGCGAAGCTGGGGATGGGGATCGTCTATGCGCCCTACTATTCACTCGCCACCGAGCTGGCGGCGGGACAGCTGGTTCCCTGTCTGAAAAAGGAGCGCTGTATCGACCTGCAGGCCTGGCTTATCTTCCAGCGGCGGGACATTCTTCCCCTGCGCGTACAGGCGCTACTCGACGGCCTCAGCGCCCATATCAAAAACCTGTCTCATCTGCTGCTTTAAGCTCAGGGTGCGGTGGCCAGTTCAAGATCCAGCAGCCAGGTAATGGCGTCATCGCGGTTGGTGAAGCACATCTCTGGCGAGGGCTGCAGGCTGGCGCACACCTTCGGGCGCAGAGGGGAGCCGAAAATCAGGCATAAATTGTGCTCGGAAAGCTGAATACAGCGGGTATTGGCGGGCTTGCCCTCCGGCATGCCGGGTATTGGCGATGATATAGAGGGAGCGATGCAACATGCGCCACAATCGGTACGACATTCCACAACCCAGCTCCCAAACGCTCATTTTGTGCCACAGCCTAAACGTTTTGCCAGAAGATAGCAAAACTCGCGAATTCCGCTTGCCTGAAGGCGCGGGCGCGAGTAGTTTTACGCGATATTTTTGACTCGTTAAGTGACAGGATTACTGCAATGCCAAGAGCGAATGAAATTAAAAAAGGTATGGTGCTGAATTACAACGGCAAGCTGCTGATTGTGAAAAATATCGATATTCAGTCACCCAGCGCCCGTGGTGCTGCGACACTGTATAAAATGCGCTTCTCCGATGTGCGTACCGGCCTGAAAGTGGAAGAGCGCTTCAAAGGTGACGATATCGTCGATACCGTGACTCTGACCCGCCGTTTCGTTGACTTCTCCTATGTCGATGGCAACGAATACGTGTTCATGGATAAAGAAGACTATACCCCTTACACCTTTACCAAAGAGCAGATCGAAGAAGAGCTGCAGTTTATTCCGGAAGGCGGTATGCCGGATATGCAGGTGCTGACCTGGGACGGCCAGCTGCTGGCCCTGGAGCTGCCGCAGACCGTTGACCTGGAAATTATCGAAACCGCGCCGGGTATTAAAGGGGCGTCCGCCAGCTCCCGCACCAAGCCAGCCACCATGAGCACCGGCCTGGTCATTCAGGTGCCGGAATACCTGACCACCGGTGAGAAAATCCGCATTCATATCGAAGAGTGCCGCTATATGGGCCGCGCGGATTAATCCTCTGGGACGCACCGACAGTAAAAAAGGACAGCCGCTGGCTGTCCTTTTTATTTGGCGACGGTATGCCCCTGTGCCGGGTAATATTCATTCAACACGGTTCCCGTATTTGTGCCGGATGGCGGCTGACGCCTTATCCGGCCTGGGGGCCGGGCGCCCTGTCGTTAATTTATTCACTATTCTTGCTGAAACTGCCGGTGCTGGCGGCCTCAACATCGCTGAGACGTTCCCGGAAGGCCGGGGCAGCCCGCATGGATGCGGGCTGAGGGCCGTATTTTGCACGGACGCTGCCTCGGCCCGACCCGAAGCCTGCAGGGATAAGTCGAAGGTACCACGCAGTGGCGATGTTGCTGGCCGGAGCCAGGGGGTACAGGGGGCGGCGGCGACTGGCCGCCCCCTGTGCGCTCCCTGCACCATGAGTGACATAACGCAGAAGAAATATCGGGAGCGCAATCTGCCCGGAAATAACAGAGAACACAGGTTTTTCCAGGGTCGACACTGTTGCAAACCGATCACAGTATCTACCCCATTGCGCCGTTATTTTGTCGGGTGGCGCTTCACTTACCCGACCAGGCTGACGCCCCAACAGTAAAAAAGGACAGCCGCTGGCTGTCCTTTTTATTAACCCCTATTACCGCGATTACAGCAGTTCAGGGTATTTGGTCATTTTCAGCGCCAGCTCGACGCCACGCACTTCCGCCATCCCTTTGAGACGGCCAATCGCCGAATAGCCTGGATTAGTTTTCTTGCGCAGATCGTCGAGCATCTGATGACCATGATCCGGACGGAACGGGATCGGACGCAGATCGCCAGCCTGTTTACGCCGCTGCTCTTCACGCAGAATCGCATCCACCACCGCCACCATATTGACGTCGCCGCTAAGGTGCGCCGCCTCGTGGAAGGTTTTCGGGTTCGCTTCACGGCAGGTGGAGCGCAGATGGGTGAAATGGATGCGATCGCCAAAGGTTTCCACCATCTTCACCAGATCGTTATCAGCGCGGACGCCATACGACCCGGTACACATGGTGAAGCCATTATTGATGCTGTCCACCGTCTCTTTCAGCCACTGCATATCTTCGATGGTCGACACGATACGCGGCAGGCCGAGGATCGGCCGCGGCGGATCGTCCGGATGCACTGCCAGACGGATCCCCACCTCTTCGCACACCGGCACGATGGCGCGCAGGAAATAGGCCATATTGTCGCGCAGCTGCGCTTTATCGATGTGGTCATATTCCGCCAGACGCGCGCGGAACTGGTCGAGGGTGTAACCCTCTTCCGCCCCCGGCAGGCCGGCGATGATATTGCGGGTCAGTTTCTCAATATCCGCTTCGCTCATCGCCTTGAACCAGGCCTCGGCCTGGCGCTGCTCTTCTTCGCTGTAATCCGCTTCCGCGCCCGGGCGTTTAAGGATATGTAGTTCAAAGGCGGCGAAGGCTATTTGATCGAAACGCAGCGCCCGGGAGCCGTCCGGCAGCTCATATTCCAGATCGGTGCGCGTCCAGTCGAGGATCGGCATAAAGTTGTAGCACACGGTATCGATGCCGCAGGCCGCGAGGTTGCGGATGCTCTGCTGATAGTTGGCAATCCAGGTCGCATACTGCCCGCTATGGGTTTTAATATCCTCGTGGACCGGAATGCTTTCGACGACCGACCAGGTCAGCCCTTTTGCCGCTAACAGCGCCTGACGCGCTTTAATCTCGTCTACCGGCCAGACCTGACCGTTTGCAATATGGTGCAGCGCAGTCACGACGCCGGTCGCCCCTGCCTGCCGTACATCATCAAGCGATACCGGATCGTTCGGCCCATACCACCGCCAGGTTTGTTCCATCGCTATGCCCTCACAAAAGTTGTTATACCAATAATGGCGACACTCATGACGACTACCATACATGTTTCTGCTCAGGCTGCAAACAGTGCCGGCGCATTGATTGATCCAGCTCACAGTCAGCGGATAATTTCGGCTTACCAATTTAATTTCCTGTCATATAACTTTAGACTAGCAATGTTAATAAGCAGTTAAACAGGTGTATGAAGAATGACAACAATTGCAACCGCTACGCTACCGGAAAGCGTGCAACGTCCTCAGTACGATCGCAGCCAGCTCCGCTCGCGTATTGTCCATTTCGGCTTTGGCGCGTTTCATCGCGCGCACCAGGCGCTGCTGACCGATCGCGTGCTGAATAACGTCGGTGGCGACTGGGGGATCTGTGAAATCAGTCTGTTCAGCGGCGATACGCTGATGAGCCAGCTTCGCGAGCAGGACCACCTGTTTACCGTGCTGGAAAAAGGCGCCGACGGTAATCAGCCCATTATTATCGGCGCGGTGCACGAATGTCTGAACGCCAGGCTCGATTCACTGGCGGCAATTATCGAAAAATTTTGCGAGCCGCAGGTGGCAATTGTCTCACTGACCATCACGGAAAAAGGCTATTGCATCGATCCGGCGACCGGCAAGCTGGATCCAACGCATCCGCGCATCATTCACGATCTGGAGAATCCGACGCTGCCGCAGTCGGCTCCCGGTATATTAGTTGAAGCGCTGGCCCGCCGCCGGGAACGCAGCTTGCCGCCCTTTACCGTGCTCTCCTGCGATAATATTCCCGACAACGGCCACGTGGTGAAAAATGCCGTCCTCGGCATGGCGGAAAAACGCAGCCCGGCGCTGGCGAACTGGATCGCCGATAACGTCAGCTTCCCGGGCACCATGGTGGATCGGATCGTTCCCGCTGCCACCGCCGAGTCGCTGGCGGAAATCGCCGCCGTGCTGGGGGTCGACGATCCCTGCGCCATCAGCTGCGAACCCTTCATTCAGTGGGTGGTCGAAGACCACTTCGTCGCCGGACGACCCGCCTGGGAGACGGCAGGCGTGCAGATGACCGTCGACGTGCTGCCCTGGGAACAAATGAAGCTGCGGATGCTCAACGGCAGTCACTCTTTCCTCGCCTGGCTTGGCTATCTGGCAGGTCATGCGCACGTCAGCGACTGCATGCAGGATGACGTCTTCCGCCGGGCAGCTCGCCAGCTGATGCTTGACGAACAGGCCCCGACGCTGACCATTACCGGCGTCGATCTGGAGGCTTATGCCGACAGCCTGATCGCCCGTTTCAGCAATCCGGCGCTCAAACACCGCACCTGGCAGATCGCCATGGACGGCAGCCAGAAGCTGCCCCAGCGTATGCTCGACGGCATCCGCGTGCATCTTGAGCGCGGTAGCCGCTGGCCGCTGCTGGCCCTCGGCGTTGCCGGCTGGATGCGCTACGTCAGCGGTACTGACGATGCGGGTCAGACGATCGACGTGCGCGATCCGCTGGTCGACAAGATCCAGCAGCGGGTGGCGCAGAGCGATGAGCAACAGCGCGTCGATGCGCTGCTCGGGCTGGAGGAAATATTTGGCCGCGACCTGCCGCACAACGCGCAGTTTGTCGCCGGGATCCGCACCGCCTGGCAGCAGCTGACGACGCACGGTGCCCGCGAGGCCGTGGCCCGCGCGCTGAATTCTTAACAATATTTGCGCTTATGCGGACAGAATCCGCTTCTGTCCGCCTCAGGTCTTCTCTTTTCTCCCTTTTTTCGTCAGGATAGGCGTAACTGTTACAACATTACATTTATCCTGGAGAAAAGAGTGACCAGAACCAATTTGATCACCGGCTTTCTCGGTAGCGGTAAGACGACCTCTATTCTTCATCTGCTGGCACAGAAACCTGCGGATGAAAAATGGGCCGTACTGGTGAATGAGTTTGGTGAAGTCGGGATAGACGGCGCGCTGCTGGCCGACAGCGGCGCCCTGCTCAAAGAGATCCCCGGCGGCTGCATGTGCTGCGTCAACGGCCTGCCGATGCAGGTTGGACTGAATACCCTGCTGCGCCAGGGTAAACCCGATCGTCTGTTGATCGAACCCACCGGCCTTGGCCACCCGAAGCAGATCCTCGATATCCTCACCGCAGCAGTGTATGAACCCTGGATCGATCTGCGCGCCACAGTGTGCATCCTCGATCCCCGCCAGTTGCTGGATGAGAAAGTCGTCAACAATGACAATTTCCGCGATCAGCTGGCGGCGGCGGACATCATTGTGGCCAACAAAAACGATCGGGAAACGCCCGCAAGCGCCCAGGCGTTGGCCGACTGGTGGCTGCGCTGGGGCGGCGATCGTCGTCAGGTGTCGGCGACCCAGGGCAATATCGACCTCGCCCTGCTCGATGAACCGCGCCGCAACACCGCCCCATTGCCGGCGAGTGCGGAGCATGTTCACCACTCTCGCCCGACCAGCGGTCTCGCCGCACTCAGCCTGCCTGAGCACCAGCGCTGGCGCCGCCATCTCAACAGCGGCCAGGGCTATCAGGCCTGCGGCTGGATTTTCGACGCGGAAACGGTCTTCGAGACCATCGGCCTGCTCGAATGGGCACGGCTGGCACCTGTGGCACGCGTCAAAGGTGTGATGCGCATTGCCGAAGGGGCTGTGAGGATCAACCGCCAGGGCGAGGATCTGCATATCGAGACCCTGAGCGTCGCCCCACCCGATAGCCGGATCGAGCTTATCTCGGCGAACGAAGCCGACTGGAACGCGCTCCAGACCTCACTGTTGAGGCTTCGTTTAAGTTACGACGGCTAAGGTTGCCGCCGACTGTTACAGAATCGCAATGGCTATGATGAAAAACCGAATTCCTTTAATCCTGCTGCTTAACATCGCGGGTGTGGCACTATTTTGTTCCTGGTATTTACCAGCCAACCACGGCGCGTGGTCGCCGCTCGACTCTGCGATCTTCCATTTCTTTAACCATGGCGTCAGCGTCAGCCACGCCTATGCCTGGCTGCTGGCGATCATCAACAATCGCGCCTTCGACGCCTGCTCGCTGCTGGCGATGGGTTGCCTGATGCTCAGTTACTGGCTTAAAGCGTCGGCGGCGGGCCGTCGTCAGATTGCCATCATGGGCCTGGTGATGCTGCTGGCGGCGGTGATCATTAACCAGCTGGCGCAGCACCTGATGCCGGTTCAGCGCGCCAGTCCATCGCTGTTTTTCGACGATATCACCCGCGTCAGCGATGTCGTCAATTTCCCCACCAAGGATGCCTCAAAGGACAGCTTCCCTGGCGATCATGGGATGATGTTGCTGATCTTCGCGAGCTTTATGTGGCGCTATTTCGGCCGTCGTGCGCTGGCCGTGGCGCTGGTGATATTTGTGGTCTTTGCTTTCCCGCGCGTCATGATTGGCGCTCACTGGTTCAGCGATATTGCCGTGGGCTCCCTGACCGCCGTCCTGATTGGCGCGCCGTGGGTATTGATGACACCGCTGAGCGATAAATTGATCGCCCTTTTCGATCGCTCCCTGCCCGGCGGAATATCGACCAAATAATGCCGTGCTCGCCGCCTGGCGTCATTATCTATAAGGGGACCTTTTGGGTCCCCTTTTTCAATTGTGCTTTTTTTCAACATGATGTTCATCTTCTTGTCACATTAATCCCGTGACAAATGAAGGAATTGTCTGTTTTTTACCCGATACTGGCGCTATTTTGTCCTTTCCCGATGATTCACTTTTTGTCACCAAAATACTTATAAGAAATCGCGCAAAACCGCTCGCCATGCGGCGTTTGATAGGGTAATCTCGTTCACGTTTTGCCTTTTCCGCAACATTAATTCAGAGCATGAATAAATTTGTGCGTGACTGCACAAATTTAAGCTTAAGGAATTGTCTCATTGCGGATGGGTATTTAGGCTCTAACACGTTTGGCATTTTTTATAACGACATTGTCGTTAAGGACAACAAGGGAAAATAAACAGCATGGTCAAATCTCAGCCGATTTTGAGATACATCTTGCGGGTAGCCCCCGCGATTGCAGTAGCGGTTCTGCTTTCCGCGTGTAGTTCAACAAGTACCGCCAGAAATATGCATTCTGAGACGCATGCTGTGGGTAGTGGCGATTTATCATCACTGCAAGCCTCTCAGGATGAATTTGAAACGATGGTCCGTAACCTGGACGTGAAGTCCCGTTTGATGGATCAGTATGCCAGCTGGAAAGGCGTGCGTTACCGCCTCGGTGGCAGCACTCGCAAAGGTATCGACTGCTCGGCGTTCGTGCAGCGCACCTTCCGCGAACAATTTGGTCTGGAACTGCCGCGTTCAACCTCTGAACAGCAGGAAACCGGAAAATCGATTTCCCGTACCCAGCTGCGTACTGGCGATCTGGTTCTGTTCCGCGCCGGCTCTACGGGCCGCCACGTCGGGATCTATCTCGGCAACAACCAGTTCGTTCACGCCTCCACCAGCAGCGGGGTGACCATCTCCAGCATGGATGAACCGTACTGGAAAAAGCGCTACAACGAAGCGCGTCGAGTTCTGAGCCGCTCGTAAACTGTCCTCTACCGCCGCCGGTTATCCCTTGGCTGGAGGCGGGATAAAAAAACACTGCCCCGGCAGTGTTTTTTTTTGCCACCTGATTCTGAACGACGCAAAATAAGCTATGTCTTTTAAGTGGGAATGAGAAAAACGACGACTGACAACCCGTTGATGCGATTCAATAACACGGAAAGACTATAGCTATGCTTACTCGCTACTTTTCGCCCCAGCGTAAAATCTGGTTAACCAGCCTCTGCGTGGGGGTTATCGTCGCGCTGCTGGCCGGCTGCATTCAGTTCATGGTGATCTACCATAACCGGGCAGAGCGTTTCGACGCCATTATCAACAACGTTAACACTTACCTGAAAAGCTATTTTTACGATCTCCGTCAGACCATTGACGGCCTGCAGCCGCTGGTGGATCAGCCCTGCGAAAACATCGACTCCGGGCTCACCTCCCATGCCGCCTTCAGCCCTAACGTTCGCGCGTTTCTGCTGGTCAAAAACGGCGTCGTCTTTTGCTCCTCGGCGACAGGGGCCATGAATACGCCCCTCAGTCAGCTTATCCCGGCGATCGATATTCACAAACCCGTTGATATGGCGATTTTGCCGGGCACGCCGATGATGCCGAAAAGCGCAGCGCTGGCGTTATGGGTCAGCAAACCCGATGATGCAAACAGCGGCATTTTCGTATCGATTAACGCTAACCTCACGCCCTATATCCTCTATTCCGCACGACAAAATGATTTCAGCGGTATAGCGCTGGCCATCGGCCATACCGCCATCTCCACCTTCAGTAACCGGCTGGTGGATCCGCAAACGCTGGACAACGCACCGATCCGCCAGGTACAGATCGACGGTTTACCGCTGAAGGTCTACCTGTATGCCAACAGCTGGCTGGCGGAAAATACACAGTTTGCCCTGTTGCTCGGGGTAGTGTGCGGCCTGCTGGCGGGGTTGCTCTGTTATTACGTGCTGACGATCAAATCCGATCCGCGAAAATCGATACTGCTGGGGATCAAAAATAACCAGTTCTACGTCGTCTATCAGCCGGTCGTGAATGCCCAGACCCTGCGCATCAGCGGCGTGGAAGTGCTCATGCGCTGGCGCCATCCGGTGGTGGGTGAAATCCCGCCCGACGTCTTTATTAACCTGGCGGAAACCCAGCAGATGATCGTGCCGCTGACCCATCACCTGCTGGCGCTGATCGCCAGCGACGGTCAAGTGCTTAAACGGATCCTGCCGCGCGGCGTCAAGCTGGGGCTCAATATTTCCCCTGCCCATCTGCAGGCTGACAGCTTCCGCGACGATATGCTGCGCTTTGCCGCCGCGCTGCCCGCCGACCATTTTCACGTGGTGCTGGAGGTGACCGAGCGGGCCATGATTGATAAAGAAAAATCGATCGCTAACTTCGCCTGGCTCCACCAGCAGGGTTTTGAAATCGCGATAGATGATTTTGGTACCGGGCATAGCGCGCTGATTTATCTCGAACGCTATAACTTCGATTATCTGAAGATCGATCGCGGCTTTGTGCAGGCGATTGGCACCGAAACTGTGACCTCGCCGGTGCTGGATGCGGTACTGACCCTCAGCCGCCGGCTGAAATTAATGACCGTCGCTGAAGGAGTGGAGACCCAGGAACAGGCGGAATGGCTTCGTGCCCAGGGCGTCAATTTCCTGCAGGGGTACTGGATAAGCCGTCCGCTATCGCTGGAGGCGCTGGTCGCCGCGCATGATGAACCTGCGAATTATTTCACAACGCGCTAAGTCTCACATATGATGCGGGAACAGAGGTCGGCTATGGGGGCCGACCATGACAAGGTATTCTGCCGCCTATGTATGCGCGCCTCTTTTTAATTCTGCTTGCTCTGTTTAGCCTTAGCGCTAAGGCGCAAACTATAAAAGAAAGCGTCGCCTTTGCGATTATCGGTGAACCCAAATACGCCGCCAGCTTCAGCCATTTTGATTATGCCAATCCAGAGGCGCCAAAAGGCGGCACCCTCACCCTGGCGGCGATCGGCACCTTTGACAACTTCAACCGCTACGCACTGCGCGGCAATCCCGCCGTGCGCACTGAGGCGCTCTACGATACCCTGTTCACTACCTCGGATGATGAGCCCGGCAGCTACTACCCGCTGATTGCCGAGCGCGCGCGCTATGCTGAGGATTATTCATGGATGGAGATCGCTCTCAACCCGCGCGCCCGCTTCCATGACGGCACGCCAATCACCGCCCGGGACGTCGCGTTTACCTTCAACAAGTTTATGACTGAAGGGGTGCCGCAGTTCCGCCTGTTTTATAAAGGCACCACCGTTAAGGCCATCACCCCGTTGACCGTACGAATCGACCTCGGGCAGCCCGGCAAAGAGAACATGCTGAGCCTGCTGAGCCTGCCGGTGATGCCTGAGGCATTCTGGCGCCAGCACAAACTCAGCGACCCGCTGTCAAAGCCGCCGCTGGCCAGCGGGCCATACCGCATCAGCGCCTGGCGAATGGGGCAATACATCACCTATTCACGGGTCGCCGACTACTGGGCAGCCGATCTGCCGGTCAACCGGGGTCGCTGGAATTTCGATACGCTGCGCTATGACTATTATCTCGACGACAATGTCGCTTTCGAAGCCTTTAAAGCGGGAGCCGTCGATCGCCGGGAAGAGACGGTCGCCAAAAACTGGGCCACCCGCTACGTCGGTCGCAACTTCAGCCGCGGCTACATTATTAAAGATGAGCATACTAATACCTCGGCGCAGGATACCCAGTGGCTGGCGTTCAATATTCAGCGTCCGGTATTCGCCGATCGCCGGGTACGGGAAGCGATTACTCTGGCGTTCGATTTTGAATGGATGAACAAGGCGCTGTTTTACAGCGCCTATCAGCGCGCCAACAGCTATTTCCAGAACACCGAATATGCCGCCCGCAGCCTGCCCGACACGGCCGAGCTGGCCTTGCTGACGCCGATGAAAAACGAACTGCCCCACGAGGTCTTCAGCCAGGTTTACCAGCCGCCGGTCTCCCGCGGCGATGGCTTCGACCGCGACAACTTACTCAAAGCCGACGCCCTGCTCAATGCGGCGGGTTGGACGGTAAAAAATCAGCGCCGGATCAACGCCGCCACCGGCAAGCCGCTGCGCTTTGAGGTGCTGATGCCAGCCGGAGGCAATGACCGCTGGGTGCTGCCGTTTCAGCACAACCTGCAGCGCCTGGGGATCGTCATGGATATTCGTCAGGTTGATAACTCGCAGTACAGCAACCGCCGCCGTAGCCGCGATTACGACATGATGCCGAGCCTGTGGCGTGCCATGCCCTGGCCCGGCACCGACCTGCAAATCTCCTGGGCGTCAGACTATATTCACTCCAGCTATAACGCGCCGGGGGTGCAAAGCCCGGTGGTGGATAAGCTGATTGCACAGATCCTGCAGTGGCAGGGCAATAAGCAGAAACTGATCCCCCTCGGTCGGGCGCTGGACCGTGTGCTCACCTGGAATAACTACATGCTGCCGATGTGGTATATGGCGCAGGACCGCACCGCGTGGTGGAATAAATTCTCATTCCCCGAGACCCGCCCCATTTATTCGTCAGGCCTCGATACCTGGTGGTACGACGTGAACAAAGCGGCCACCCTCCCCGCGGACAGACGTTAAGGACATCCCATGGGCAGCTACCTGATCCGCCGTTTGCTGTTAGTGATCCCCACCCTGTGGGCCATCATCACCATTAACTTTTTTATAGTGCAAATCGCGCCCGGCGGCCCGGTCGACCAGGCCATCGCCGCCGTAGAGTTTGGTCAGCACGGCGGGATGCCGGGTGCCGGCGACGGCGGGATGGGCGCCAGCCATGCCCGCACCGGCGCAGGGAACATCAGCGAGGGGCACTATCGCGGCGGGCGGGGCCTTGATCCGGAAGTCATCGCCGAGATCACCCACCGCTACGGCTTCGATAAGCCGCTGCACGAGCGCTACCTGAAGATGCTGGGCGATTATCTGCGCTTTGATTTTGGCGACAGCCTGTTTCGCAGCGCCTCAGTACTACAGCTGATTAAAGACAGCCTGCCGGTCTCGGTGAGCCTCGGGCTGTGGAGTACGCTGATTATCTACCTGGTTTCCATTCCGCTGGGTATCCGCAAAGCGGTCAGCAATGGCAGCCGCTTTGACATCTGGAGCAGTACGCTGATTATTATTGGCTATGCGATCCCCGCCTTTCTGTTCGCCATCCTGCTGATCGTGATTTTTGCCGGCGGCAGCTATTTCGACCTCTTCCCGCTGCGCGGTCTGGTCTCACCGAACTTCGACACCCTTCCCTGGTATCAGAAGATCCTCGACTACCTGTGGCACATCACCCTGCCGGTGCTGGCGACGGTGATTGGCGGCTTTGCCGCCCTGACCATGCTGACCAAAAACAGCTTCCTCGATGAGATCCGCAAACAGTATGTGGTCACTGCCCGCGCCAAAGGTGTCGGTGAGAAACAGATCCTCTGGGGACATGTATTCCGCAACGCCATGCTGCTGGTGATCGCTGGCTTTCCGGCCACCTTTATTAGTATGTTCTTTACCGGTTCGCTGCTGATCGAAGTGATGTTCTCGCTGAACGGCCTGGGTCTGCTGGGCTATGAAGCGACGGTCTCCCGCGACTATCCGGTGATGTTCGGCACACTCTATATTTTCACACTGATTGGCCTGCTGCTGAATATCATCAGCGATATCAGCTATACGCTGGTCGACCCGCGCATTGATTTTGAGGGCCGCTAATGTCTTTCTTCAGTCCCGTTAATCAGGCCCGCTGGGCGCGCTTTCGCCATAACCGTCGCGGCTACAGGTCGCTGTGGCTGTTTTTAATTCTCTTCCTCTGCAGCCTGGGCGCTGAGCTGCTGGCCAACGATCGTCCGCTGCTGGTGCAGTACCGGGGCCAGCTGTACGTTCCGGTGTTAAAAAACTACACCGAGCAAACCTTTGGCGGCGCATTTGCTACCGCCGCCGACTATCAGGATCCCTGGCTGCAGCACCAGCTGGCCACCCACGGCTGGGCGCTTTGGCCGCCGGTACGCTTCGGCGCAACGACGATTAATTTTGCCAGCACGGTTCCTTTTCCGTCGCCGCCCTCGACCAGCAACTGGCTCGGCACCGACGCCAACGGCGGCGATGTGCTGGCGCGGATCCTCTATGGTACGCGCATCTCAGTGCTCTTCGGTCTGCTGCTGACGCTGTTCTCCAGCGTGCTGGGGGTGCTGGCCGGGGCGATACAGGGTTACTATGGCGGCAAAATCGACCTCTGGGGCCAGCGCTTTATCGAGGTCTGGTCAGGGATGCCGACGCTGTTTTTGATTATCCTGCTCTCCAGCGTCGTGCAGCCTGGCTTCTGGTGGTTGCTGGCAATCACCGTCCTTTTTGGCTGGATGACGCTGGTGGGCGTGGTGCGCGCTGAATTTCTTCGCACCCGCAACTACGACTACATCCGGGCAGCGCAGGCGCTAGGGGTCAGCGACCGGCAGATCATCCTGCGGCATATGTTGCCTAACGCAATGGTGGCGACCCTCACCTTCCTGCCTTTTATCCTGTGCAGCTCCATTACCACCCTGACGTCGCTGGATTTTCTCGGCTTCGGTCTGCCGCTCGGCTCCCCCTCTCTCGGGGAGCTGCTGCTGCAGGGAAAAAACAACCTGCAGGCGCCCTGGCTGGGCATTGCCGCGTTTCTCTCCGTCGCCGTACTGCTGACGCTGCTGATTTTTATTGGTGAAGCGGTTCGCGACGCCTTTGACCCAAGTAAGGCGGTGTAATATGACCCACCCGCTGTTAGCTATCGACAATCTCTCTATTGCCTTTCGCCAGCAGGGCGAGACGCAGACCGTGGTACATAATCTGTCGCTCGAGGTGGCGGTCGGTGAGACGCTGGCGCTGGTGGGAGAATCCGGTTCCGGAAAAAGCATCTCCGCGCTGTCAGTGCTGCGGCTGCTCCCCACCCCGCCGGCCAGCTACCCCAGCGGCGATATCCGCTTTCATGGTCAGTCGCTGCTGCATGCGAATGAGGCCACGCTGCGCGGTGTGCGCGGCAACCGAATCGCGATGATCTTTCAGGAGCCGATGGTGTCGCTCAACCCCCTGCATACCCTGGAAAAACAGCTCTATGAGGTGCTGTCGTTACACCGGGGAATGCGCAAAGAGGCGGCGCGCGGGGAGATCCTCGACTGCCTGGAGCGCGTTGGGATCCGTCAGGCACCGCGGCGGCTGGCGGACTATCCGCATCAGCTCTCCGGCGGCGAGCGCCAGCGGGTGATGATCGCCATGGCGCTGCTGACGCGCCCGGAGTTGCTGATCGCCGATGAGCCGACCACCGCCCTCGACGTGTCAGTGCAGGCACAAATCCTGCAGCTGCTGCGCGAGCTGAAGCGGGAGCTGAACATGGGGTTGCTGTTTATCACCCATAACCTGAGCATTGTCCGTCAGCTGGCTGACCGGGTGGCGGTGATGCAGAACGGCCGCTGTGTGGAACAAAATCACTGTCGGGCGCTGTTCAGCGCACCAGCGCATCCGTACACCCAACGCCTGTTGGATAGCGAACCAGACGGTGAGCCAGTGCCGCTGGCCGTCGATGCCCCGGTGCTGCTGCAGGCGGACGATTTAAACGTGGCGTTTCCTGTTCGCAAAGGGATCCTGCGCCGGGTGGTCGATCACCATCGGGTGGTCAACAGCCTCAGTTTTCGGCTGCGCGCCGGCGAGACGCTGGGGCTGGTGGGCGAATCGGGATCGGGAAAAAGCACCACCGGTCTGGCGCTGCTGCGCCTGATCTCATCCGAGGGCAGGATAACCTTTGCCGGCCAGCCGATTCAGGGGCGTAACCGTCGACAGCTGCTGCCGCTTCGCCGACAAATGCAGGTGGTTTTTCAGGATCCGAACTCGTCGCTCAATCCGCGCCTGACGGCGCAGCAGATTATTGAAGAAGGATTGCGCGTCCACCAGCCGACGCTGACGGCAGCGGAACGCGAACAGGCGGTGATCCTCGCCATGCAGGAGGTCGGCCTCGATCCGGCCAGCCGCCAGCGCTACCCGGCGGCGTTCTCCGGTGGCCAGCGGCAGCGTATCGCCATCGCCAGAGCGTTGATCGTCAAGCCGCAGCTGATCGTCCTCGACGAGCCGACCTCATCGCTGGACAAAACCGTTCAGGCGCAGATCCTGAATCTGCTGAAAGCATTACAGCAAAAGCATCAGCTGGCCTATATTTTTATCAGTCATGATTTACGCGTGGTGCGGGCGCTGTGTCATCAGGTGATGGTGCTGCGTCAGGGAGAGGTGGTTGAACAGGGCGAGTGCAAGTCCGTCTTCAGCGCACCCCGACACGAGTATACCCGCCAGCTGCTGGCGCTGAGCTGACGGTCAGAAGGGGTTGTTGCCGGAGAAGGGCTCGGCGATGGCCACGCCAAAATTTTTCAGACGACAGGTGGCGGCGAACTCATCCTGCAGGTTAACGAACAGGCAGGGTTCGCCTTCGCACTCAAGGACTGAACAGTCGACTTCGATGTCGCTTAACGCCTGGCTGAGCTTATGCATAACCGGCCAGGCTTTCTCACCGTCCGGACTCAGCAACTTCAGGGCAACGAGACTGTTCTCGTTCTGCGCGCCGTTTTGCGGAATCGGTTCAACTCTGGAACCCGCAAAACCGGCCAGCCAGCGATAGCTCTGCGGCAGACGGTGTACGATAGAGAGTTGTTGTGTATTCACGTGGTTTCCCCGGAAGCAAAAAGCTTCACAATAAATTTACATCAATATTAACACACTGTTGACAAATAGTCCTGCCTTGACGCAGAAAACGTTTACAGCCGCGGCGGGCCAGGGTTAAGCACTTATAATCCAGCGCTTTATTTTTTTACCCGGCGAGCCGATTGGCGCTATATGTACCCGTTTCTGTGATCCAAAACAACTTTTTTATCGCAACAATGCGACTTTTTACACTAATTGATTTTACATAAAGGAAACAAATCGCAGAACCCTGAAGCTCATTCTGGTTGACATGTATCAAGAAAGGGGCGATTTCGCCCCTGAAAATGTGACCTAGTGTGCGATTTTTCGCCGACGGGAAGCGTAAAGCGAGAAGAAAATAGAACAGGTTGCGCAGAAGGCAATAGAGATCAGCATCGGCCAGGCGGTGGTAAACGTTGCCATAGACAGCAATGCGCCGATGATCGCCCCAATACCAAAACGAAACGTTCCGGCCAGCGACGAAGCAGTGCCCGCCATATGCGGAAACTCATCGAGGATCACCGCCATAGCGTTAGACGACACCATCGATACGCAGCCGACAAAGGCCGCCACGCCGATCACCAGTGACCAGAAGCCAACATCGAGCAGCGCGCAAACCACCATCCAGACCGCCATGGCAAACTGGATCCACAGCCCGGCACGGAACATCCGCAACGCCCCCACCCGCCGCACAAACCGGCTGTTGAACATGGTCATCAGGAACAGAAAAACAATGTTCAGCGCAAAATAGTAGCCAAAGTGCTGAGGCGCGACGTGGTTAATATTGATATAGACGAATGGCCCGGCGCTGAGGAAAGAGAACATGCCCGCGAAGCTAAAACCGCTCGCCAGCATATAACTCAGCACCCGCTTGTGGCGAAACAGGGTGGCAAAATTACCCAGCGTAGTGCGCAGATGGAACGGCAGACGCCTGTCAGCTGGTAGCGTCTCGCGGATAAACAGGCCAATCATCAGCGAGGCCAGCAGGGCCACCAGCGCGAGGATCCAGAAGATGGCATGCCAGCTAAACCAGACCAGCACCGCCCCGCCGACCATCGGCGCCACCAGCGGCGCAATGGTCGTCACCAGCATGACAAACGACATCATCCGTGAAAACTCATCTTTCGGATAGATATCGCGCATCAGGGCGTTGATCACCACGCTGGCCGCCGCGGCCGCCAGACCGTGGAAGAAACGCATGACAATGAGCATATCGATGGTCTGCGACAGGGCGCAGGCCACCGCCGCCGCGGCGAACACCAGCGTCCCGCCGAGGATCACCGGTTTGCGACCAAGGCTGTCTGCCATCGGCCCGTACAGCAACTGACCCAGCGCAAAGCCCAGGATATAGGTGCTGAGCGTCATCTGCGCGCTGCCGTCCGGGACGTTGTACTGGGCGGCGATCACCGGCAGCGCCGGAAGATACATATCGATCGACAGCGGCATCAACATGGCCAGCAGGCCGAGAATAAACACAATTCCCACAGAAGAATTCTGCTTCACCGTCACGTTTTACTCCGTGCTTGCGGGGCGCCCACGCTGGCGATTTCCGCTTCCGTCAGCGGACGATATTCACCCGGCGCCAGCGCGTCATCCAGCAGGATGTCGCCGATGCGTTCCCGATGCAGGCCAACCACATGGTTGCCCACGGCGGCGAACATACGTTTCACCTGATGGTAGCGCCCTTCGCTAATGGTCAGACGCACTTCGGTCGGGGTGATGACTTCAAGCACCGCCGGTTTAGTGAGATCTTTTTCGTTATGTAACTGGACGCCTTTGGCAAACAGCTCTGCGGTCCCTTCCGCCAGCGGGCTTTCCAGCTCCACCAGATAGGTTTTTTCACAGTGGTGGCGTGGCGAGGTAATGCGGTGCGACCACTGGCCGTCATCGGTCATCAGCACCAGTCCGGTGGTGTCGATATCCAGGCGCCCGGCGGCATGCAGCTTGTGCGCCACCGGCTCATCGAGGAAATAAAGGATCGTCGGATGATCGGGATCGTCGGTGGAACAGACGTAACCCTGCGGCTTGTTGAGCATAAAGTAACGTGGGCCGTGCTGCTGGGTCAGCGTGTTACCGTCATACTCCACCTCGTGCTCCGGCTGGAGCTTAAAAGAGGTATCTTTCACAATGTCGCCGTCCACGGTAACGCGGCTACCGCGGATTTCACGCCCGGCAATAGCCCGGCTGACGCCAAGCTGCTGAGCGATAAACTTATCAAGTCGCATGAGTTTTTTTTAGCCTGTAATAATGCTGGAGCGGGCAACTCGCCCGAAAAAGAAGAATTTCACTGGCTAGTATAACGGGCTCTTAACACCACTCAAGGGAAAAGATTCGTGGCATACTATTCGCGAGTTAATTAGCCCCGTGAATTCATGACTTTTACATTACGCCCCTATCAACAAGAAGCTGTCGACGCCACCCTCGCCTGGTTTCGTCGCCATACCGAGCCGGCGGCCATTGTCCTGCCCACCGGCGCGGGCAAAAGCCTGGTGATCGCCGAGCTCGCCCGGCTGGCCCGCGGCCGCGTGCTGGTGCTGGCCCACGTCAAAGAGCTGGTGGCGCAGAACCATGCGAAATACTGCGCCCTTGGCCTCGAGGCGGATATCTTTGCCGCCGGTCTGCAGCGTAAAGAGAGCCATGGCAAAGTGGTGTTCGGCAGCGTGCAGTCGGTGGCGCGTAATCTCGACCAGTTTCACAGTGAATTCTCGCTGCTCATCGTCGATGAATGCCACCGCATCAGCGATGACGACGACAGCCAGTATCAGCAAATCATTAGTCACCTGCGGCAGGTGAATCCTCAGCTCCGGCTGCTCGGCCTGACGGCCACCCCGTTCCGCCTCGGCAAGGGCTGGATCTATCAGTTTCACTATCACGGCATGGTTCGCGGCGACGAGAAAGCGCTGTTTCGCGACTGCATCTATGAGCTGCCGCTGCGCTATATGATTAAGCACGGCTACCTGACGCCACCGGAACGCCTTGATATGCCGGTGGTGCAGTACGATTTCAGCCGTCTGCAGGCGCAAAGCAACGGCCTGTTCAGCGAAGCCGATCTTAACCACGAGCTGAAAAAACAGCAGCGCATTACGCCGCATATCGTCAGCCAGATCGTGGAGTTCGCCGAAAGCCGTAAAGGGGTGATGATCTTTGCCGCCACCGTGGAACACGCCCGGGAAGTGACTGGCCTGCTGCCGGTGGCGCAAGCGGCGCTGATCACCGGGGAAACGCCTGGACCAGAGCGGGATCGCATCATCGAGGCGTTTAAAGCGCAGGAGTATCGCTATCTGGTGAACGTCGCGGTGCTGACCACCGGCTTCGACGCCCCGCACGTTGACCTGATCGCCATCCTCCGCCCCACCGAGTCGGTGAGTCTTTACCAACAGATCGTTGGCCGCGGCCTGCGCCTGGCGCCGGGCAAAACCGACTGCCTGATCCTCGACTACGCCGGCAACCCGCATGATCTGTACGCCCCGGAAGTGGGGACGCCGAAGGGGAAAAGCGACAACGTTCCGGTGCAGGTCTTCTGCCCGGCCTGCGGCTTCGCCAACACCTTCTGGGGCAAAACCACCGCCGACGGCACCTTGATTGAACACTTTGGCCGCCGCTGCCAGGGCTGGTTTGAAGATGATGACGGCCACCGCGAACAGTGCGACTTCCGCTTTCGCTTCAAAAACTGCCCGCAGTGCAACGCGGAAAACGATATCGCTGCCCGCCGCTGCCG
The DNA here is from genome assembly GCF_002806655.1 of Klebsiella sp. K-Nf6. Taxonomy (NCBI): domain Bacteria; kingdom Pseudomonadati; phylum Pseudomonadota; class Gammaproteobacteria; order Enterobacterales; family Enterobacteriaceae; genus Klebsiella; species Klebsiella sp. K-Nf6. The sequence goes on along the minus strand of NZ_PIBN01000004.1, from coordinate 216,637 downwards.
CGAGTGCGACACGATTTTGGTCGACCCGGACGATATGCTGAAGGCGGCGCTAAAGCTAAAGGACGCGCTGGTGCTGCGCTGCAGCGGCATGGCTATGCAGCACGGTAGCGACGAGAAAGGCCCGTGGCTGAAAATCACCTACTATGATGAGGACGGCGCCGACGTGAGTGAGCGCTTCCGTCTGCAAACGCCCGCCCAGCGTACCGCCTTTGAGCAGTTGTTTATCCGCCCGCATACCCGTACGCCGGGCGTGCCGTTACGCTGGATAACCCCGGCGGATATCATTGCCCAGCAGGCGCTGCTGCGCCATCCTGACTTTGTCGTCGCCCGAATGAAGGGGCAATACTGGCAGGTGCGGGAAAAAGTGTTCGATTATCAGGGCCGTTTCCGTCGCGCCAATGAGCTGCGTTAATCCGCCAAAAACTGAGGTTTTGATTGCCGCTGTGCCGATTGGCGGCTATAATGCCGCCCGCTTTTGCATTCGCAAAGCAGATAATCTGCCTGCAGCTGGGTCGCCTGTTGCAGGCTTTATATATAGAGAGACATCAATGTTTACTATCAACGCAGAAGTACGTAAAGAGCAGGGTAAGGGTGCGAGCCGCCGCCTGCGCGCAGCTAACAAGTTCCCGGCAATCATCTACGGTGGCGAAGCTGCTCCGGTTGCTATCGAACTGGATCACGACAAACTGTGGAACATGCAGGATAAAGCTGAATTTTACGGCGAAGTTGTGACCCTCGTTATCGATGGCAAAGAAGAGAAAGTGAAAGTTCAGGCTGTTCAGCGTCACGCGTTCAAGCCGAAACTGACCCACATCGACTTCGTTCGCGCGTAATCGCCGATAGCAAGTTGTATGGCAAACGCCCCGGAGTCTTTGGCTCCGGGGCGTTTTGTTATCTGCACCGCCCACGGCCTTAGCCGGCGAGGAGCGTGTCAGCATTTAGTGCCAGATGCTGCAACAGCATTATCGTTTTAGCATCCATGATCTCGCCATCGCGAATAGCCTGCAGCGCCCGCGCCAGCGGCCACTCCAGCACTTCAATATCCTCACCTTCTGCCGCCAGCCCGCCGCCGTCGCCCCGACGATCATCAGCCTGATATTCCGCGATAAAAAAGTAGAGCTTCTCAGTAACAGAGCCTGGGCTCATAAAGACAGTGAAGACGGGTTCGATACGCGTCACGCGAAAGCCGGTCTCCTCTTCCGCTTCGGCAACGATCCGCGCTTCCGGCGAGGCGTTATCCAGCAGCCCGGCGGCAGCCTCAATCAGATACCCATCGTGGCCGTGGGTAAACACCGGAAAACGGAACTGACGGGTCAGGACCACCGTCCGCTTCTCACGGTTATAGAGTAAAATGACCGCGCCGTTGCCGCGGTCATAGGCTTCCCGGCTCTGCTCCTGCCAGCGGCCGTCCCGGCGCAGCAGTTCAAAAGTATATTTTTTCAGGATGTACCAGTTGTCAGAGAGCAGCGTCTCGCGAACGTGGCGGACGTGCGGTGCGTGAGTTTGCATGTTATTTCCCCTTTGAGGTGACAGACGGCACCATAACATGCATAATCGTGCACAAACAAGATCAGCCGTGAAGGAAAATCGATGCTCGCCAGTCAGAGAAAACAACAGATCCTCCAGATCCTCACTGAGGAAAAACAGGTCATGTCCGGGGAACTGAGTCAGCGATTTAACGTCTCCGAGGACTCCATTCGCCGCGATCTGCGCGAGCTGGCGGCGGACGGGAAACTACAGCGGGTCCATGGCGGCGCACTGCCGGTTTCTGCCGCCATTGCGCCTATTGAAACGCGCAAAAGCGTGCAGATCGCCTCCAAGCAGGCGGTAGCGCGCGCCGCTGCCGCGCTGATCCAACCAGGACAGGTGGTGATTGTCGATGGTGGCACCACCACCGCAGCGATGATCGGCTTTTTACCTGCGGAGCTGAGCTGTACGGTGGTCACCCACAGCCCCGGTATTGCCGTGGCGCTAGTCGACCACCCGCGAATCGAGGTGATCCTGCTCGGGGGCAAAGTGTTTAAACATTCAGTCGTCGCTGTGGGCGCCGAGACGCTGGCGGGTATGGCGCGGATCAATGCCGATCTGTTCTTTATGGGGGTGACCGGCATCCACCCGCGGGCAGGTTTCACTACCGGTGATTATGAAGAAGCGGGCATCAAACGCGCACTGGCGGCCAGAGCGGCGGAAACCGTGGTGATGGCGTCCCGGGAGAAGCTCAACGCCGCGTCAGCCTTTGCCATCGGCGAACTGAGCCTCGCCAGTATGCTTATCGTCGATGGTGAACCCGACGCCGCACTGCGCCAGCAGCTGGTGCAGTGCGGCGTGGAGATCATCCCCGTTCAGCGATAGCGCGTGGGACTTAATTACCGCCGGACGTCCGGCGCTGCAGCTGGTCGCGCAGATTCGGCGGGGTACCCTTAATGGTCAGGGTATCGGTGGCGGGATCCCAGAACACGCGCTCGCCTAACAGCATGGCGTCGAAGTTAATGGTCAATCCGCCGCCGCTGCCGGCAAACTTGGTCAGCTGGCGTAAGGTGCTGCGATCCGCCGGGAAGCTCTCTTCCAGCTCATAGCCCTGCTCGGCAGTGAACTCCTGGAAGCTCCTCTCACTGACGCCGGCGAGCTCTTTGGACAGCGACTCCAGCTCAATCTCTTCCCCGGCCTGCAGCTGTTCATTGCAGTAAGCGTAGACCTGCTGACGCACATTCTGTCGCTCGGATTTATCAAGCTGGGCATCGGCGGCAAAGTCGTCCACCGCCTGCAGCAGGCCGCGATTCTGCGCTTTGGCGTTAAGCCCTTCGCTGGCGCCGAGGAAATCCATAAAGAAGTCGGCCACTTTGCGCCCTACCCGCCCTTTCAGGAAGGTCAGATAGCGGGTCGATTCCGGGTTGGTTTCCCACTCGGTCAAATCGATGCGCGCGACGATATCAGCATGGTTAATATCCAGATAATGGGTCGAGCGGATATCCAGCTCTTCGTTGACGCGCATACTGCTCAGGTTATTGAGCACCGCCACCAGCAGATACTCGACCGCCAGGTAACGATACTGGCAGAACAGGACAATGCCCCCTTCTGCGAACGGGTATTTCGCCAGTTCATCGCGCAGACGACCGGTCGCCGCGCGGCTGAACGCCAGAAACTCTTCTTCCCCCTGACGCTGCAGACGCAGCGCCTGCGCCAGTTCACTCTCTTCATTGAACAGGCCATAGGCTTTGCTTTTGGCGCTATAGACCCGGTGCAGTTCAGCCATCATCTCGACGACCGTCGCGTTCGGCTCCAGCAGTGACTCGCGCAGCACCAGCTCCAGATTTTGTTCATCACGTTTGATTAACTGATGCAGGGCAATCTGGTCGATATCCAGACTCATGTTAAACTCTCCTTTTAGACCGGGCGGTATTCAACCACCGCCGGGTTGCCGACGCAACTGGCGCCACACATTTCGACGTTGTTACCGACGATCGGTGCGCTTTTGCGCCGCGGCGAAAAAATGCGGAAAAAAAGCTGCTGCTACGGTAATATGTTGCCCTTTCACGAACAAACAGATTTTGAGTTTATGCCGCAAATTTCCCGCTATAGCGATCAACAGGTCGAACAGTTGCTCAGTGAGCTGACGAACGTCCTGGAATCACACAAAGCCCCGGTTGACCTTTCACTGATGGTGTTAGGCAATATGGTGACCAACCTGATCAACAGTAGCGTCGCGCCGGCGCAGCGTCAGGCCATCGCCCGTTCTTTCGCGCAGGCTTTGCAGTCTTCCATTAACGACGATCCGGCGCATTAAGGATAACAGCAACAGTATATGGTGACTCTACGTCAGCCCTACCGAGAAAAAGTCTCCCAGATGGTTAGCTGGGGGCACTGGTTCGCCCTGTTCAACATGTTGTTGGCCATGGTGCTCGGCAGCCGCTATCTTTTTGTCGCCGACTGGCCGACGACGCTTGCCGGACGACTTTTTTCGTACGTCAGTCTCGTCGGACACTTCAGCTTCCTGGTGTTTACCAGCTATGTGCTGATCCTCTTCCCGTTGACCTTTATCGTGGTCTCGCAGCGCCTGATGCGCTTCCTGTCGGTGATCCTTGCCACCGCCGGGATGACGTTGCTGCTGATAGATAGCGAGGTTTTCACCCGCTTCCATCTTCACTTAAACCCGGTCGTCTGGGAGCTGGTCATTAACCCTGACCAGAATGAGATGGCGCGCGACTGGCAACTGATGTTTATCAGCGTCCCGGTCATCTTTTTGATTGAAATGCTCTTCGCCACCTGGAGCTGGCAGAAACTGCGCAGCCTGACGCGTCGCCGCCATTACGCCCGCCCGGTCGCCTGGTTCTTCTTTCTGTCGTTCGTCGGCAGCCACCTGGTCTATATCTGGGCGGATGCCAATTTCTATCGCCCGATCACAATGCAGCGGGCGAATCTGCCGCTCTCCTATCCGATGACCGCCCGCCGTTTCCTCGAGAAACATGGCCTGCTCGACGCCCAGGATTATCAGCGTCGCCTGGTGGAACAAGGGGCGCCGGAGGCGGTATCGGTCCAGTATCCGCTCAGCAACCTGCGTTACCGTGACCTCGGCGCGGGTTACAACGTGCTGCTGATCACCGTCGACAATCTGAACTACTCGCGGTTTGAAAAGACCATGCCGGCGCTGGCGGCGTTCGCCAAAGAGAACGTCAATTTTACCCAGCATATGAGCTCGGGTAATACCGCCGACAGCGGCCTGTTTGGCCTGTTCTACGGTATTTCACCAGGCTATATGGACGGTGTCCTCTCGGCGCGTATTCCCGCCGCGTTGATCACCGCCCTCAACCAGCAGGGCTACCAGCTGGGCCTGTTCTCCTCCGATGGGTTTAGCAGCCCGCTCTATCGTCAGGCGCTGCTCTCCGACTTCTCGCTACCGAGCGCGAAGACCCAGAGCGACGAGCAGACGGCCAATCAATGGATCGGCTGGCTGGACCGTTACGCGCAGGATGAGAATCGCTGGTTCTCGTGGATCTCGCTCAACGGTACGACCCTCGACGACACGCAGCAACAGGGCTTTGTCCGCCGTTACAGCAAGGCGGCAGGTGACGTCGACGCCCAGATTGATCGGGTGCTGACCGCGCTACGTGCAGCCGGCAAGCTCGACAACACGGTGGTGATTATCACCGCTGGCCACGGCAAGCCGCTTAACGTCAAACACGACCCGTTCGACTGGTCGCGCGAGCAGCTGCAGGTACCGCTGGTTATTCACTGGCCAGGCACGCCGGCCCAGGAAATTGCCACGCTGACCGATAACAAAGATGTGATGACCACGCTGATGCAGCGTCTGCTCCACGTTTCGACGCCAGCCAATGAGTACTCGCAGGGTGAAGATCTGTTCAGCGCCGTACGGCGTCGTAACTGGGTCACCGCGGCCAACGGCGATACGCTGGCCATTACCACCCCGACTATCACCGTGGTCCTCAACCATAACGGCACCTATACCACCTGGAGCCGCGACGGCGAGAAAATTAAAGATCAGAAACCGCAGCTCAGCCTGTTGCTGCAGGTCCTGACTGACGAAAAACGCTTTATCGCTAACTGATTGATTAATTATGAATCAATCGCGCGCGACCCGCTTGCATTCGCTCGGGGAACGGGTAATATTGTTCCCCACGCGTCGGCACGTAGCGCAGCCTGGTAGCGCACCGTCATGGGGTGTCGGGGGTCGGAGGTTCAAATCCTCTCGTGCCGACCAAAAATCCCAATTAAACCAGCCTCTTAAGGCTGGTTTTTACATTCCTGCTTTTCGAACGGGGAGTTTATGGGGTGAAACTGGGGTGAAACCCCGTCAAAACTTCTATGCGTACCCCCTATGTAACCACTCAGATACCTGAAAAAATCCACATATATTTTTTACTTAATTCTGCGGCTATGATGTTCCTTTAAACCCCTGTATCTCTGGGTTATCTTTTAAGAATTAAAGAGGGTTAAATGACTGCCGCAGTTGAAAAATTTTTAATAACAAATGAATGTGAGTTTGAAGCTTTCATCTCAAAAATGATGGGACGAAAGGATTTAGACTCTGATGAGTTCTGTTTCCCTGACGTAGAGTTCAAAGGCTGGCCCACGATCAGCATCAATGTGAAAGGGGACAAGAAGAGATACAGCTCTTCGTTGACAGCCTCAATGCTGTTCGGGATGGCTGAGCTAACCAATGAGATTCAAAAGGCATTTACAGTCATCCGGCACGACACACATAACAGGCAAAAGTTAACAAACTCAGACAAACATTTGCTTGATATTGTTTACCATATAAGTGAAGGTTCAAGCCAAGCAGATGGTCAATCAGATGCAATTGTGAATGGGGCAGTTTCGGTGATCAAAGAAGCAATCGGTAAAATGAATGGCAGACAGGCGCTTTGCGCATTGGTTGCTATTGTGATTGCCGCCGGCACAGTTGGCTGGAAAGTTGCGGATGAATATTGGGAAACCCAGCGCCAGTCATCTTCTGATCAGATCTCTTTAGTCAAAGAGGCAACCGGGGCAGTACTTGAATCGCAAAAGTCTACCTTAGAGCTCTTAAAAACAGGTCAGACGACTGTCAGCCGTGAAGTTTTGGCGCACGGTGAAGATGGTAGAAAAAAGTTTTTGAAAAATATTGCCCAAGACCCTAAGGTCAAAACAGTCAAGCTCGGTGATGAAGTAATCGATCGTGCACATCTTAATACATACACTCAGCGGCAGTCTGTTGAACGGATAAAAAATACACGTCAGGATGAGTTTTATATTCGAGGCATATCTCGCTCAGGGGCTACCAATCAAGACATCAGCATTTCAGTTATCAGGGCCTCTAACGGTGAAGGTTTCACTATCAAAACCACTGCCGATATAACTTCAACTGATGAGCTTTTGGTGTTTTCCAGCGCAGTAGCAACAGAGTCTACTCTCGAGATCTCTTATTTAGAAGTCACAGAGAATGGACACGTATCTGCAGGCCAGCTAATTAATATCATTCAGCCAACAGAAATTCAAAGCGATGCCGCTGAGCCGGAGTCTACGGATTCAGAGGCAGATTCTGTAGCTGATGGTGAACCGACAAAACCCAAAAAGTAAAGTATTTGGTCATATCCTTTGAGGCATATGGCCCTTTAATCACCTAACAGAGCTGTCGTCGAGCTCCCGTGACCGCGCATCATTGACTATATACGTGATCACACCGAATACAGTTGGTTGGCAATTGTCCTCTTGGCTCGGCAGGGGCTCTTTTCTCCCTGATGTCAGGTCCTCAAGATGAGTTTTTGCGCTGGGAGTGAGTGGGGTGAAACCGGGGAGAAACCCCATCAATAACAACTACTCCGGGGTTATTTTCCTCCCTAAGAAAAGCTCAATTTTCTGTCTTCTATACTTTCAGAATGACTACTGGAGGTAACCATGTGCGGACGCTTTGCTCAATCACAAACGCGTGAAGAATATCTGGCATACCTAGCGGATGAAGCCGAGCGCGACATCGCATACGACCCTGAGCCGATTGGGCGTTACAACGTGGCGCCGGGGACTAAAGTTTTGCTCCTGAGCGAACGAGACGAACAGCTGCACCTCGATCCGATCCACTGGGGTTACGCGCCAGGGTGGTGGGATAAACCACCGCTGATTAATGCCCGGGTGGAGACCGCAGCCACCAGCAGGATGTTTAAACCGCTTTGGCAACAAGGTAGAGCGGTCTGCTTTGCAGACGGCTGGTTTGAATGGAAAAAGGAAGGTGACAAGAAACAGCCCTATTTCATCCATCGTAAGGATGGTCAACCGATTTTTATGGCTGCTATCGGCAGCGTACCTTTCGAACGCGGGGATGAAGCAGAGGGATTTTTGATTGTAACCGCAGCGGCTGATAAGGGTCTTGTTGATATTCACGACCGACGGCCGCTGGTCCTGACGCCGGAAGCAGCGCGAGAATGGATGCGACAGGATCCTGGCGGGAAAGAGGCAGAGGACATAATTGCAGATGGCGCTCTGTCAGCAGACCATTTCACTTGGCATCCAGTATCGCGGGCGGTAGGCAACGTGAAAAATCAAGGTCCTGATCTAATATCTCCATTGCATGAAAACTAAAACTGGGAAGAGTATGAAGCGCCAAGATATCATTAAATGGATTCATTCTGAGTCACCTAATGTTGAATCACAGATTCAACGTTGGCTTGCAGAAATTTTACAGAAAGGAGATAAGTCTGATGAATTCATGCGCGGTTTAGAGATTATCGATAATGAAATAGTTGTTCTACTCAGGCCATACACTAATAGATACCCAGGAAATTGCTTAACCATTTGCACAGTAACTCTTCCTCCAGAACTCCAAAGGAAAGGATGGTTTAAAAGCTTTCTAAATCTTTGTTGTAAAGTAAACCCATGGAACGATGTTGTAATTGAAGACGTTGGCAATGTGCATCTTTTCGATTTTTGTGCACGTAATAACTTTTCAATTCTACACCCTTGTTATAAAACAACATTTATTGTTAATCAGGCTATTGTTAGGGAAATGAATATTCCGCCTCTGGAAGATTACTCTTACTATCTGACCTTAAGTAAATCAGAAAACCGCGTCGTGTAGCGCGGAGAGAGCATATCACGCTTCATCTGCCAGGCAGTCTGGATACCCTGCCCTGCAAAATACAGAGTTCCTCTTCCGTCTTTCGCATTGAGATGGTCGAGTACTTCCATGAGCTTTTCACTGTTCTTCCGTGGTGCGTTGTCATCAAACAGGTTGAGCTGCGCTACGCCATGACTGTAGAAATCCCCAAGCATCACCCCTGCTTTTTGGTAGCGATGTCCGTCTCGCCAGATTACATCGAGGCATTTCGTCGCCGCGGTGATTATGTCCCGACTGTCCTGGGTTGGAGTTAGCAGCTTTACTGATGCGCTGTTTCCGTAGTATGGCTCGTTAAGCGCAAAGGGACTGGTTTTAACGAACGCTGAGATGAACCGACAATACTGATGCTCGCCACGGAGTTTCTCCGCTGCACGTGATGCGTAGCTGCATATCGCCTGCCTCATCTCATGGTATTCCGTGATACGGCCGCCGAACGAACGGCTGCACACGATTTCCTGCTTTACCGGCGCGAACTCCTCCAGCCCGAGGCATGGCTCGCCGCGCAACTCCCTCACGGTTCGCTCCAGAACCACATTAAAATGCTTCCGGATAAAACGGATATCGGTATCCGCCAGTTGCAGTACCGTTTTAATCCCCATGGCCTCCAGTTTTTTACTGATGCGGCGTCCGACGCCCCAGACTTCATCCACCGGAAGCAAAGCCATCAACTTCCTCTGCCTTTCCAGATTAGACAGGTCCACCACTCCTCCGGTCTGTCGCTGCCACTGTTTCGCCGCGTGATTGGCCAGCTTTGCCAGGGTTTTAGTCTGGGCTATGCCGACGCCGACCGTGAGGTGCGTCCTGCGCAGAACCGTCTCGCGAATTTCCCTGCCAAAATCGGTAAGATCGCGACAGTTACGAACACCAGTCAGATCGCAAAATGCCTCATCAATACTGTAAATTTCGCAGCGTGGAGAGAGTTCCTCCAGCGTTGTCATCACTCGGTTTGACATATCGGCATAAAGCTCATAGTTGCTGCTAAACGCGATAATACCGTGCCGGCGAAACATGTCCTTTTGCTTGAAATAAGGCTCGCCCATTTTGACGAAGGGCTTCGCCTCTTGCGAGCGGGCGATCACACAGCCGTCGTTGTTTGACAGAACGACCACCGGACGCCCCTTCAGGTCAGGACGGAAAACAGTTTCGCAGGATGCGTAAAATGAGTTCACATCGCAAAGTGCAAACATCTCAGCCAGCTGATTTGATGATGTACGTAACCACCCCGAACACGTCGAGAGTGTCCTCACTACCGACGACTATCGGCGAATATGCAGGGTTCATTGGGTTAAGCTGAACCCGCGGATGCAGCTGCAGCTTCTTAACGGTGAATTCCCCATCCACTGCAGCGATAACGATATCGCCATGAACTGCTGTCCTTGAGCTATCCACAACAAGAAGATCACCTTCTCCTATGCCGGCATCCTTCATGCTGTCGCCGGCGGCTTTGACAAAATACGTCGCACTGGGGTGGTTAACGAGCAACTCGTTCAGATCGATGCGTTGCTCAACGTAATCCTGTGCAGGGCTTGGAAAACCACATTGCACAAGGTCACTGTACAACGGGATCAGCATGATCTCACGTAACTCAACGGGCGTGTAAAACTGCATAATTGACTCGCTCAGATTAATACTGTTTTTATATACAGTAGTTTTAACAGGACGACAGATCAATATAGGTTCTGGCTATCAATTTTTGTCATTGCCGTAACACATTGATGTAACGAGTAAGGTTAGTCTGAAAGTGTTTTCAGGCCTTAGCTGTTTGATGGTTTTGCGAACAATGCGAGGTTAAAATTTTTCAGCTATGGCAATGCCTTCATAGCAAATTGCTCACCTGCGATCTCTTGCATACGGTTCGCAGGTGAGCAAACTTAACCGGCTGGAAAATATTTATAAATCGTCTTCACCCCCTCCTATTACATCGGCTACCGACCCAATGTTTTAACTGCTCAGACCAGAAATATCTGGAAGCTTTAGGCATCTTCTTGGAAGATAGATGAGCGCAAAGACGCACACAGCAATGATGTTATGTAGTATTTTCCCCTTGAGTGTGCCTGCTCAAGGGGATTTTTTATCGCCGTATTGTACTGGCAAATATTTGTAAATCGTCTTCACTCCCACGCCTGTCACATCGGCCACACGCTACTGGACGGGCGCTTAGTCCGGTATGTTTCTCGCGCTACTACTGCTTACGTTAACGTCTGGTAATGATCTAGCGGCGCGACGTAAAGCGGCGTTGAAAGCAATTATAGTGACCGGCCGGCGATGGTACTTCACACGGTTAGAATGACTCTGAAATAAATAAACATCTTCTGGATAGCGTTCTCTTCTACGAGCAATCATCGCCTCCACTGGAGGGGTTGATTTAACACGTAGCTCCTTCAGGTGACCCTGTTTTCGTATCAGTATCAAGTCACCATCAATATCATCATATCGAATACTCAGCAGCCTTCCAGCGCTTAAACCCGTGTGAAAAATTAACGCCCACAAGTCAGCCCATGTATCTGAGATGGAAACAAGATTGCTGTTAATAGTTAAAAATTGCTCAAAACTTATTGTTTTCTTACCGTTCACGAACAAACCAAACTGTTTTCAAAACTGAAATAACTTATTATCTCAAATGTTACATATCACGGGAAGGGCAGGAATCCTTGATCACGGACGGCAGCAGGAAAGTATTTGTAGATCGTCTTCACTCCCACCCCTATCACATCTGCGATCTGGTGCCGGGTTGCGCCGTTCTCCAGCATTCTGCGACATCTCTCCACCACTTCTTCAGTCATTATCCGGCGGCGGCCGCCGACTCTCCCCTGCTCCCTCGCTGCGGCTAAACCGGCTCGGGTACGCTCCACTATCAGCTCGCGTTCCATCTCTGCCAGGGCGCTCTAAGCTTTATCATTGCTAATCAGGATATTTATCACAATCCATCATCTCAGTGCTTGGGGGTCATTGACGAAGATTCATAACTGCTCCAGGCTGGTACAGCCAATGGGGCAATGCCAGTGGGTGACATATGGAAATTTTTGCCGCACCAAAATTAAAAATCGAGAGAGCGAAACGCCACATCCGTGACCTCAATAATGAGATCGTCTCTTTTACACGGAAAAATCCATTCAAAGTGGTTGTTGAGGGAAATGCGTTTCAGTACGACTTCGTTATCCGAGTTAAAGAAGAAATCCCCGAAAACATATCCTGCTACATCGGAGACGTCATCCATAACCTGCGGGCTGCCCTTGATTTGCTGGCGTGCGACCTTGTCAGGAGAGCGGGAGGCAATACCAATGGCGTCTATTTCCCGTTCGCCTCCGGGCCCGGTGAACTTGAGGCAGCTATTGTTAAGAGAAAGATAGGAAGGGCTGGGCAGGATATCGTTTCCATTATACGGGCGATGAAACCTTACACTGGTGGGAATAAATCTCTCAGAGCCATCCATGACCTTGATATAGCTGATAAGCATCTTGCTCTTATTCCTGTCGCAACCTATGCCGGGTTGAATAACGTCAGATTTACTGGCGTCCAAGGACTCGAGTCTCAGCTGTGCGAAAAAGTTCGAATCAGCCCTATTAAAGACGGCCAGCTGCTTATAAGAGCTCCCGCCGCAGCGAATTACAAGCTCGGCCAGCAATTCAACGCGATAATTGATATAACGTTCGCTGATGGGCAGCCTCTTAGCGGAGAGCCCATTCTCAAAGCGCTGGAAGAGCTCATTGATTTGACTAATGGCATTATCAGTACTTTTGTTGTTCATTGTTCTGGGCGCCAATAAATTACAGATATGATTAAATGCGATTAACAATCAGCAGAAAATACCGCCAGCTCATCACTGGCGGGTATATTATTCATGCGATTGTGCAAGTGCTATTTGCTCTTCCAGGGTAAGCGTATTTCCGTTTCCATCATCAGTCTGAATTGCCATTTCCTGCGCGTCAGATAACGCCTGTGCTACTACTGCTCTGTTGCTAAACAGGTTGTTTAATTCTTCGTCCATATCATACCTCATGGATTAATTTTTAACGTGTTTGTATTAGGGTCGCGGTAGATACCACCTGTCGCACCTGATGCTGTGGGGAGATTGGGCAGAGAGAGCGTGACTGCGCCAGTTTCTGCACGGGTCAGGGCTTTTTTCCCGAGCACCGCAGCCGAAGTCGCATCTGAACGGTACTCGTATACGGTTCCTTTACCGTGAAGCCTGTACTCAAATCCGTTCGGGTCCGTGTAGATGTAAGTATTGTCATAAGACCGCTGGTCTGAGTAGGAGAATGCCACGTTGAATGCGTCATACGTAAATTCAACGTGGTTGTTGGCCCACATCCCCAGAGACAGAATGTAGTCGAACCCCTTCAGGTCGGCAGTAATCCGGTTGTGCTGTCCCCCATTAAGTCTCAGCCCGGATTGTCGCGCTGCGCCTGTTGAGAAATAATCACCATGAATCGCGGTAATATTAATCCGGCAGTGCTGGATATAGGCGTTGTTTGCTGCGGTAGCATAAAACAGGGCGCCCTGGGTTACGCTGAAACCGGAGCCATCAACGTTACAGCCAATGACCGGGTTTTCTGCTGAATTCCCAATAAATGCCGCTACATATTGCGCGTTATATGTAGTTACGTCCCCGCTACATGCCTCGCAACCATACCCTGTAATAACGCCACCACCCTCAACGATATCCGTTGCGGAAACTTTGTAGCTAATATTCTTACATCTCCATAAATGGAGTCCGGCATGGTATGCCTTATTGGTTACCAGTGTTATGGTGCCATGGATATTGTTGCTCTCAGCCTCAATGCCTGCGTATGCTGAATCGTTAGCGATAACCTCCATGATAAAATCGGAACACGCATCCAGTTTAAAAGTACTCCCCAGCGCTAAATCTGAACTTACTGACGTTGGTTGCGGGTAAATCTGCCCGGATTTTTTGGCGGTACAGAATACTTTCATATTCTTTGTACCGTTATTGGCAAAGAAAGGGAAAACGGCTCTTTCCAGGGTTACCGCCTTACCAACATAAAGCCCATCAACCCCAGACGCCCATAGGCCTAATGTATTTGCCAGAGGGGATGTGAAAATTTCCCTTGAGTCAATTTTTGTTGCGCTCTGGTACGCATACAACGGTTTATTAGTTGGGTCATCCGATGTGATAAGAAGTTTGCCTTTCAGTGAAATTTCATCACCGGTAAGTTTCAGTGTAGTAAACCCTGAATAGCTTGCAGCTGAGGGGGTGGCTCGGGAAAGAGTAGCCCCATCACCATCTAATGTGATGTTATCAGCGGTTATTACCCATCCATCCAGTGCCTGCGAGTTATTTGGAAAACTATTATAATGTTTCGCGTTTGGCGTTAACTTAATATAATCGCCATCATTCAAATGGGATAACATTGCAGCAAAAGGTATCGTATCTGGTATTGATGGCCCACGTCCGCGACAACCGTACCATTCAGGCCTGACTATTCTGCTGGCATAATACTCTTCCCTGACGAATACCAGCCCAGCAATACCGGAAGCTACAACCTTACCCCCATCAGCAATGAAGTCTGCCGCGTGCTGAACGATGAAGTTCCCCCCACCCACGATATAGCCATAGGCAAATTCAGTTACCTGAATACGCTGGCCTGCCACCGCGGGAGAAATCGTGGATAAATGGGCAATGGTAGGGACGCTTCCTATGTAAAGAAGCCCTTCGCCTGAACCCAGGTTTGAGCGAAGAGCCGCGTCACCGATGTTCGACCATTTCCCTGTGGGGTTTGCAGCCGACCATACACCGCCATCGTTCTCAGGAGAATCCCCGGCAATGACGTGCTCAAGCTCGCCAAGGTATTTGTACCAGGAGCCATTGTAGTAGACGATTTGCTGGCGATTATCCACAGCCAGACCAACAGCCCAGTTGCCAAGCTCCTGCCAGCCGATAGCTGCAACTGCCTGCTCGCCGCGACCAGTGATGTAGTCGATAAAGCGGCTGAAGATCATCTCCATGCCGTGCCAGGTTTTGCGAAGCACACCTAACCGGTCCTCTAACTCCTCTTTTGTCCTGTCGTTAACGAATTTATCCACGTTTTCAGCGTTATCGTACAGGTCCTTTACGGCGGCGGAACCTAAAGGATTTTTCGTTTTATATGTGCTCATAGTCGCCCTATAACAAAAAACCCGCCGAAGCGGGTTGTTGAGAGTTATTTCTGTTTTATGCAATGTCGCCGGGATAACTGGCGTTGTCGTAGTCATAGAAGGACGCGCGGTACTCTTTGGCGGTAACCTGACACGTCCCGTCTGATTGTGGGGCAATCTCCTCAACAATGGCGTCATAGACATGACGCGTTGAGCCGCAGAACACCAGACGGACTGGCTCAATGGCTGGTGAAGTCTGGTCAATCTTCAATGGGTCATCAAAATCACTCAGATGGGGAACGGACAACTGATAATCCCCTACCCTCGTGGCTACCATCAGACCGGATGCAGAGCCATCCTGGTAGCGGAGCAGCGCGCGGGGATTTTCGAAAGACCAGTCCAGCGGCTCCGTAACGGTGAACGTTGTCACGCCACCCGCCGTTGTCATCGCCTCCACCAGACAGGAAATCGTGTTGTTCCCCGGAATATCATCCGTGAGCACAATGCGATCGCCCGTGTTGTAGCACAGCGCGTCCAGCTCGGTAGTGGTCTGGAACGTCACCCGCTGCTGCAGGTATTTCATCAGGCGACGCATGCCGATCTGGTAGGCGTGATCCTGATTCAGTACCCCATCGAGTTTGTAATTCTCGATTTTAACCGGCGTGGGATTGTCGGGTGTCCGGCATTTAACGGTCTCCTCTGCCCAGGTGACGCCGTTGATGTACGTCACGTCTACGCCATCAAAATCATCGTCGGACGGCACGGTAAATCCGCTCTGCAGCTCCTCCACCATCTCATGCGGCGTTATGATCCCCGTCCAGGGCTTAATCCCCTCGCGGTTGACCGTTGCAAGGCCATCGCTTAACAGGAAGCGGGATTTTCCGGCACTGGCTATCATCTGCAGCATTTCCAGCGCCGAGATACTGTCGCCGGTGGCGAAATCGAAATTTTCGCCCTGTGGCGTCCAGTACGCGGATTCCAGCGCAGTAATGGTATCGACGTCCATCTCCAGCCCCAGCGAGTTCCCGACATGCAGCAGCGCCCCCGAAATGGTTCTGGCCGTTCCTGAGTCATAGGCCCGCGTGGCCACAACGTTTACGCGGCGGTCCGACTGAGCCGCCAGCTTCCCGCCCGTCTCAACGGTCACCGCCATCAGCGACACATCGGGATAGGATGAAGGACGTGTCAGCAGTCGCCCACGCAGTGCCTGCCAGTACATCGAATCCCTGGCGTTGTTTGAGCCCTGCTCATTGCGCCGACGACAGCGAACTTCCACCAGCCCCGGAGAACTGAGGGTGATCCGCTCAGTGAAACCTAACCCGTTGATGTTTTTCAGCGCGTACTCGCCCTGGTGACTCACCCACCCCGATCCAGAACCGTAGACGCGATACTGTATCTCCCACTCAACGTGGCGAATCCGTTTTTTGCCCTTACTGTCAAAGCCGCAAATACCGTTCGGGAAAGAGAAATTCACCTCGAACATATCGACGGTCTCATTTTCAGGGCAAACCAGGAACGGCCCCAGCCAGCTCAGCGTGTCGTTAAGACCAGTGGCCTCATAGTCGATCATCGTCCTGGCGGTGAATCCCGGCCACGACTCATCAACGGACCCATTAACCAGGCGCGCCACTGTTGCCGTTGTGCCGTCGGCAGAGACGATCTGGTACTCATTCCCGCGGTGAGCAAGTGAAAGCCGTTGCACACCTTCAGGCATGCCCGAGAATGCGGTTCCCGTAGTGCTGTTATACGCAAGCGTCACGTTTGCCGTTACCGCCGGGCTACCGCCGGTTGATGCCGTGCCGGAGGTGTAAACCGGGGCATCACCGAAAACGGCTGCAGGCAGCGAGGAAGATGTGATTGCCCCACCCACGTAAGGACTGGCCGCCTCGGTTATCAGTACGGTACCGCCGTTGTCCCGCGCGACCAGGCCGGAGCCAGTGAGCCCCTCAGTGATAGCCGCCAGCAGTCCCGACATCGAGATGTAGTTCGCTACCAGCGACACCGTATAGGTGGTGCCCTGCCATGTGATCATGAACGTACTGGAACTGGTCGAAAAATCGTAGGTGACGGGAGCCGCACTGGCCTGAATTTTTGCCGTACTGCCACCCTCGCCAGGCACCGCATCCTGACCCGGGGTATAGGACGCAATGACGAGGTCATAATTGACACTGTTGAAACTCAGCGTCACCGGCATACCCGCTACGGGAGCAAGTTCGGTAAGCAACGAGCTGGCAAAGACACTGTAACCAGAAGAGGTGGAGATCAGATAATTTGTCGGCGCCTTAATTTCTACTATGGTCCCCGTTACCCAGCTGTCCGGGAGAGAATTATCATCCTCGTCGTCATCGTCGCCATCATCTGTATCAAGACCTGTAAACGTTACGGATGCACCAGAAACCGTCATGCTGTCAGCGATAATATCGTCGGAATCAGGTGAGGTCTGGGCCATATCCAGCCCTGTTCCGCTTGATGTTCCACCGACCTCTGTCGAGTTGAACCAGTTCTCGCTGCGCTCATCGCCGGAAACATCCGCGCCGGGCGGAAAATAGGTGATGCTGAATCCCGGCAGCGTTGAAGCTGGCGTACTGCCAACCCGGATATCACCATTGGTATAAATCAGTTCACCGACACCGAGACACAGCAGCATCTGGACGCGCATTTTCGTAGGATCAGCAGCGTCGAACCGGGTCACAGGCTGGACCACATAATCAGGGTAGATACGCACCCGGCCAAACACCTCGCGAATCGGATCACCCAGCTTTGCGGTATTTGCCTTCGCCGGGTTCAGGTCGAGACTGCGCCCTGTGGATGATGTATAGCCCCCCGTATCGATACTGCTCATCATAAACAGCGAATAAGCTGCTGCAGCAACGGAGATACCGACACCTATCCACGCGATGGTGGCGGCCTCCAGCCCGAAGGGCACCGGATAAAGCCGGACATCACTTTCAGGGTGGATCACGCAAGTAGCCCACTCGCCTGGCGGAATGGACAGACCGTCAACCTCAATGGTTAGCGGCGGTGCATCTCGATCCTCGTAACCTTCAACATTCACCGCCAGCCAGTTACGAAGGCTGGTTACGCCATGCTCATGCGTTTCGAGAGGTTCACCGGGAAGCCGGGACGGGTAAAAACGAATGGTCATTGCCAGAACTCCACTTTGACAAATCGACGCTTAAACCGCGCTAACGGCAGAAACGTTACGTTAGAACCTGGATTGCATTCCGCCACATGCAACAGGCCATCAATACTGACGACAATCCCCACATGGGTGACGGCTGAGCCGGAATAGCAGGCCACACCAGCCCCTTCGCAGGGGTCGCAGCGCTCCAGGGTAAGCATCATTTGACGCGCCTCCCGGTCGAGGCCGCCGTCGTCTTTCGTGACCCCGGCAAAATCAGGCCAGAGAGGCAAGCCAAAATCCCGGCGTATCTCGTTCACAATGCCGAAGCAGTCGAGCTGCGGATATACGCGACCGCCCTTCAGCCAGGTGACTGAACGGTATTTATCAGGGATGAACATAGTTAATCTCCAGTCAGAATCACTGGTTAAAAATCAGGATGTTTAAATGGTCAGAGCCTGGTTATGTTGGGTACTCTGTCGCTATGTGCGGACATAGCGAGCAAAGAGGGCTGATTAAAAGGACTGAAAATGAAATACAAACATCTATCCGTCTACCTGTATCAGGGCGACACAGTAGAAATTTCCTTCAGGTTTAAAACAAATATCTATTTGATGAATAGCCGCGAATTTATGGCACATAGTGATGTTCGGATGTGACGATCCTGCCGATGCAAGGCAAATGGTAAAAGTCATTTCGAAGCGTAAGTGATATTTTCTGCCGGAATTTCTTCGAAAAATGCCCCATCGTTATTCCGGTAGAATTTCCTGCTTGCTATGGCTGCTCGTTCAGCCCAGTTCAGAGCGGAAATGATTTTTTCTATTGTGCCATCTTCGAAAAACTCACGACAACTTACTGTCGTTCCGGCGCTGTTTTCATCGGGAACTGCCCAGACAACCTTGCCATCTAATTCGATAAGGATCCGCATGCGGGAATGAGGTTGTGCTGTCTCGCTATTGCGCCTAATTATCTTGATTTGTGGATCGCAGTCTCCGTTAATGCCATCCTGAAGGCTGCGTGAAAGATTTAAAATTGGGTTTCCTGTTCTGTATTTTTTCATTTCGACTCCTTAGCTGATGTAACGCAGTCCAGGGAAGACTGGGAGCGTGTAGCGGTAACGCGGCCAGGCCATATCAAGGACATTCATATAGCCCGCAGTGATCTGAACCTCTGTTGCCGTCCAGTAACCCGACTTGATTTTCAGCGTATACGGTACCGCCGCAGGCGCGGCTAAATCCGTGGAGATAAAACTGCGGTATGTCAGCGATGCAGACAACCTGTTAGCCAGGGCATTGCGGATCGTCGTGGACACAACACCATCTACATTGCACAGGGCGAATTTCAAATCTTGCGTACCGTCCGCGTTGCGCGCCGGCAACGCAATGTCAATCGCGCAGGCGGTAAACGTTACGGTATCGCCGCTCTCTGTCGTCGCCGTAATATCCTCATACCCCTGGCACAGGTAGTGAACATCTGAGCCAACGGTGATCTGCAGCGTTTCAATGATCACCTCCGGCCCGCTGCTGGCATAGAGCCTGTTAAGTCTTGTCATGATTTTTACCCAATAAAAAAGGCCACCCGAAGGTGGCCTTAAAAATTGGTGTCGAATGTGGGTGTACCCTCACCGGCAGGATCGCTATTCCTCACTTTATTTCACGCTCCGGCTACGGAGCGGCATGAAGGACTTTCCCACAAATCGACACAGGTTATTATGAAGGTGAAACGGTTTTAATCAAGCCTTTGGCCACTCCCTGTTAACTGCAAGATCAAGAATATCGCTGTTCACAATGAAGTCAGGGAACTCGGCCCAGCCAGGCGGAAGGATCGGACGCTCCCATAATTCCAGCGTTGCAATATATCGCCAGTATTTACCACCCTCTGGTGTCGGTCCCTCGTATATATCGACAAACCTACAGACATAATCTTGCGCACCTAAAGGGGTAAGGAGCGGCATGTTGAACCAGTCAGCCCCATCGGTAATGATGTCTCTGTACCAGGCTTCGAAAAGCTGTGCCTGACCATCAGTAAAGATCCATGAAACTGGCGTTTGAGTAGGAACCGAAGTATAAGCTCGCCTTTGTCGCCGCCTGCCGGTAACCATCGCGGTACTTTTTAGCGGAGAAGTCGCTTTAAGACCAAAGTTCTCCTTCAATGGGCAAGGGAGATAATCCTTCGGGTAATTGAGATTAGTTGAAATTGCCATCAGCTAATTTTCCTCCCCGAGGTAGTTTTCCCCATCAGAGCCTTATGTAAATCACCCTGACCGGTAGCAATAGACTGAACAGCTTTTTGATACCCCATCTGAGCACCATCGGATGCAGCTTTCTTCATCATGGCAATTTGAGCATCAGAGGGATCGCCGTTGACATAGAAACTCATACTCGGCGCATAGGTTGTCCCCCCTGTTGACTGGTTTGCTACTCGATCCAGCGTGGCATCAAGTTTGGCGCTGGTTTTAGCAGTCGTAACGCGCTCACCTTTCTGCAGGAGCCAGGTTCCTGTTTCGGGTACAGAGTCGATACCGTCGTGAGCCTGGCCGTGCAATGCCGACCCGATCGCCGTCATGAATACGCCAGCTGCTGCAGCTGCTGCAATTGCTTGAGCCGGAGCCACCGCCGGGCCAACGTAAGGAACACCTATCCATTGCGTGAAGGCATTAAGTGCCGCCATTGCTACCTGAGCAGCGGCATATTGCAGCATTGCCGCACCTACAGACTGTATAAAGGTCGCTGCAAAATCTTGAGCGTTCAACTTTCCAGTTTCTGCCCAAGCTATAATCATGTCGGTCATGCTGCTGAATGTTTGCGCCCCAACCTGCTGCATTGTGGAGTACAAATCCATCGCAGCAGTAGCCTGTGTAGCAAAACCAGAAATTAACCCAGCACTGTAATCATTCTGTAATTCATCCTGTTGCTTATAATAATCATTTTGAATTTCTAGTCTCTTATTCAGTGCATCCTGCAAAGCTTCAGTTTCAGCGTCATAAAGACTTTTAGAAATATCACCGGATTGGTATTGCTTTAATAAATCCTCGCGACTCCCCTCATACTCCTGCTGAATACTGTTGCGCTCTTGCATCCGGCTACGCTCTCGATCGCCAGAATAACGCCCAATAAATTCACTATCATATCCCTGCTTAATTAATTTATTCTGTCTTTCAAGGCCTGATACGTACTCAGCTACTTTCGCGTTTTCCTGATTAAGGCGTAACTCTTCCTTCTTGGAGTCTAGGAACTTAGCCGCATCTCGAAGTTGGTTTTTTTGCGCTTCTGATAATTTCTTTAGGTTACCACTTGTTATATCAAAATTTACTTTTTCAAGCTCTGTAACTTCTGCAGTTTTTTTGCCAGTAGTTTCAATGAGAGCAGCTTGTTTTTGTAAATCAAGAAGGCGGCTTTTAAAAGCATTTTCAGTTGGGTTGCTTTTTGTAGTTACCTTCTGATTTGATTCCCCTTTCCCCAGTTTGTAATCGTCACCTTTTGGTGGTTGTATTCCCATATCAGAGAGAAGCGAAGTTAACCCATTAGCTCCTTTCTCTACTTCCTCTGGGGTTAAACTTGATTTGATGGCTCGAAGGAACTGAAGGCGTTTATTTAAAAAATCTAACTCATCTTTTTGTTCTTTACTTTGATTCCCTCTTTTATTGAGGAACTCGATGCGCTGCTCAATATCTTTTTCGTCAGCTGAATCATAGTTCCCTGATACCGCACCGACCCTAGAGCGGGTGTAAGAAGCAATAGCTCCAAGCCCACCAGCAATACGACCTACAACACCGGCTAAACTGATCGCCTCACCTACCAGGTCGGACAGGCCCTGTAGGATAGCAGGGTCAGTGAAAACATCATGGATACTATCAAGCCCGTCCTGTAGAGGTGATAAATCTACTTTTGCCAGGCCAGACGCAATTTCCATTTTTAAGCCACGGGCGCTTGTCTCTATATCCTGAAAAAATTGATTAACTTTAACTAAGTTATCAATATCTTCCTGCGGCGGAGCTACGCCAAAATCCTTTGATAACTGAAGAAACTGTTTTAGCTTTTCGTTGTTGTTGTCAAACAACGGCAGCATTTTTGACAGGTCATTCCCTAAGCTTTCAAGGATGTTGGTTTTCCCAGCCTGAGTGGGTATTTTCTGTAATGCCGAACTAATAGCCAGCAACTGTTTATCAGGGGATTGCTGGGCCAGCTTCTGAGCTGAAAGCCCGAGCGTGTCCAAAGCCTGCGCAGCCTCACCTGATTTGTTCAGGACCGCATCGCCGACTTTATCATTAATGTCTTTGAAAATATCGGCTATGTTATCGCCGGTTAAACCTGCCTGTTCAGCTGCGTATTGCCAGGATAGCAAGTCCTGGGTGGACATTTTTAATGACTTAGCCCAGCGATCTGCCTCGGTCACTTGCTGCGCTGTATTTTTTACAATTGCCAGCCCAGCAGCGCCAATCCCGACGGCGGCAGTTGCCGCAGCTGCTCCAATAGCAATAATTGAGGTGCTTATTTCCTTGGCGTCTTTTTTAACCTGGTCACGCCATTTTTGGGATGCCCTTTCAGCTTTATCCATTCCTTGAACAAATCCGCCGACCTTTGCTATTAGATCAATTGTTAAAGTACCAAGGGACTTGCCAGCCATTTATTTTTCTCCAGGCAATAAAAAAACCCCGCAGGAGCGAGGTTTATTTTAATTTACTAAATCTAACTTTTTCCGCACCCTCCCACCTGGAAGGAGGCCGTATAGTCAATAGCATTATTTTTATTCACCAAATAAAGGTATGACTTATTACCTACATAACCGCCATAACTATTTTTAGCGTTAAGAGTAAAAGGAACTAACCATCCGTAATAAGTTGTAAATCCTGACTTGCACCAACCTTTGAAAGGTTCATTGAAATCATATCGTGCAGAATAAGGGTCCTTAAGGCGAGCCGACATACTACCTTTAATTATTTCCTGATAATTATCAGGTAACTTCCCATAATCGGCACGGCTTAGCTCCGCCTTATCTGGCGCACTAACGCAGCCACCTAATAGCATTACAGTAAAAACAACCGCTGCTTTCTTTATCATAATCCCCTCGGTATCAATATAATTATTCCAGAGAGAATATAACCAAATAAATGATATCAATGCCAACTTTTCATAGCTTCTTCCAGAGGTAATGGCGCTTCGTTGATGTGCGGTGCAAAGTCACTTACCTTGAACGGCGGCGTGTTCTTTGCCTTATTGATGTTAGCTAGGACAGATGCCACCAGCGAAGCCCCCCACTCGGTACGCATCATGATATTGAGCGGTCCGTACTTCTCACGGTACTTGAGCCAAACCAGAAATTCCCTGCGACTCATCCGCTCCTGAGCCTCTGCGATGGTGCGGCCACCGATGCCGTTCATCACCAGTTCGCACCAGAATTCATCCTCGCCGGTTAGCTCGTAGTCTTTCCCAGTTCGTTTACATCATGAATTGCAGCCAGAAGGGCCATAACGATCGGGCCGTCCAGCGCCCCACGCTCCGGGGTAGCGGTCCCAAGAATGTCAGCCGCGGTAAACACCGCAGCACCATCTTGATCGCAAATATGCGCCGCAATGCGCTCAGCAATCGGGTCCGATTTCCCGTTGTACGCCAGCAGTTCAGCTTTAGTGGTGTGGTATCCCATCGGGCGCACATAGACGGTTGCGATATGCTCTTTCCCGTCACGGCCTTTCCACTTAATTTCTTTCTCTACGGGACGCCCGGTAAAAGCACCGGTTTCTTTCAAAGTATCAAGCGTGAGTTGCATGTTGTCTCCTTTTAATGAAAGCCCACGCGGGTGGGCTATTCCAAACTTATGCGATACCAGGCAAATAGAGCTGTACTTCATCAGCGGCCCGCTCCCGTGCCGCGTGAAGTAGCCGCTTGCGACCGCCAACCCCCCATTTCGCCATCTGACTTGCACACTGACTGATAGCCTTCGTTTCTGTGTTGATGATATGATCGATTTTGTTCAGGCGGGACATAGCGCCGATCCCCATGCGTACAACGGTTCGAAATACCTCATACACCTTTATTTCAAACTCGGGCTTAATCCATGCTGCATAGCGAATGGCAAGCAGTTCGACGCCCCACGCTCCTGATTCAGAGCCACCTTTTATCACCTTAAGCTGTTGATTTTGTTCCGAAGCACTTTTTAGTGCTTTGGATTGAAGCGCCTTAATGAAGCGTTTTATTTGGGCGCTTCTGAGGAATACGCTTGGGCGCTGGGACTCTGTAGCTTCCCCATTTGCCACGGCAGCTGCATGGAGATCATTGAGGCTGTAGCGACCTTCGTCGTCAACACGAACGGAGACGCCGTTTACTGATACGGTTGGATATTGCATGGTGAGTACCTTTCAAAAAAGAGACCTCTGCTCACCAGAACGGCCATACCCGAGCGCACCATGCTGCGATGGCGTTCTCAGAGGTCGCTTTTGTGAATGGTCTCGGGGTTGGTATGCGCGGTGAGTGCGCGGTGAAATGCTGTGGAGCAAAACCCCGGATTCGGCCGGGGTATCTGGTCTTAACTGCCTGGCTGGACTTTACGTACCCAGAGGCCTGGGCCGCTACGCTGCATCGCGGCTGCGGTAGACACCACGGTATTACCCTGGAAGTCGAATGGAAAATCGCTAACATACGCGCGGAAGGTATACCAGGTACGGTCAGTTGGCAGAACCATCTCACCAGCAGAGACTGTAGGCACCGATTCACCATCAGACCAACCAATAGCCCAGTGGATCAGTTCATCCTGGTATTCATCCAGCTCCGCCAGTTGCCACATCAGATAATGCGAGTCATTCACTGGATCGGCATTAATTGTTACTGAAGCCTGCCCGGGAGTGCGAAGCCCTTTTTTATACGTCCGGCTATTACGCTCGCTAAGGCATGTATCTTCAATTTGATCTGCCGGGTTCGCACCGGGATTAAAGTTAGTTATGCATTCGATCTCATGAATAACACCGCGGATTAGCGCGTACAGCTGGGTACCCTGCGTTAACACAGACATAGTTCTCTCCAAAATAAAAAACCGGCACATGGCCGGCGTTAGGAAGGTTTGTTGAGTTAGGTGATTAGCGTTTAACTATCCAGTCAACGTCGAATGAATAGCGGAAGCGTTTTGTTTCAGGGTCGCGGCTTTGTGACCCCCAGCGGGTGATATAGGCATTTGGTTCGATAGCATCACGCAACGCTTTTGCAACCTCCTGAGCTGATGTCACAGTGTCCGAATAAACGTCCACCTGTAGCGTATAGCTATCGACATCGGGGCGCCTGTCCAGATAGTTTTCCGGTACTCCGCTGATGTTCTGCCACAGCGCGTAGGGATAAACGATATTGTCATCCTGCAGACCGAACGGATAAAGTCGCACGGGAGAGCCTAACAAATCCCTGACAGCCTGGCTGGCCGCGCAAACAGCAAATATTGGTGCGATCATCCACTTCTCCCCTTCTTAGCCGCTCTGGTTATCGCTCGATCGATAGCCTTTCCATATTCTTCAACGAAAGTTCTCGTTGCGTCTTCTGCGCTGGATTCAGCTGCCGGCCGCATGAAAGGTTCAGCTCGCATCTTTTCCGTTCCAAATTCCAGCAGGCGCCAGTGAGGTGTAGGGGCATTTTTAGCTTTATCGGGATGCTTTTTCAGCACTGCTCCATGCAAAACCCCAATTCTGAATGCAAGGTTCCCGTTACGCTTAAACTCGCGGCCATTCCAGCGCACTGCAATGTTATCTGCTATGCTTCGGCCTGTTGCAGGATCATCGAGCCGGCTTGCATTAGCCTTTGCCCTGTTAGCAATTATGTTTGCCGCTTTTCTTAACGCTGCTCGCCCGCCCTTACGCTTCATATCATCGGTGATTGACTCAAGCTTACCCAGTAACTCATCAACCCCGGTCAGCTTAAACTCAACCCCGTCAGCCATCGTTTACCCCCTCCGAGCAGGGCAACGTTAAATACTCCAGACCGCTATCAGGATCGGGAAGTACCCCCTCAATGTTGAAAATCTTCCCTCGATATAAAATGCGGCATTTAGGAGTAATATCGTTTCGCTGACGGATTGTGATCCTGGTAGTAATCTCGTTCTGGGTTGCCTGTGCCGATGTAAATTCCCTGGCGGAAAGGGGATATACTTCAGCCCAAATCCCATTATCTGCAGTTGACTGAACAAGGTTAACCCAATTTTTCACTACCTCTCCGGTCAATGGATCCTGCACCGAGACGGATTTCTGGGGAATAACACGATGTCGGAGTTTGCCGGCCTGCATATTACCCCCTCGTTTTTTGACTCAAGTAAACGGGGCGCTCGTCCCCCAATGTAGTAATTTCAATATCTTCATCTGCGGCCAGCGACTGGATAATGACGTCCCTCAAAGCGTTATTTGATTCAGCCAGACGGTTTATCGCTGCCGTTTGCTCTCTCTGTGCTGCTGTCTGCTCTTTCAACGCTGCGATCAGCGCGCTTACCTGTTGCTCGTTCATAGGCAATTTTCGTCCACTTTTTAATCCACTCGCGCCGCCTGGCGCAACCTGAACAGGCCATAATGTCCTCGTTAGAAAATGGTTGGCCGACGCAGATCGTAAATCAGCATCGTTACTGAGAAGGGAAGCTCACCCTGCTGAAGTTTTTCTTCCTCTTCTCCGTTGCGGTTGCGATCGAGGTAACCGAGAAGAATTAGAAGCGCACCCTGCACACGTTTAAGCGGCTCCCCCTCAATCAGATTCCCATCGCTGCTTACAACCAGTTCGCGGCTCCCCTGGATGTAGGAAAGCAAAGCTGCACTGCCTGACTGGATTTTCAGGAGCAGATCGCCATCACCTGCGTCATCGTCAATGCGCAAATGCTCTTTTGCTTGGGGTAAAGTTACAAGCTCAATCATACTTTACCCCTCCCATCCCGCCCGCGCTTGACGGCCAGAGTCCAGCCTTTAGAGCCAGTTTCACCCGGCTTATCCTGCGTCTGTTCGTCACAGTGCCAGAGTGAACCGCCCCATGTAACCGTATCGCCAGGCAGGTACTCATCGCCCGATTTGAATACGCCGCGGTACACCATAGTCGGTATATCAAAAGATTTTTTCTCACTGGCACCGCTTGCACGGTTGACGGTGACAATGAAATTTCGTTGACCATTCATGCTTATATCAACATCTGATACGCCATCGACGATGCATTCCCAGCCACGCATACCATGGGTTTTCTCGTAAGCACGCCAGAGGCCTCCGTTGTGGGTGGCATAATAGCCGCGCGTATAGCTCTTTCCTTCATCAATGAAAGGCTGTATTTCCAGTTGTAAGGCATCCCGTCCGTCCTGCGCCGGCGGTAACGCGGCGACCGCATCGTCCACCGCCTGCTTCAGCACTGCCGGATCGTAGTCTTTGCCGTCACGCGGGACCGGAATTTCACTAACCGCCGCGGTAACTAACTCCTGCAGCAACGGCCGCACGTCTTCCGGCGTCACGCTCTTGCCATCCTGCGCCGGCGGCAACGCGGCGACCGCATCGTCCACCGCCTGTTTCAGTACTGCCGGATCGTAGTCTTTGCCGTCACGCGGGACCGGAATTTCACCAACCGCTGCGGTGACTAACTCCTGCAGCAATGGCCGCACGTCTTCCGGCGTCACGCTCTTGCCATCCTGCGCCGGCGGCAACGCGGCGACCGCCTCGCTGACCATAGCGCCGATATCCGGTAATTCAGGAATTTTCGGAGCCGGGAGGGATGCCACTGCATCAGCCAGTTGTGCTGTAAAGTCAGGTGCCGTGGTATTCTTCAGGGTCGAAACTTCCTTGGTGAGCGCTGCCAACTTTTCTTCTGTTGCCTTTACGTGGTCGCCCAGACTTTTTCTGAAAGATTCACGTAGTTCGCTTAGCGCCTCGGAGAACTCCTCTCCAAGAGCCCTGATAAGGGAGAGTTCACGTTCATTCATTTAGCTAACAATCCTCGCAGCATCGCTTTTGCCGCCGTCAGTTCAGATTCAGACATGGCTTTCCCGCCCGATTCCTCTGGCGCCGTGACGCTGCTGGCACCAGATTTGGCAAATGGATCATCAGAAGCATCACGCCGTGCCAGCGCTTCAAGGCTGTAGTTTTGTTGCTGAAGATACAGCGCATCACCGCCGGGTAAAGGAGGAAGATTTTCACTCCTGCGCGCCTCATTTGGTGTCAGGATGGTATTTTTTACACCTTCGCCAAGAGACTTGATACGGCGCTCACTATCCATACGCAGCAGAGCATTAACATCAAACTCCGTGCCCGTTTCGCCATCAAGATCAAAGGCTTCATCCAGCAGCAATTCTATCGACTCAATGAGCGACTGAAGGCACTGAGAATAATATTGCTGATCCTGCGCTTCGATATTGTCGTGAGTGGGGAGTTCACCAACACCCACTTTATAGGCCGGGACGTGAAACACAGAACATATGATCTGAGCCGTCATACTCAGTTGTTCGACAGTCTGTGCATCAGCAGCAGATACTGTTGTGGGATTGTACTTAGCCCCGTTACTTAGAATGGCTGTCTTGCCGGCATTCTTGCCAGAATATCCTGAGTCCCAGTTTTCCTTTATTGTTCTGGCGTTTTCTTCAGTGAGGTAACCAGGCACCTCAATAACACCGCTGGGCTTTCCACCGTTACGGAAAAAAAAGGCGGAGTTTTCCTGAATATGGTGGCCCTGCATTGCCGCCAACCCAGCTGCGTAAATGGGAGACAAACCGATGAGAGGATGAAAGAGGCAGTTGAAGCGATCGTGAATC
Source organism: Klebsiella sp. K-Nf6 (assembly GCF_002806655.1). NCBI lineage: Bacteria > Pseudomonadati > Pseudomonadota > Gammaproteobacteria > Enterobacterales > Enterobacteriaceae > Klebsiella > Klebsiella sp. K-Nf6. The sequence continues at coordinate 188,078 of NZ_PIBN01000004.1, read as the reverse complement.
ACCTCCCGCGCCGGGACAGTAACTGACGATTCAATACCGGTCATGTTATCAGGATTTATCTGATAGAAGACAGAGCCATCATCCGCCACCAGCGGCGTAACCTTGCGCCAGTCAAGCAGCCTGAGTTCACTAATGTTTCCGGCGTTATTGCGGATTTTTAACGCCACCGTATTTCCGTGACACAGTTTGGAGTTCAGCCAGTTCTCGAAGAACTGGATTCGGTTCTGAAAGGCATTCGGCCTTTTGTACAACGCCGGAATGTCCCCTGATTTTACCTCCTGCATGACTCCCTTTGAGTCGCGCCGCATCAGCCGTGGCGGCATTTTGGCAATATCACTCGCAATCAGCGATATGCAGGCAAAGACAGCATAATAAGAAAGAACGGTATCCTGACTGACCTCAAGGTTACGCTGCCATGCCCCAGCAAACGGCTCATGTATAGAGCTGTATAACGGGTTCCAGCCTCCGCGACTGGCAGGCTGCTGCAGGGCTTTTTCATTTCCCTGTTTTCTCCGGAAAGGATTCCACATTAGCCGTTCTCCGCTTTTCGCTTATTCTTTTTGCCATCGGTACGGGCACCGGTGAAATATTCGGCCTTGCCAAGCAGCACCAGCACCTTTGCGCAACGATCGTCCACGGCTTTCACATCGCCCGGCGCCGAGTCATGGGTACGTTGCAGATATCTGATTTTTGCCATGCAATGCGGCGGGGTTTCCCCCGCCCTCCTTCCGCTGTTTAGCTACCCTGGCTTGAGCTGTAGTTCACACCAGAGATAACCGCTACCGCTGCTGTACGGCGGCGCTTCCAGTTGATCCAGCGCTCAGCACGAATGGCCACGCTGTTGGTCTGGAACATGGAAACCAGTTCAGTTCCGGTCGGAGTGACGCTGTCGCCGGTCGGATCGCTTTCCATTTCCAGAGAGGCTTCACGCGACATATCCACCGCCACGCCACCATCATCAGCCAGATAAATATCCGGGGCGTTAAGCAGCGTCAGGTTGGTGCCAGCGTACTGGGAAACAATAGCCGGAAGGCCCTGAAAGGTGCCGCCAAGCAGGGTCATTTCCGGGTACATTTTCTGTCCCAGGGCATTTTTCTTCATGGACAGCGCCAGCGCGTTGGTGCTGGACATGATCCATACGCCGCCAGTCGGCTGCAGGTTATTCGCGACAAACTGAGCGAAGGCTGCTTCCGCATCAGCATCCGGGTCGCCGGTGGATGGTACAGCCACGATACCGTTGGTAACCGAGGCCGGAGAGACGTTAGCAACTTCAGCTTTAGCCGGGTTGATAAAGTCCGTATCCAGACGGGCGATGACAGCTTCTGCCAGGGCGTTACGCACCAGTGCATCGGCTGCCGGATTGGAGAAACGGATCAGCTCATCGGTCAGCACCGCGATAGCGGCGACCTTAGCAAAGCTGAACGTGATCGACTCAAAGTCGAATTTGGTCAGTGGCTTGGCCTTGCCCTGTCCAACCCAGTTTGCCGAACCGCCGGAAGTCTGTGCTGGAATACGGATATTGAACGGGACCTGGCGCAGGGCAGGAATACCACCCTGACCGAAACGGCCGATAATGGTTTGCGGGCGGAGGAATTCAACAAAATCATTTGCATATTCCTGATACTCCACCAGCGCGCCAGCCCACTGAGGATCAGTCGTTGTACCAGCACCTACAGCGGCCTTCAGTACATGGTGAAGCTTCGCATCATCAGGATACTGTTTACGGGCAATCTCCAGCGCTTCGGAGCGGCTGCCGTTAGCCGCGGCCAGCGCTTTCGCGAAGCGGGCAAAGGCGATGCCTTTTTCCAGTTTTTGCTCGACACGGATAATGCCGGGCGCACCAGTCTTAACCGTAGTGATTTCGCCATTAGCGGCTTTTGATACCGGTTTAGCGGTCGATGCCATATTGCTTTCCATGTCGCGAAGACGTTTCAGATGCTCATCAACTGCCTTAATTTCGGTAGACGTGTTGTCGTAGCTTTCGGTTTCTTCTGCGTCAAGCGTACGTCCTTCATCAGCTGCTTTACTCATGATGTCGCTGAGTGAGGCTGCCAGCGCTGAACGCTTCGCTTCGAAGCTCTTAATTTGTTCTGAAATATTCATCGAATTGATTCCTTTTTTGGTATTGGTTGCTGTAGCGCCAGCGGTTTTAGAGGTTTTCACTACCGGCTTCTCAATGCCAGACGCGGCAAGAAGCTGGCGATCGAAAGACTTAACGGTCTGGATGGAACATTCTGCGTTTGCAGGAATAGTCACCGCCGATACTTCAAGCAGGTCCCAGGACAAAAAGCGGATACCGCCTTCATCCAGGAAGGAGTACTCGATCGGTCGAAAGCCAATAGACAGCCCCCGGACCAAACCCGCCTTTATTGATGCCCAGGCTTCATCAAGACGAGCAACCAACTGCGACGGCATATCAGAAGTTGGTTTCACCAGCTTTGCGGTGATCTGCAATCCTTCCTTCACCATTTTTGGTGTGCATGTGCCGATAGGTTGCGATCGGTCGTGCTGCCATAGGAACGGCGTGTCACTACGGAATTTCGCCCCCTCGGGCTCCATGATGTCACCGTCACGATCTGGTGACGGTGTGGAGGCGATGCCGGTAATAATCCGATCATCCTCGTTTACCGACTTCACCGTCATGAGGGTACAGGCACGCTTAAGCGTCATTTACTGTCCTCCAGAAATGAAAAAACCCGCCTGAGCGGGTCATTAACTGACGTGTTTGTTATACGAAAAATACCTGGTAATCTTTTTTAGCAGGTTCAGGGTTAAGGGCCATGAGAGAAACGGCGTTAAACAATGCCATCAGTGGATCAATCTTGCCCTTACCACTGGCCTGTTTGGTGATCAGAATGGCGTTGCCTTTCGGCTCAACTCTGGCGTTTCCAACACACCAAGCCATCATCGGTTGACCACCATGTATCAATATGCCTTCAGCAAGTTTTCTCTCTGTGGTTTTAATTGCTCCACCAAGGCGCCAGCCCTGGCTGACCCCAACTACCGCATCGGCGGGAATACCTACCTCAATCAGCGCATCGAGTATTTGTCCGACACCAGACGGGTCAATACCAATCTTGTCCAGCAACTCGGCAGCGTAGATACGGCTGACGTATTCAGCCACCTCTTCCGTATCCTGTCCGACGCGCTTCACAATGGTCAGATCGCCGGCTTTGACGAAGTCATTAAATCGGGACTCTTCACTTTTACGCCGGCGGATCGCTATCTCATGTGCCCACGCATGACACCAGCAGAGCCACTCTCTTGTTTTGGCATCACGCCCAACCGCAGAGGCACCCAGCAGGTCATCAAGGCCGCCGCCGTCTATACCGACGGTGATCACCTCTGAACGTCGCAATAAATCTTCAAAACTGACACGCTGCGCCTGCTGTTCCCAGAAATCGCCGCCAGCCCAGCGGTCGCTGCGCAGGTTAAGGCCAATTTCGATGTTGAGATGCTTTGCCAGAAACTGCTGCAGCGTGCCGTCAGTTTTCGCCTGGTTCTTTCGCAGGTTATCGGCAATCCACTCCGGACTGACGGAAAGCCCGATGTTCGGGTTGGTGATATAGAAGTTCTCAGGCTGCAGATAGGCCTTGCTCTGGATCATACTGTCAGGGAATTCGTAGAGGATGCCCAGCGTTTTAGGATCGCTGATTTTGCCGTCGCGCACATCGCGCCAGTAATCGAGACGCTCCTTAAACACGCCCGCCGGCGGTTCATCGCTCTGCGTGGTAAGGTAAATAACCCAGCCCTCATTACGCGATACCTGGCCGCCAAGAGCCTCCATAAACATCGCCTCTGCGTTGGCACGCTTGCCGAAAAGCCAGAGTTCGTCGACGAGGATCCGGCCTGATTTCTTCCCGGAGACCGTGTCGGTATCAGCGGCCACCACTTTCAGCGTATTTCGTGTCACCCGGTGGGTGATAGTGCGGATATGATCCTGAATCTGGAACATATCCGTCAGTTCTTCATCCGCGCGTATCATGCCGGCGGCAGGTTTGAAGCTGTTGTCGGCCACCTCTTTCGTCGGTGCAAGAATAAGATGCTCCTCATCCTCACGCCAGCATAGAATGAGCGCAGTCAGCATTATGCCAGCGGCAATCGTCGACTTGGTGTTCTTCTTCGATATCAGCAGGCCGTATTCACGGATCAGCTGATTTCCGGTCTCGGCGTCGTACCCGCCGAAGATAACTTTTACAAAGTCGAATACCCACGCCTCTGAACACTCACCGAAAGTGGGCTTTCCAGGCAGGTCTGACACACGAAGTTCTCGGAATATACTCAGCGCCTGTTCAGCCTGGTCAGCAAATATTGGCGGCGGAATAATGGACTCGCCGTCGATGAGGCGTTTTTCCCAGTCGGTGCAGGCCGTGGACCACTGCGCCATGGATTACCCCTTTTTATTGTTTACCACCAGCTTTGGCGGTGCCATGGACCCGAACTTGCTCACGCCTGCAGCTACTTTTGCCGCAGCGTTGCGCGCTTCTTTTTTGCCCGTCTCCCCTTTTTTGGGGTGAACGTAAGGCAGCATGGCTTTGGCCGCATCCTTTCGGGTGTCGATGTCTTCAGTTGAGTCGTTCATCACTGCCATCAGAAACTGAAGAGGATCATCAAACTGGCCGACAACTGCGAGGCCCTCGGCCGGTACCGCCGCTCCTTCTTTTTTTTGCGGTGTGTTTACTGCTGGGGTGTAAACCTTTTTACCGTAGGTGGGAACGTCGTCAGTCTCGATGACTTCCTTTTTTTTACGACTAATAAACGCGATGACTTCCGGGTCCTTTGCAAGCTGCGACCCTTTGGACCGTGCGGATTTCTCCGAATACCCCGCCTTTATTGCCGCATCTTTTTGAGACATGCCGGACATCAGCGCGACCGCGAATTTTCGCTTTTGCGCTGTTAACATGTTTACACTCTCCAAAAGGGAATTTTTTCTGTGCGTGAGAGGGGGCGCGGTGTCCAGGCCCGCCGACGTTTACTCCAAACCCTCCCCCCCCCCACCTGCAAATGAAAATAGATATCATTTATGATGATATGATTTCACATGAAACTATTTCTAACGATATTGATATTGATTCCTATTTGCCTAATAGACCTGGGCAGATGCCGCTTCGCCCTCATCTGGTATTGAGTGCTTCAATGCCTCTTCATCTGGCTGACCACCAGCGGCTTCGCGAGCAGACTTACCGGCATGACATTCAGTACAAAGCGTCCATAGATTTTGCTCTGAGTTGTCACCACCAAACTGAAGGGCGATCCGGTGATCGAGTTCACTCTCGTGAAGGTCAACAACACGAGAGCACATGCAGCATTGTCCACTGTCACGAACCCAGATGCGCCGTTTAAGACTTACCCGGGCACCACCGCTAATGCGGCGATGCTCCCCATAAACCGGCTTGATACGGCGCGTATCGATTACTTTTAACCGGGGCTTTAAAGTCGTCAGCTTAGCCATAAAACCTCCATGCCCGTCGCCGTTCATTGCGATGCTGACCATCAGGGTGCTTCTCGACAGGTTTGCAATCAGCATGATCCACCAGCGAATAACACGGGTATATCACCGGGCCGCCGCAAGCGTCACCAACAGCATAATCAGCAGGTTTATTTGAATCCCACCGCGTCAGCACCTTCTGGATAAGATTCACCGGGACGCTATAACACACAGCATGTACAAGACGTAGCAGGGAAATGTGATCGGCCCGGATGCGATCAGCGGCAATTAGCTTAGTGGCTATCTCCAGCTGATAATGCGGAGGGCGGCCTGTACCGAGATAGAAAGAACATAAGGTGTCAGGGAAGCGGCCTAGCCATTCAACAACCTGAGCCTCAAAACCCGTCGCTGGTATTGCGTCATCCTCAATGATCACCACCCGACAATCTTGCTCGGCAGCCCACTCAATAGCACGCCGGTGATTCCATGCTGCCCCATGATCTTCTGGGTCGATCATCACGTGGGCAGATGGCCCGATTTGGTACGCCAGCGCTCTCGCCTGTTGCTCTCTTGAATGATGCCCAACCACCACAAACTTTATTTGTGTTTCCACCAGGCAACCTCCTTACCGAGTCCATCGGTTTTGAACACGGAGTGAACCAAGGGGCCGGTGATAATCCTGTCAGCGAATGACTGCGCCACAAGGCCAAATGCGATCATGTCACCAACCGCTGCGCCAGCCTGCTCTTTCTTCCAGAAGCGATAACTCTCGATCCGGTAATAAAGACGGATAATGCCGTGAGCGAACGACATTACATCAGCGCGGGAACCACCCAGAAGGCCAGCATTAAGCATTACATCGTTGCGGTGCGCGTCGATGAACTCCTGATAGATACGCTCTGGATGATTCTGCTTTGCCCAGATGTCGGCATAGGTCTTAGGCTCTGAACCAACATAGACCTTACCGGGAAGCATTTCTTCCCACGGCGCGCGGAGCATTTCGACATCGGTACCATCCGTACACCAGACGAACCGATATTCAGGATGCTCACGAAGGTGCTGCCAGATGTGCAGCCAGCGCCGGAAGTAGACGTTCATCTTGACGTCGGGGACGCGGTACAACTCTATGCCAGCCGGGCCCGTTTGCAGTTCATCCACCAGCGCGATACCGACACACTGTCGAAGCGAGGAAGCCCACTTGTTCAGCATGTCAGGCGATGCCGTCATTTTCGATCCGCGCTGCGGGTCAGGCTGGCTGGTAAGCAACGTTGTGATTACAACGTCACTCTGCCGCCGGTACTCAACATAACCGGTAAAGCCGGTATCACGCCGCTCGTTGTGGATTTTCACATTTCGTTCTACCAGCGCCACACGGTCAGGCTTTGGTACTGACCGCTCTACCGCCTCATGCTCATCGAGAGAATGAATCAGTTTTTCGGAGCCAGTTACATCGGCATAAGCCCACGTCGTCAACCCGGCGTTATGGATACGCAGGGCAAGGTCGCTGTGTTCGTACATACCGCGACCGTAGACAGAATCGAAACCGCCTACTTTCTCTATCGCACTACGATGGTAATACAGCATGACACCACGCTGCCCGGTATAAGCAACATGCCTTTCATCCCTGTAGAGTACCGCCAGATCATTCAGCTTATTGCGGCCAGCAAGATCGAGAAACTGATAAGCCAGATGTGGCTCCTGTGACTCGATGTAAGGTTGGTGCCAGTCGTCGGCTATTGGCCAGGCGTCATCGTCCCACAGGAAAAGATGCTCACAACCGGCTTCCATAAGCACAGACAGACTGGCGTTCTTCGAGGCCACAATACCGAGGGATTTATCATGCCTCAGCAGTTGCACACCAGAAGGGACAACAGCGGCGGGGCTTGAGCCATCATCTACTACGACCACCAGCGCACCAGCAGGTAGATGCTTCATGTGCTGATCAATGGCTCTCTTCAATACTTCTGGCCGCTGATGCGTGGTTATTGCAATTCCGATCCTTAAGTTTCCATTTGCCGCGGGCAAATATTCAATGCCGTCAATAATGACCCGCATCATTCACCCCCTGGAAACAGAGTTGACCGCCGTTCGGTAGTTGCGAGCGGCGGCTTCAGCTACAGCCTTTTTTATCAAATCAACCTTTTGTGAATCTCCTTCGTCGTCTAAGCGGATGGTGATTTGGTTTTCGGCATGCTCGTTATTCATATTAAAAATTGCAGTTATTAAGGGAATGCCTTTCGCATCGGTATCAACTGTCGTTGATACCTGCCCATCAAGAAGTTTACCGTCTACTGCAATTCCGTAACCCATAAACCGACCATAGCGATAGACCTTTGCGACCTGGAATTTCATGAGCGTTTCCTTTTAGACGTGAGCCTGTCGCACAGCCATGCCGCCCGAGAGGTAAACGCTACCTAACGGCATGACCCAGGCTCACTACTGAAAGACTCTCTTTTGAGAAGCGCGTGCGATGCGCATGAAAAAAGCCACCGGTTGGTGGCTTAATTAAATTTCTTCGCTGAAAAATACATTCTTACTTTGGTTTGCTCTCATGTATTTTTTTTACTTCATCGATAGTACTTTCGATCGCGTCAATTGTTCTAGTCACTTCATTTTCTGAATGACCTACAAAGCGATACACTTCATTACCTAACATGATTTGCTTGGCTTTTTCTGCAATCTTGTCTACATCATATCCAAGTTCAATTGCGGCACCGAGTACCGCGTGGACTGTTTGTTCCCAGACTTGTTCCTGCGACATTTCTCTGCTCCTTTTCTGAACGAGAAATAACATTATCACAGGCACTCAATGAATGCCTGCTGTAATGCCTACTGCTCTTTGGTGAATGACGTTATGCCTAGTTCAGTAAGCTGATGCTTTACCGCACCAATGCGTCGGCTAAGTTCACCGGTAACACTCCTGCGTACTGCATTAACAAAATCATCATCCTGATAACGACTCTGAATCGTGATACCTAACCCTTCCCCGCGTGCGACGAGTGAGTATTGCCCTTCAAGTTCCTTAAGCTGTTCGCATAAGATTGAAGCAGCGTTAACATTATGTATGTTCATTTCCGTTTACCTTGCCGCAGTTAGCCTGCACCGATTTGTTGTGCGCCAGAATGTCGCGCTTGGTCTGCTTATCCAGCACATCGATATCGTGGTCAGTAAGGTAGATAATCCTTACCCAGCTGCACGCGGTATCAACGACTACCGGGGCGGGTAAACTTTTCGCGCAGCTCCCGATCAACATAGTCATCAGGCATATGGCTAACAGTCTGCTGTACATCACTGGCCTCTTTCGTGACTTCTGCCTTACGTTCTGCCGCTGCGACAGTGGCGACGGCTTTCTCTTCAGTACGCTGCTGATCGGCTTTGGCTTCTGCCTTACTGGTCCCACGGGCATGACCAATACCGAACGCGCCAGCGATAGCAGCCAGGATGACAACCACCAGCCCCGCGATAGCTTCGATTCCCATAATTACCCCACCAGTACCGATTTTGCTTTCAGGAAGCGAGCGCGCCGGTTATTAATCCCGTTTTGCCCGCCGTTGATAATCTGCGTCACCCGGACAAGATCACCCGGATATTTCAAGCAACCTTTTGAGACATAGAACCACGCTGCACTACGGGCCGCATACGAGGACTGCTCCAGTAATTCTGGCTGTGCCACCAGATCAGCCTTCAGCCCGGCGCTGCAGTCCCGGTAATTAGAAAGTCCGGTTATTTGAATAAGTCCGCGCCCTCGATAAACCCAGCCATCAGTTGCCCTGTTGTTACCCAACCGCTTGCTATAGACAATATTGGCGATAGCCCGCTGGCGCTCCAGAGGTAACACTGTTTCCGACTGGCTGCGCCCGAGGGAATTGGCCTGATCCTGCGTTAACCTGCCGTAACGAACAAAATCAGCAAGCCCGGCGATGCTGTAGTTGAAATTCTCCACTACTCTGTTAAACCCAAGGCTCTCATGGCCGCATTGAGCAATGAACATTGCCTGATCGAGTGGAGCAGTGATGCCGAACTCTTTCATCGCAGCTGTAATATGCGGATACCAGCGCGCAGCTAACCCGGCGCTGATGCCAGCCGCCTTCTGGAATTGTGATTGATTCATTAGTGCCTCAGTGTATCGACCAGGCGCGCCACGTTACCCCGTGCCCACAGCACGGCGGCGCAGATAAGTATGTTTGCCAGTACCACCAGCCAGTGGGACGACTCATACAGGCCAAACAAGAATCGGAACGGGATGCTGGCGTACACCAGCACCATGAGATAAGCCAGAACTGATATGCCCGGGCGGTGCCGTGCGCTACCTCGCTGGTAGAACATCAGGGCAATAACGATAACGGCGCAAATCACAGCATTGGCCGGCGCAGACGGGTCATTTATCACCACTCGAACCTCCTCCCCTTAATCGGGAAAGTAATCCGAACAGGCTGCTCAGGTCCTGGCTATTGATGAAAGTCAGTACTTTGATGGTGATAGCCGATGCCACCACCGCACCGAGTGCATCTAGCGGCCGGTCTGTATAGCCTGTCCAGGTAGTAAATTTTGAGCCTAATAGTCCAGCGGCCAGGACACCGACAATAAACGATGTCATGAAGTAGGCTATCTGCCTCCCTCGCGTCAGATTTGCGGTGGTTGCCACATAAAACACCGCGCCACCGAAGGCACCAAATACCACACCAAAATCGGTATGAGTGATAACGCCATACACGATGGAACCAATTAACCCGCCTCCAAAAATCAGGCCGGTACCAGTTAAAGGATCGGACATTGAGCCCCCTCTTATTGCTGTGAGTCCTCTCATAAGCGAGGGGAATAAAAAGGCCCGCTATAAAGCAGGCTAAAGAACACTCTGTCAAAGGCACCCTCACGGATGCCTTTTGCACAATGTCATGCTTTTCTTTTAAACGGCCATCGCCGGCACACCACCAGCGCAGCGACGATAACCACCAGCAGCACCATATCCATGAGCATGCCGGCCAGGCGCCAGGCCACCAGCAGCAGAACGGTAAACAGCACCCAGAAAAACAGCCTGCGCATCATGGTTACTTACCGTTGGTCCCGAGCACCCGGCTCAGGTTTTTCAGCAGGACGGTCGAGGCCGTTTCCAGCATGTCATCACCGGCATCAGTATTGGCGACCACCAGTGTTTTGGTACACGGCACCTTCACCTTCGAATCGCTAAGCCACCCGGATTCGGTCACCGCTTTTTTCAGTTCGTACACCGGTTTTCCGTTCGGCAACTTGTCGTCAACGTGCCAGCCGTTCATGTCGATCATGGTCAGGCCGCTGCCTTCCTGGTTAACGGCTTCTAGGAACTTATTCGACCTGTCCGGCGCGGATACCCAGAGGAAGGCGTCATATTCGCCGGTTGTGACCTTAGCCAGGGAGCGCACGCCGCCTTTGGCATAGGTCTCGACTTTGGCGTAGTCCTTTTCCAGTCCCTGCAGGTATTGCCAGGAGGCATACGATCCGCTGGTGGGCTCACCGACGGCAATTTTCACACCTGCTTTTAAATCACCCTCATCGCTGACTTTGCTGCCCTTCTTCACCGCGACAAAAACGCATTCATCAGCCAGTTCGCCGATGATGTCCACCTTCTGGGCTTCGTTGACGTGACGGCCGCGCCAGTATTGAAAGGCATCGGCCTGGGTAAACCCAATCTGAGCGGCACCGCTGGCAACCTTGTCGAGGTTGTCCAGCGAGCCTTTGCTGGGGATCACCGTCGAACTGTAACCATATTCACTCATTGCACTGGCGAGGTTCACGCCGTACACCGCGTTGTAGGTCAAACCCTGTTGACCCGTGGTGATGACGACTTCAGCAGCCGAAGCTGCGTTACTCAAGCACAGCGAAGCGACCGCGATTGCGGCCATGATGACTTTTTTCATGTGACTTTCCTTTTGAGGTGAGCCTTCGCCCGGAGTGGCCGCCCTGCAGAACAGTCACACGACCATTCCAAAGGCTCACCCCGAAAAGCTCTGCAGGTTTTATGCGCCGGGCGTGGCGCGGATATGAAAAAGGCCCGCGGATTCGGGCCTTCAATTGCCACTATATGGCGGCTTTTTCACCAGTCTGATATTGTTGATTCGCCAAAACCAAAACATACCAAAGGGAAATACAATGGCTGAGTATACCGTCAGAGTTGAATTAATTGACGCACAAGCAAGCGACTACGAACTTCTACATCAAAAAATGCAAGCAAAAGGCTATCTAAGAGAAATAACTGGTGATAACGGGGAGCGTTACCAACTTCCACCTGCAGAATATGTTGCCCAGAAAGAACTTGAGGTAACAGGTGTTCGCGATGAAGTCCGCACAATTGCAAACACAGTCAAAAATAACAGAGTTCTTGTGACTAAATCTGATGGACAAGCATGGTATCTGGATGCTCTTTAACTAGCGAGATTGCCCATTTTTCGCCCTGCCATCATCACACTCATCCGGAGCACTATCAAAGTGCTCCAGTTTAATAAATGCCGCAGCAATCCCTTCAGCAAGCATTTCAAATTTCTCCTTACTTCCTGGAGCAAGTTGAATGATGGCTGTCGTCAGAGAATTTCTAGCCGCATCCGCTGATGCAGGGCTGAGTTCTTTAAATTTCATAGGGACTCCTGAATAGAAAAGGCCCGCGAACGCGAGCCTGTTGGTTCCGCTTACTGATACGGAGCGACCAGCCGCAGCTGTCGCAGATTCAAATTGTGGCCCTGCTTTGGAGTCACTTTGCGCTCAGCTGGGACGTGTAGGTTTCGCATCGTGATCGGGATTCGCTTCAGACGCTGGCCCCGCTGCCGTTCTGGTGCTGATTGACGGAATCGAACCGCCGACATCCTGCTTACAAGGCAGGCGCTCTACCTGCTGAGCTAAACCAGCAAATTACGCATTTCACTTACCGTCTGATCAAATCGCTCCTTCTCAAGCTCAACACCGATACCATTCCGACCGAGCAAAGCGGCCTGCTTAAGCGTTGAGCCAGATCCAAAGAAGAAATCCGCGACTACCTCACCAGGTCTGCTGCTTGCTTTGATGATCTGCTGCAGCATATCGGCGGGCTTTTCACATGGGTGCTTCCCCGGGTAGAACTGAACCGGCTTATGAGTCCAGACATCGGTATATGGCACCGTGACAGAAACGCTGAAAGGTCTACGTAGACGCTGATACTCCTGCTGGAGTTCTGCGTATTTCCGGTTAAGTGATTGCCAAGTTGCCACCAGCTGGTGGTGAGGCCTCTCCAGCTCATTGCGTGCATGCTTGTCACCGGCAATTTGCTGGAACAATGCCTGGAGCTTCAAATAGTCGGTTTCGCTCGGCAACTGCCACTGGCTAAGACCAAACCAGTGGGAAACCATATTTTTCTTTCCCGTTGCAGCAGCAATTTGAGCAGAGGTTACCCCCAGAGACTCTCTGGCATCACGGAAATATGAAATTAATGGAGTCATGACATGCTGCTTAAGCTCGCTGCATTTGACAGCGAAACCATCATTTTTCGGCCTGTATGGGCCCTGATAATGATCAGCAAAAATGATCCGCTCAGTAGCCGGGAAATATGAACGCAGACTTTCTTTATTGCATCCATTCCAGCGGCCTGATGGTTTGGCCCAGATGATATGGTTGAGCAGGTTAAAACGCTCTCTAACCAGTATTTCAATATCGGAGGCTAAACGGTGCCCGCAGAACAGGTACATACTGCCGGAGGGTTTTAATACCCGCCAGAACTCGGACAAACATCTATCCAGCCAACGTAAGTAATCCTCGTCCCCTTTCCACTGATTATCCCAGCCGTTCGGCTTTACCTTAAAGTAAGGCGGGTCCGTAACGATTAGGTCGATAGAGTTATCAGGTAGAGATGGAAGATATTGCAGGCAGTCAGCATTCACCAACTTAATACTGGATATTTTTACAGTGTTTTTCATAGATCAGTAAGCGTAACTCTGGTAGGCTCACTATGCTTTTGCGCTAAAGCAGTGGGCCATGGTTCGCTTGTGACCTTCTACATGAGCGAATGGCTGGCTGGGTGCTACAACACCCACCAGCCGCCCATTTTCACAGCAGGAAACCTCCATTACTGGAGGCGCTTGTAACACCCAAACTGGTAATCAGATAACCCCGCCATCACAAGCTGCGTCAGTATTAACTGGCAACGTTCGCGCGTCAGGTGCGTATTCTGTGCAATCTCCCCAGCCGTTGCAGGCTTCTCGCTTAAGGCGCTCAAAACCGCTTTGGCTGTTTCTGTTATATCTTGCTGATTTAGCATGTCTTTTACCCTTTCATTTGGCGTGACACACAGATAACTCTGGTCGAATAATTCAGCAAGCTACAAATTACCGCCACAGCGAGAAATGTGATTCGCAGCCATAAAAAAACCCGCTCGGAGGCGGGTTTGATAACGTTGAACATACAATGCCCATCGTTAAGATTAAATTTACACAAAAACGGCAACTTTGCAAGTATCGTGTCGCTATTTCATGCGAAATTTATCAAATCAGTCGTTTTTGTAACGCGCCGGAGTTGAGCATCAGTAAAACTCTCCTCCACAAAACATTTGGTCACCAGGCTTTCATAAAAAGGTTTCCAGCTATAACGCCAGGTACGCTCCGGCAAGCCAGGTAGCTCTGAAAGGATGCCGCGGTATGCGTTGGAGGATTTTGGCCTGCTAAACCCGCGGCCTTCACAACGCTTACATGTCTTGTAGACAGGCACTCCCTGAAGTTCTGATTCTTTGCGGTCAAGTGTCTTCCCCGTCCCGCTGCACTGGCAGCGCTTACTGATTTTCCCGGTGCCATGGCATTTCACACAAAGCACGTGATCGACATCCTGCACCTGCCGCTTAACCTCAAAATCCGAAGGCGACTGCCTGAGGTCTTTTGCCCATTGCGGTAATCTCATTGTGTAGTGGCTTTTCTCGACCATTTTAACTTTCTTCACGAACCCCTTACCTGCGCATTTCGTACAGTCCGTAGTATCAGCAGCTGATGAGGAGTAGTCGTAATATGCGAACCTGGCGATGATCAGCATGCAAAGAGGAAATTTCTTGCCGGCGGCTTTCCTGACTGAGCGGGGAGCATTCTTCTTTGCATATTCGGCCAACCAGTGAATTGATGCCATGCGGTCATTCTCGCTGATGCCAGCCTTACCCAGGAACATGGATAATCCAATCCCCGCTTCGGCCTGCGTCATCCCCAGCGCAGCCATAACGTCAGTTACGGTGAGTTGTTCGCTGGCAGTTGCTCTCCCGCTATCTGAAATATGCATTCCTTTCGGGGCAAAGAATTTTGGAATTGATTCGATATTCATGCTCAGCACTCCATACACTTATTCTTTAAAAATGACGCCAATGCCAAGCGCACGATCAAGAAAACGGATTAGCAGCTCCAGCTGCGAACCATACTTCTCTTCAAATGCGATGAGGTTGGCATGTAGTTCATCGTGATGCGCTCTGCACAGCGGTATCACGAACAGGTCATGGGCTTTGGTTGCTGTTCCTCCCATACCATGCCCTATTATATGGTGTGGATCGTCAGCTGGTTGCCTACAGCAGGCACATTCCTGTGTTTTTACCCACTGGGTGTATTGAGGGCAAATCCAGCGCCGGCGCTTCGGTCGCAACATAAATGCTTCAGGGCAGTCCGGATCCACGCCCAACCGGAGAATAGGTCTCCCTGCATCCTGATCACCCGTCACCAGATCCCCTGTTATGGCATGGCTTTCCCTCTTATCCAGACGTCTTTTAAGTATGTCGGCCGCGGGTATTGCCGGGATGATGTCGCTGTCCCTATATACCGAACGGTGCGGCTCTGGAGCTATCCGCAAGGCCTTTTCAGCCATAGCCTCCGTTATCGCATCAGAAATCCCAGACTGAACAGCCCACCAGCACAACTCTGCCAGGGATAATGTCCTTTCCCGGGTGCATCCAAGCGAAAGCAGGACCATATCGATGACCCAGTCGATAACATTACGGCTTGCTATTTCCTTGATCGCCGGATCCGGCTCATCTCGAAGCTTATTGTCGCAATGCCAGCATAATAAAACGGAGCCTGGATCTTGCCTTAAGATGACTGTTTCGATGTGGTGATATCCCTCATCATGATTCTGGCATTGTCTGACAGCCAGGCTAAGCCATCGCTCCAGCCCCTCAATACCTCCCGCAGCTGTGATGACACGTGGATCGGTAAAGAAAGGAACAAGGCTGCGATCTACGGATAACGGCTGGCGAGCGTCTGGCACTTTCCCCGTCGGAAAACCGGCCATGTACTCGGGCTGTGGAGTTATTAGAACGCGCCCCTGAGCAAAGAGGCTCATCAGCTCCTTTCCCGGTTTAAAGAGTACTACGCCGAGGCGGGGCACAATCTCTGGTGTTAATAATCCGCGCAAGATCATCCCCTACTGCGTGACAATGCCGAGCAGTCTCAGAAGCTCGGGAAATTTTGATTCAAAAAAATGTGGCTGAGTCTCCCGGGGATTCGCAGGGCTGGTGATATTTTTCCCGTAAAGGCAGCCTTTGGCTGTTACAGACCAGAATTTTTTTACTCCGTTTAATCCGCTCCGGCTTTGCCGTTCCTTCTGATCCACGATCCCGGCACGCGCCATTAAGTGATATGCCTGGTTTGCAGTTAGCCGTATCCCATGGGTTTTAAGCAGAGCACTAAGCGAGAGTGTTGGCCGACTGGATCCATCCATGGCGCCGGCTGGAGCATCAATCGCATAAGCTGGCATTAAATCTGGAAGCCCGGCCGCCTGTTGCAATTTCTGGTAAGCACCAAGTTTGGAAGAATTTGAGAGGTTTAATGTTCGGGATGCTGACTCCAGCAAAATGACACCAGCCTGAATACGATCGGAGGTCAGCGCTGTCATAGTATTTTGCACCGCATCAAACGTTCTGATGACTTTCAGATTGAAGGCGGCGCTAATCCACATTGCATAGGCATACACCAATTCCTTGCAGGCGTATGTCCCAGGGTTGATCCCTCCTCTCACAACATCGACAGGGGCAAACGCCATATCTGGCGTTAGCTCAGCAATCAACTGAGCTGCCATCTCGGACCGAAGCCAGCGGTTAGGATTATGACGTTCTTCTCCACCAGCTGCGCGCTGAAAGTCATTTAAACAAAATCGACCTGCTGAATCCCGGCGAACGAAAATACCTTCTATCGCCAAATGAGAGTGGTTTTTGGGCGCACCATAGCCCATAACGTGGTTAGCCATATTTATCTCCATACACTTTAACGTGACGATCGGGCCTGCACGCCCGGTTCGTTTACACACCTTGAGATTAATGCCTGATTGCATAGTCTTCAACCTACCACTGAACAAACATCCAGCACTTTATTGAATGCCGTTATGGTGATCTCAACTCTCCCTCCCTTTGCATTCTCACCCCACTCGATCGTCATTCTCTTAACCTGGCTGTCATCCTCCCAGATACCGGCGTATGTAAGTGCGTCGAAAAGCGCCTTATTGTAGTTGTCCAGATCGCGGCGGCGGTAATCAGGCGGATACAGGACAATGACTACCTCCGCTGGTGAAGCGGAGGGTTTTGGGACTGCTTTCAGCTGTTCGATAATCGCTGCTCTTACAGCATGTTTGAATTTGCGGCCGGCTTCGCTGACCAGCAATTTACCTTTTGCAGTCCCCTTATTTGGGGAACGCCAGTAGGAGTTCACGCTGGGCGGAAAAGGAAGAATAAATTTCATTCATCCTCCAGGGGAATTTTTAGTTCGAAAGGGACTTCCCCACCGCAATAACATATCTGCCCCAGTTCGGACATGAGGCTCCATAGCGTCATTTTCGTAAACCCATTTTCATCCTTTGACGGTGGTTCAAACTCACCAAAAATGGAGGGGTGGCGAATACGGTTTTCTTCATGCTGACGCTCTAAAAACACAAGGGCGACATCACTAAGTTTGACTTTAACGAGGGTATTAAGATTTATGACAAATTCCCTCTGAGGGGGAAAATTAACGATGCTTATACCGCGGGAAACCCCGCGGGTGATTTTGATCGCACCCTTCTTCTCCAGCGCTTTGAGATGACTTGCCGCAGCATTGGGGGACCGGCACCCCAACATGCCGGTCAGTTCATAGGTGGTTGGCGGAAATCCATGGGCGCGCTGGTACTCAATGAGCAGGTTAAGAACTTCCTGCTGCCTGATAGTTAACTTTATCATGCCGCAAACTCCTCTCTGTTTACGCACAATTCCGGAAGGTTTGCCCTCACCAGCGCATCAGCGAACGGGGGCGGAACGGCATTGCCGCAGCGTGCAACCTGCTTATCCTTCGCATACTTCACCCCTCGGTAATCCCGATCGATGATGTACCACTCCGGAAAGCCCTGCGCCCGGTAAAGCTCATGCGGTTGCAGCATTCGCATCCCGATATCAACGATGCGGTAAGTAATTCCGCCGATATCCACCAGCCCGGTGCTATCCTCCCCGCAGTATTGCTGCAGGAACGCCAGCACCTGCTGCGCGCGCTCTTCGTCATAGTCCGCGACCGCCAGAGTCGTTTTAACCTCCCCTACGTGCTGGCCGCCGGCAGTGATAGTCGGCATCGGCTCGTCAGTTGTCTGGCCATCACGACAGGTACCGCGGAGTTTTATCAGGTGGGACGTGACCATTGCAGCATCAGCCTTTGTCGTCATGGTCTGTAGTGGCTCGCTAACGTCTCGCGGCCTGCTCTGCCCAGCTCGACCGCCAACACCAACAATCTGAGCAGTAACCAGCGCGTGATGATCGACCGTGGTAACTGAATGAGCGGGTTCGCCCAGGTCAATACCGGCGCCCTGGTAGTTCCCGCCGTAGTGTTTCGCCAGAAATGCTGACACCAACTGATATTTACCTCCCCCTCCAGCGGTAATCGTAGCGCACGGTACGTCCGCCCGGTGGCCGATGCTGGAGCCAAACTGCCGGGCAATAACCGGAGCGACAACGCAGGCACGGGACTCTTTCAGGATGGTGTGAGCAGGTTTATCAAGCGGGCGCGGTTTAGCCTGGTATTCGCTGCCACCGTTGCCAGCGAGGAACGGGACAAGGCCCGCCTCAACAATCCCCAGTGCATGACCATTCCCGCCCGGGCGCCTGGACGTGCCAGCCGTCACCGTTGGTAACGGTTCGGTGACTGGTTGACCGGTTGCGCCGGTGCGGAACTTCGTCAGATGAGGTACCGCGATTGCGTATCCGTGGGTTTTCGTAATCGTCTGCAGCGGTTCAGTGAGAGCCTGCCCCCGGAAGCAATCGTATTTGCCTTTAGTGGTAGTGTGATTACACTTCACGATAAACGGCGACGCGCTTTCGATAACAAAGCGTTGGATGCCGCGCGCGATCCGCTTCAGCGTATTCTCTGCCAGAGACTTTTTGCGGTCGAATATGCTTGGCGCTGGAATTGACCAGTCGATGCATTCTGCAGCTGTGCGCCATGGTGCCAGTTTGCCAGAAATCACCGCAGGCGATTTCGGATCCCCGTGAGTAGCTGCCGGCCAGACTATCGGCTGCCCGTCCCGTCGCATAACCATGAAGAAACGTTTTCGGATAGTTGGCGCGCCGTAGTCGCAGGCGCGCAATTCGCGATAATCGACGTCATAGCCCAGCCCGGTAATCAAACGCATCGCCTGTTCGCTATCCGGCGATAACTCCAAAAATTCGCAGCATTCCAACAACGCAGGGTGATCTGCAGGAACTCCGGATGTCAGCATGCCTACGAACGCCTCGAACGTTTCACCAACGCGGTCCGGATCCGGACGCATTTCCGCCGCCAGTAGTGGACCCCACGTTTTAAACTCTTCGACGTTCTCCAGCATCATTACCCGCGGACCAACATCCAGCGCCCAGCGAAGAACGATCCACGCAAGCCCACGAATCGCTTTTTCAACTGGTTTAGCTCCTTTCGCTTTGGAAAAGTGGCGACAGTCTGGGGAGAACCAGGTCAGGCCAACAGGTTTGCCGCTGGTTGCTGCGCCAGGAGAAACATCGAACACGCTTTCGCAGTAGTGCAAGGTATCCGGATGATTGGTACGGTGCATGGCCACAGCGTTTTCATCATGGTTAATGGCAATATCGACACTACGCCCAAGAGCCATCTCAATCCCGGTAGAAGCGCCGCCGCCTCCGGCAAAGTTATCAACGATAATTTCACGCATGGCTAACCCCCTGCATACTGCTGACCAGCCCGCTGGCAATAGTTATGATTTCGGTACTGGGCGTACGCTCAAGCCACAGCTGATTGATGTGTGCCTTCAGCTTGTTTTGCTGAGACTCGTTAAGATGATTCACGCCTTCGACTCGCTCAAAAACCAGGCCTACTTCCAGTGGCCATATCCGGCTTTCGGGTAAGGTCTGTTTGGCAACTGAGAGAGCTTCCCGAACATGGCTGCGGATCAGTCTGCTGTTGAACCAGCTTGCTTTATCCAGGTTGCTAACAATATCGATGAATTCAGTGACCGGGCATGTGTCGATAAACTCTGCATACACCGAATTCATGCGTTCTATGGTTTCTTCACGTGCAATTGTGGATCCGAGATCAACACCGTTAAGCCAGCCCACCAGCGCTTGTTTCGCAGTTTGTTTGATGATCAGGGATTGAGCTGTGGCGATCACTTCTGAGTTAACCGGCGTAAACTCCGGTTTATCCACTGAATCAGCCGCCCAGGTATGGCCAAACTTTGACTCTGCAAAGGTGTACTCGGCTTTATCTCCAAAAGCCGCAACCACGCAAGCCCAGGATCGTATGCCGCTTTTCGCGAGGATTTCATCCTGAAGAAGCGGGATTTCAGTTTCAGCTTGATCTGTCTGAGGCTGATCCGTTACTGAAGCTGTTGCCTGTTTACCCACGGCGTACTGGGCCAGGGCCATACTCGCACGCCCCTTCGCTTCAAGAGCCACACGATCGATATAGCTAAAGCGCTCCCCTCGCCATGACTTATCAAACACAACAATCGCCCCGGCAAAGAAGGCACTGGTCGGCTTCTGCTTATCGTCCGCCGGCTTAAACCAGGTAGGCAGATCGAAACCGATGCGACCGCGAATAAAACAGACATGATCCGCATCTTCTGGCCACCATGTCTCACTCGTCGCTGACTTCACCAGAAAGACATAACGACCACCCTTTTCACGCTGAGCGGATGCATAACTCATGATGTGGGTCATGCCTGTGATCGCCTGCTTTTCGTGATATTGAGAACGGCTATACGGCGGATTTCCAAATGCCGCGCCGCCGAGTTCTATCAGTCGCCCCGCCCAGTCCTGCGTCAGGGCATTGTCTTCTGCTGAGTACCACGCAGGGCATTTTGCGTTGGTTTCGTCTGCAAAGAGGTCCAGCACCAGCGGGCCATACATAGCGTTAACCCCCCAGAACAACAGATCGGGCGTTCTCCACTGGTCGCCGACCTCCTTGAGATAGTGGGCAGGTGCAGCACGTAATGCATCCAGAGCATCACAGTAATGGCTTCTGGTGATTGGGAGTTCGGCCTCATCCACCAGCATTTCCCCTTCGCTGGTCGTGTTCAGTCGATGCACAGATCACCTCCGCAGTAATTCCCGGCTAACGGACACTCAGTGTGTGATTTCCCCATGCGTGCTTTCCGGAGGCAGGCATTTTTCTGACGAATGTAATACTCAAGAGTTTTCTGGCTGCAGCTTGAGGTACTGAGCTGGTGCCACACAGTAGCGGCCCGGCGATACAGGCTGCGCTCTTCTAGTTTTTTAGCGGCTTTTTCCTGTTCCAGGTTTCCTCTGGACTTAAAGTCGTCCTGTAGATCATCGCAGCAGGATGCATCATCGATGACTCGATAAATAAAGCCGCACGAGGTTGCTTTGGTTTCCAGGCGCCCTTCTGTGTACAAGCGATATACGGCACTTTTCACAGAAACAGGTTTGCAGTCAGGAAAGGCGGCAATGATATCGCGCATTTTCTGATCTGGGTTTTTAACAATGAATTCAAAGGCCATTTGAGTAATGTTCATCCACGAAACCCCTTCGGTATGGTTGTTTGCACTGCACCAATTTGGTTGATATCCCGCGGCTTACTTCTGTCCCAGCATTCCCGTGGCGGTCGCCCTTTGGCATCCCAGCGGATAGCGCTCTGCAGATAGCCTTCGAATTTTTTAGGACCAAAAAGCGTCTCGGGGCGCATGTACTGGTATTGCTCGTCGTTGCCATGCCAGTGCTCATGCTTAACGTCGATAACGAGTTTCAGATCTGGAACCGTATGCCCCTCACGTAGACGTGCCCGAATGTTTTCGAGGGAAGTTTTTGACTTCTGAAACCGGGAGCCACTGACTTGGTTCAGATGCGTCAGAACTTCGATCGCATGGTCAGTGATCACCACTTCAGGATCCGGCTTATCGTCGGGTTCCGCAGGAGCCCGACAAGAAGGTTTTTTAGATGACGGATCTAATGACGGATCTAATGACGGATCGCCTTCAACCATTGAGGGGTCCCCCCGCAATATTTGAGGGGATGCAGACCCATTATTTGAGGCATCAGAAATTGCCCCCTCAAATTTTGAACCCTCAATTTCTGAGGCATCAAATTTTGATTGCTCACGCGGGGTTGCGTAGAAGAGTTTTGCTTCAGCTGCTGCACGTTCCAGCATATCGACGTTGAGTTTGTAGACGTTCGAATTATTCTTGCCGCCTACGCGACGCTCCTGCTTCTTCAGCCACCCTTTCGCCTGAAGTTTTTTAATGGCGCTTCGAACAGTATTCTCGCTCTTTGCCCCGATCTGTCGCTGAATAGTTGTCACAGCAGGCCACGATATTCCTTCATCGTTGCTGAAGTCAGCCAGGCGGGCCATGACCGCTATTTCAGATATGATCAGGCCTTTGAAAGCACAGGCTTCCCATACCAGACCGTGTAATTTACTGCTCATGGCTGCCCTCTACTTCCCTGAATTTTCGTTGAAACTGATCGAGTGGGCTAAAACACTCGTGCGGATAGCCTTCCCTGAGGTAAATGACACGATTCGTCTCACGTTCCCACCGTATGACTCTGACGGGCTTGCCATAGTGGTCTCTGAACTTTCGGTTAACTTCGCGCATAACGCTTTTACCCTCCGGTTAAAGACCCCCACAATCGCCGTTGCCCGGCTGTGGTTACATGAAACCCATTTACCGCATACCATGCGTTCATACCGAAACAGCGCAGCACCCGTCACCGGACGCATACGTAGTTGCGGTAACCTGAGATTTACGATTAAATTGCTCATGCGGATTATTTCTCCATACACGTTGATTTATCTGCCACGACGCCCGGAGCTGCACACTCGCGGGCGTCACTCTTTTCTGGCTGACAAAAGACACGGAAAAGTAACGTTAAATGCTCCTGCCATTTCGCCATGACCTGGTAACTGTTCTCCTCAATCTGTTCGCGTTCGGCCTGGTCAATAACACCGTCCGCAGTGGCTTTGCGTAGATACTGCGAGTGTTTTCCTATCCACTCGATCGACTCCATCAGGCGCTGGTTAATATCGGCGTTGTCAACTTCCTCGATATCGGCCAGTGGCACGAATACCCCGTTCGAATGGCGTGCTATCGCATTGGCAATGTGGTTTGATCCACCAGCACGCTGCAGGACCATTGCCCAGCCGATTGGGAAGATCTGATCACCATCCGAGCGAAGGCGGTTAAATAACGCATTTTCTGTAACGCCCAGCCATTCAGCGGCCTCTTCATAACCACCATCTAAATCGGTGATCGTCTTTTTGATCGCAGCCACTAGCCATGCCGGTTGCTTATCGACTTTCCACTCAGGTTCTATACCCACGGCTTACCCCTTATCTCTGTGGTGTCATTCATGCTTTATGTGGATTAGTCTTCTCATAAAGCTCAGGACGAAAAATGAGCTTTCCATTGGTACGATATGCAGCTTCAGCAGCACGACCTTTAGGGATCAGACTACCCGGGCGTTTTCTCCATTGATAAAAAGCCTCAGGAGAAACGCCGAAGAAATCAGCTGCCTTATTGGGAGTTCCGAAGAACGTTTCTAACTCTGTTGTTGTCATACACCCTCCTAAATTTATTTAGATATTACTTCCAAAGCAAATTTAGGTCAATTAAAGCTAAGATAATTTAGTTTTCATAACATGGCGAACCACAGTGAGCACATTTGGAAGTCGTTTAAAATCATTGAGAAAGGACCGTAAACTTACCCAGAAGCAACTGGGTAGAGTTGTTGGAGTGACAGATGTCACCATTGGGTACTGGGAGAAAGATCAAAACATACCTGGAGGTGTCTCGCTGACTAAATTAGCGCGGTATTTTGGGGTTTCTGAGGACTTTCTCCTAACCGGAAAAGAGGAGCTCTCAAACGTAACGCCAGGTAACTTGGGCGCTATGCAGATCCCTATCATAAGCTGGGTACAAGCCGGCACTTGGACATCTGAAAGTGATGCTCGTAATTTAGAGGGCGCCGTGGATTACATTTTAACTAACGGCGCTCATTCGTTTGGTACCTTCGCACTTAAGGTACGTGGAAAATCGATGGAGCCGGAGTTCAAAGAAGGAGACACTATCATTGTGGATCCTGACTTGTGTCCAGGCCCTGGGGACTATGTTGTAGCCAAAAACGGTAGTGAATACGCCACTTTTAAAAAATACCGTGCAAGAGGTGTCAACGAGGACGGCGAAGAGGTATTCGAATTGGTCCCCTTAAACCCTGATTTTGCTGCTTTAAATTCTGCTGTAGAAAAAATTTCCATCATCGGTGTTGTTGTCGAACACCGCCGCCAGATGCGACGCTAATCTTCCTTCCTTCCCTTACCAATGGTGAAAACTAAAAATATTTAGCATTTTCACCTTGACCAAAAAACTAAATTATTTTAGATTTTATTCATCAGCCGCGGACTTACAGTACGCCGAAGTGCAGCCACTAGAGACATACGAAACCATGGTGACTCGCTAAGCATTCAACCGAAGAGGCATTCAGGATGGATAAAGAATACGAAGAATATTTTGACAGTCTGGCAGAAGGTGAAGAAGCACTGAGCTTTGCCGAGTTCTGCGAGGCTCTCTACTAAACATGGCGAAAGCCGACAGCGTTGAAGGCGATTTTCTCGGTTTGCGCGCTAAACCATAGCGGGGGTGAAATCGGGGCGGAGAAGCAGAATCCGCGATGTCGGGACTTGATACTTCCGGCCAAACCAACAAGCCGAGTGATCGCGTAACGGTCCTTTGCATCTGCCCCGGCGAGGTGGCGCCGCCGGACCGGGGTAGATGAATCGTACACAACTTGAAAGCGCATTCCATCTTCCATCGGTCGTGGGGATCGGTTTGTAACTGAAGGAGTGCGCTTCCAGTTGTGAACGGCAATATTCGCAACCGCTGTATGGCACATGCAGCTTTAGCCGCCTGAGAGTTACCTTTATCCATGCGCTCTCAGGAATTCCGGAAGAATGTGCAAGCTAAGTGTTTCAGGCACGACGTGCGCCCCACCAGCGCGGCGAAAAGGTGTGACGCCCGGGAAGAGTCCGGGACACAACGATGAGGGCATTGACGAGCAAGGCACAGAGTCTGGTTCGATTCCAGACGCCAGGATAGTTCTATATCTGGTGATGGGCAGGGAAAAGGTCCGTTCGATTCGGACACCGGCAGTGCTCTCTTCGTTGTGGTAATTGCGGCTATGCGCACGTGACGAGCCAACCCGTTCTTTGAGTACGTTTCCGGGCAGTGTACGTCGCCGAGATTGGCTAACACCGGCAGGTGGAGGCACCACCGCCACCACTTTAATAACGGTGCTGTAAAAAGATAAGCGAGGCATAAATAGTGAAAAATTACTGTCTTGAAAGATATTGCGAACTACGAAAAGAGGGTTTCGCAGCAATCTCCGCCCTCTTTTATGCCCGCAGAGCTTGGGTTAATTCAGGATATGAACGTCACCGTAACAACTGATAGCTGTGTGTAGTTTGGCGGTGCCAGTTTCCCTTTGTTTCTGGTACCGCCCTTTTTACACAAGACACAAGAGCATCACCGGGCGACGGGCTCATAACCCAATCCACCCGGGCGGCCGTCAACCGCAGATGCTCTTCTGTGTTGTGTATGGAGAAACCGTCGGCGGTGGCAGCCGCCCTAACAAAGAGGTAGTGCTATGAGCAATGATCGCATGACCAATGTTCCAGATTTCCTGGGCGAACTGGATGCTGGCGTGTTCATCAACAAGATCGCCGGGGCGCTCAATACCGCCGCACTGGGCGTTTTGAACAATGGCAGCAAAGGCAAAGTAGTACTGACTTTCGACATCGATCGCATGGGCAATTCGATCGAAGAAAAGCGAGTCATGATCAAACACAAACTGCAGTACATCACCCCCACCCCGCGCGGGAAAGTTTCTGAAGAAGACACGACAGAAACGCCGATGTTTGTTAACCGCGGCGGCAAGCTGACCATCCTGCAGGAAGACCAGGGCAACCTGTTTACTCTGAGCGGGGATCCGGATGCAAAGCTGCGAGCGGCTCAGTAGGCCGCGATTAACGTGCTTTTAGATTAACTGTATTCATCTTTAAGGAAATTTTATGTCCCAGCAATTAGACAGCAGCGCAATTAAACAAATTAAAGACCTGGTGCTTTCTGGCTACCACCTGAACGACATTCACAGTCTGGCCTGCCCGACAACCATTCTGCCGGAAGGTACTGCCGTCGCTAGCCTTGAGCGTTTCGCACTGGAGCGTTACCGCTTCCGCGGTGCCATGGACACAACCAGCATTGACGATTTCGTTCGCTATTCCGTTGGTTATGCCCAGGAAGACGAAAAAGCCCGTTGCTTCATCGATGCCGACAACATGCTGGCGTGCTCTATCTTCAACATCGGTACTCTGGATAATCCTGGCCACGCTGATAACGTCGCCTCGATCAAGCTGAAGAAAACAGCCCCATTCCGCGCGCTGCTGTCGATCAACGGCGATCACCTTAACCAGAAGCAAATCGCCGAATGGCTGGAAGACTGGAGTGATTACCTTTTGGCATTCGATGCTGATGGCGGCTCTATGAGTATTGCCAATGCTGCTCAAGCTGTTCGCCGCGTTACCATCCAGAAAACCAACGCTGCCGATCATGAAGATGGTGATTTCCGCGGTAAGAAAACACTGATGGAAAGTATCGAAGCCAGCAGTAAAGACGTGATGCCGGCGGCATTCGAGTTCAAATGCGTTCCCTATGAAGGGCTCGGTGAACGCCGTTTTAGCCTTCGCAATAGCCTGCTGAAAAGTAGCGACCCGGTATTCGTCCTGCGTATCGTCCAGTTGGAAGCCCAGGAAGAAGCGATCGCCAATGAGTTCCGCGACCTGCTGACTGGTAAGTTCGATGGAAAACCTGTCGAGACCTTCATCGGTACTTTCAAAGCCTAAGCCTGATTGCTCAACCTTAAATCTCCGCTGCTGCGGGGATTTATTGAAGCGTAATCCTTTTATTTATCGCCTTCTGGCGAGGGATTTCTATACCCAAATAACAGCGCTGTGCAGGCGTAACGTATGGAGAAAATAATGAGCTTTATTCAAACCCTTTCAGGCAAACACTTTAATTATCTCGATATCCAGCAAGACGCGATCGAGATAGAGGATATTGCCACCGCCCTCTCGCATATCTGCCGATTTGCCGGCCACCTGCCAGAGTTCTACAGCGTTGGACAGCACAGCGTTTTATCCAGCCTGCTCGTACCGCAGGAGTTCGCACTTGAGGCACTTCTTCACGATGCTGCCGAGGCTTACCTGCAGGATATTCCGGCTCCGCTTAAGCACCTTTTACCTGACTATCGCGCAATGGAGATTCGGGTTGATGCTGCAATACGTCAGAAATTCGGCCTGCCTGATGAGCAACACCCGACCGTTAAATATGCCGACCTGGTGATGTTGGCCAGCGAACGTCGTGACTTTGAGATCGACGACGGCACTGTCTGGCCCATGCTCGAAGGCATTATTCCAACGGATCAATTCGTTATTAATCCGGTTCGCCCAGGCCAGGCCTACGGGATGTTCATGAACCGCTTCCACCAGTTGATGGAGCGGCGCTAATGGCACATATGAAAGTTAAAGAACTGGTCGCTGCAGCTTACGCTGCGGCACCCGATCTACCACCGGAAAAAGCAGAGTTAATGCGCAATATCGCTTCCCGGCTGGATGTTACGTTCATCGCCCTTACCGAAGCTATGGACCAAAACACTGCGCAGGCTGCAGTGTTGGCAGGCCTTAATGGGGTGAAAAACCATGGCTAAAAACTCGATCGAGGTGTACGGCGCCAGCGGCAAGACGAACGTTTTAACGTTTGAACCTGAACACCTGCATCTGATTACCGACAAAACTCACCCGCTCTACGATGAGCGGGTCCATCTGCCGATCGACGAAGGGATGGTACTGAACATCAAGGAGCTGGGGGTACTGGAGCCGATTATCGTCTGGAAAGACCCAGAATCAGGGCTCACCTGCGTAGTTGTAGGCCGCCAGCGTGTTAAGCATACCCTTGAGGCAAATAAGCTTCTTTTGAACGAGGGCAAAGCCCCACTGCTTGTTCCTGGCGTCGTTAAGCGCGGATCAGCAAATCAGATGGCTAAATACATGGTCAGCGAAAACGAAATTCGCCGACCTGATACACCGCTTGGCCGGGCTAAAAAAATGTCAGACGCACTCGACCGCGGGCTCGATGAGGACGACATTGCAGTGTTGTTTGGCTGCAGCGTTCAGACCGTTCGAGCAACGCTCTCCCTCCTCGAGGCTACCCAGGCCGTCCGGGAAGCTGTAGAGGCTGGCACAATTACCGTTACCCAAGCGCGCCAACTGGCATCGCTTAAACCCGAAGAGCAACGGGAGAAGGTCAAGCAGATCGAGACAGCGACCGCCGGCACCACGGGCCATGAAAAAGCCCGGCGACAGCGTCAGGTTCTTGGTGAAGCAAAGCCGCGTATCAAATCACGCAAGGAAATTGCAAAAGCCCTCGAAGATGCCAGCGGCGAGTATGCCGAGGCTCTGCGCTGGGTGCTTGGGGAGGTGGTATGAATATTGATCCTGAGAATTACAGCAAATACACCCTCCGTCGGTTCGACGCCATTTTGGATGTGATCTGCTGGGTGCTGATTGCCGTAGTAACCGTTGGTATCTGCATGTTTATTGAATGGTGGACAGCATGAACATCTCAACAGTAAACGAACTCATTCAGTCGCTGGAGAGCGCAGGCGAGCTGTCGATCAGAGAGCAGAAGTTCCTGAAGCTGGCGAAAGCGTTTAAGCAGCTGGCTGCGGAGAATGTGGCGCTGAAACAGTTCCCTGAAAAGATAGTTAAGTTTATCAGCAGGCTTGGGACAAGTGAGATTGGCAGCGACACGAAAGAGACAATTGGGTTGGCGGCAAGCCGCATTAAAACGCCCGCCACCGATCGCATCGTAGCCGGGATTAAGGCTGATGGGGTAGCAGAACGGGAAAAGGCCATCACATTCACCGCAGCTAAAAAGCGCACACAGGATGGAGTGGCGTTAATCGCTATCGGCAAGCCTTATAAAATTCACAACGATGATGTGATCGGCGAATTCTTCATCGGTGAGAGTGGGCGCTACGGCGTAATCACCATGGACCGTCTCGACTACTTCACAACGTCTGACGAATACGCATGGGAGTTTTCGCTGCGCGAGGGGGCCGACAAATGAGCAAGTCATTCCCTGAGTGGTGGAAGCACGGGCAGAAGGTTCGCACAGCAAATGATGGCGTCCTGACTCTCAATATTGCCGAGGACTCTGAATACTGGTTAACCAATAATGCAGGGAAAGAAGTGTCTGTTTTCTCAATGGACATCCTTGGACCAGCATCGGTTCCTGAGGCGTGCAGCATGACAACTGATATCACCGAACTGGCGCTGATTACCAAAATCAAAAAGCAGCTCGAAAACTTTGACACTGTGGTGCTGAAAGAGGCTGAGGCTAAAGCGCTGGTAGAGGCGCTGGAGAAGGCGCAGCAGCACATTGCGCGCCAGGAGCAAATTATCCTGAATCAGGATGAGTCCCTGTCTATTCGTCGCGGTGAACTGGAGAAGGCGCAGCGCGCCAATGCCGCACAGGATGACCATATCAACCAGCAGCAGGACCGTATCGAGTCGCTGGAGAAGAAAAACGCCGAGTTGGGCAAATATTCTGGGAATCTAGAGGACAAAATCATTGAGCTGCATCAAAAGACCGAAATTGACCCACGCACTCACGAAATTATCGACCTGAAAGAGCGCATCGCCGCTCTGACCTCCGAAAATGCTGCGTTAAAAGACAGCGTAGAGAATGCGGCCGGATGCATTAATGCCGCATACACCGAAGGATTGATTGATGTTCTTGCTGAAAGCAGTGACGAGCGATTGGTAGACCTGGTTAAGCGTCGCCTGCTGTTCGCATATCTCCCGGTAGAAGCACCGGCAACTGATGATGCCCTGGTTGCTATGGGTGATGCTGTTTTGCTGGAGCAACTTGAAGACAGCAGAAAAGCCATCGTGAGTCAGTCAAATATCATCGCCGAGCTGGAGTCCCGCACCGTCACCCCTGTGACGTATTCAGAGAATGCCGACGCTGACTATTGCCGCAAATGGGCATGGGAGCAGGTTAAAGACGAGGTATCAACGGAAGATTGGACTACTGGAGATAGCATCACCTACTTCGGTTTCTTTTGCTGGGGATGGGATATGCGCCGTCAGTATAACGAGCAGCGCCCCGTCACCGTGAAGATTCCCTATCTGCCGGGCGACTGCGACAGAACGGAGGCCCATTATAAATACCAGGCGGCATTGCGCGCCGCTGGCATCAAGGTGGAGGCTGAGTAGATGGCTGCCTTTAATTACAATGAAATGTTTTATTACGAGAGTGGAAACATCTACTGGAAGATTAACGCATCTCGTAATACGCCAGTTGGCACTTTGGCAGGTAGTAAAGATAAGTCAAGGGGATATTGGAGCGTCCACATTAAAGGAAAGTCATTCAAACGCTCAAGAATAATATACGAAATGCACCATGGACCAATCCCTTCTGGCATGCAAATTGACCATATAAACGGCGTTACCTCAGATGACAGAATCGAAAATCTTCGGATTGCCACCCAATCTGAAAACCAGATGAACAGAGGAATCATGAAGCACAACAGTAGCGGAGTTAGAGGGGTTAGCTGGGACCCGAGAAAGCAGCGCTGGAGGGCTCAGGTTCAAATTAATGGAAAGTGCAGGCACTTAGGGTATTTCAAAGAAATACATGAAGCTGCGATTGCTGCAGAAAGTGGTAGGCGGTCTTTATTTGGCGAATTTGCAAGAGTAGGTGATTGAGATGAAAAAAGATAACCAGCCCGCGCCGGAATATCCCGAAGTGCTGCCCTGTTCGGTATTGCTTGAGCCAGGGTTGCGCTTTGGCAAGGGCATTAAAACCAGCACCATGCTTGCCGCCCTGGCGCGCAGGGCCGTATACGAATCAGATATGGCTGCGCTATCACCGGAAGAGAGAGCGGATTTTCAGACGCGAATTGAGGAGTTCAAAGCGCTGATTGCGCAGCCAGCGCCGGTAGTGCCGGAGGGTTACGTGATGGTGCCGAAGGTGGCAACAGAAAAAATGCTCATAGCAGGCCTGGAGGAAGCAGACCCTCTTGGCAGTCTAATCGATTGGAATGCATCCCAAGGCGACTGTAATACGCGCGAACAGGTTCAGGGAATGTTTGAAGCCATGCTCGCAGCCGCCCCGCAGTCACCCGGCAGTGAACCCGCTACCGTGCCGGGTAAATGGATTCCGGTAAGCGAGCGGATTCCTGATTGTTGGTGCCGCGCGTGCCGTCCTGTGGCCATTAACGATATGCGCTTCGTGGTGTGTCCAGACTGCGGGAACAAGAGATGCCCGCGAGCGAATGACCACAGAAACGCCTGCACTGGAAGCAATGAGCCAGGCCAGGAAGGAAGCGCATATCCGGATATCCAGCAGGAGGGAAAATGACTATAGCCATTGATCGACTTAAAGAAGTGACAAGGGTCTTTGGTCGCAGGCATATCGCCTACCAGATGGCCAGAGAACTGCTGGAGATTTATAGCGGTAACGGCCCGGTTGTCTGGAATGTGTTGAGCGATTTCCCTCCTGAAGTTAACGGGAAATATCTGGTGATGACCAGCTATGGTGATATTCGGACCGCCTGCTATGACTGTGAATCAGGGGAATGGCGGGCCTCAGATGGCACCATTACCGGAGTTATCAAATGGATGGATTTGCCAGCCGCACCGAAGGAGGTGAAAGGTGAATAAGGCTGAACTGCTTGAGAAGATATCAGCGCTCGCTACTGAATGCCACACGCTGGCCTGTGAGCTTGATATTGGTGATGAGCGAACCGAAATATTCGAAATCTACAGCGTGCTACACAACCTCGGTCGCCGCGGGTACGCCTGCCAGGTAGGGCGGCGAATGAATCCATTGCTCGCATCCTGCGATGACGACGATGATGACGATGATGACTGATGCCAAGTAAATTAAAGCGCCGGCGATGGAGGCGTATGCGGGATGATTTAGCTTGGTATAAGGAGGAAGCAAAGGACCTTCATTGCCGCCTTTTGGAATTAGCCGATGAAGTTGCAAACCTTCGCAAACAGATTCTCCCAGGATCTAAGCTGATTATTGCCAAAATGAAGATTTACGAAACAGATAAGGATAATCGAGACCACCAGCTATGCAGAAGATGTAATGACGGACTTCGAGGTGGGTGTTCGTCATGTTCTTTTAACGTTCGATAACCGGGTGCAGCCGGTTTATGGAGAAATAGCCATGGCAAAACTAATGAAAGCGAGTCAATGGGGAAAACGCGAATTTACCAAAGACTCTATTCCAGATAACAGAACCATTAAACGTTGGGTAGAAAATGGCCTTCTCACTGGAAAAATTGTAGACGGCACTGTGTTCGTCTACGAGTCTGAAAAGTGGGGAGTAGACTCAATGGTAAATCATACGGTTCTTCAGCTAATAAATGAAGGTTGACCATGGCCGCCAGACCGAGAAAAAGAGAATATCGTCATCTTCCAGAATACTTGTTATTTGATAAGGAGCGTGGCGTTTATAAATTCACACTAATAACGGGGAAGAAGAAAAATCTTGGTAAAGACCGGGCTATGGCGATCGCTATAGCTCGCGAATATAACCTAAGAATGAGGCCATTAAATGCACCATCTGTTGAATTGTTAATCCGAGAATCAGGCGGTGTTACTGGCGAGGCTAAACCATTTGCTGAGCACGTAGATCATATCATGCAGCGAGCAATAGAGAATGAGCGACCGTCGCCAAGTACCCTTGACGACTGGAACAACGACGCTCTTAGGGTAAAAGAGTTTTTTAATATCATACCTGCTTGCGATATTGAGCTGGAGCATGTGAACGCGTACATAAATCGTTTCCACTCAGATTCATCAGCGAACGTACAAAACCGAAAGGTTAGTTTCCTTAAAAAATTGTTCTCGTATGCGGTCGATGAATCATTGATGTTTGATAACCCTGCTTCACGCAAAAAAATGCGAAGAACCGAAGAGAAGAAACGCCAACGTCTTTCACTCGATAACTTTAAAGCCATTCGGCGGGCCGCCGAACCCTGGTTACGCACAGCGATGGATTTAGCATTGCAGACGACGCACGCGCGCCTTGAAGTGTCACGAATCCGGTATTCAATCAGTGAACCTAAAGACGGAATCTGCGGCTGCGTATGGTTAGCTCAACCCGAAAATGGCATCTATGGGACGCTCTACATACACAGGCAAAAAGTGCAAAAGAAAGAGGCATCACACGTAGCAATCCCGATCGGTGAAGAATTAAAGCGGATTATTGATGATAGCCGCGATAGTGTGGCCAGTCCGTTTATAGTTCATAGAATTCCAGAACGGCAGGTGAAACGCAGTAAAGAGGTTTCCCACCCTACCCAAGTTGCGCCGGATTACTTAAGCCGATCATTCTCTGCTGTACGTGACAAGTTAGGTCTATGCAACAAAATGCCTATGGACGAGAGACCAACCTTTCACGAAATTCGAGCTCTAGCTGCGCATCTTTTCGATCTGCAAGGCATCGATCCGCAAGGACGAATGGCACACAGTGATGCAAAGTCGACCAAGATTTACACACAAAACCATATCGATTGGGTTGTCGTACCTCATGGGGAAATTAAAGCAGGATAAAATTGCATTAGCCCAGACTTAACTGAGCATTATTAGGGAAAAGTACCAAACTGAATCTAATAGGCGACTCTATGTCAGAGCGGCTATTGCTGGAACCACATACGTAATTCAACTGTTAGTATAGTAAAAAATCCACTAAAGCTGCATCTTAACAGTTACAACTTTAGTGGAAAATAATTATTTATTTTGATGCGAGTAGGTTTTTCACCTGAATGCTCTATGATTTAGTCTCCGTTGACGAATCTTTCTTGAAGCTATCATCCTCTTTCTTACCAAACATATACCCAAGGGATAACGTAATAATTGGAGTAAAAACAGCCCAAGAGTCTTTAACAATGCTCAAAGCCGATTGACCACCATTACTAAATACATCAATAACTAATAATGCTGCTACAATACAGGAATAAATAGTCAGAGAGTACGTTATCACATGCCAAACCACACTGTTTTTGGCATCATCACCTTTCCCTATTTTATCGGGGATACTTTCATCACTCTTATTTCTGACTCTAACTGGAATATCACCATCTTGATAATCACCTTTTGTTGATTTTTTACTACTAGGCGAAGCATTTGTGGTCGTAAACAAGTAATCCGACTGTTCGTACTGTTCATCAGACATAACTCAATCTCCATCCGAGTCCGAAGCTTCTTCTTTGGCAGTTATGTTCACAGTCAAGAGAATAGCATCATTATTTTCAGATAGTGATTGTGTAGCAAAAAACAAATAATAGATGAAGGTTTTTTCTTCACCTTCAGATGTTTTTATACCTTGCTTAAAAAATCTAGTTTTAACGCCATCATTGACTCCCGAATCAACATGGAAAAAATTGTACATATTGATGTTTAGTCCATTTTTAATGGAGGTTTTTACATGAGGTGTAATCTCACCTTTTTCATCCTCTTTTTTATCGGTATCAAATTTAAGCCTTAATTTAAAATCTCCATAAAACTCAACTTCAGGGTTAGCTGCAAGAACAACCAGTGTTTGAGAAAATACAACATCCATTCCTGATAGTTTAGTTTTAACTTGTTTTTTCATCTACATGCCTTTTTTTGGTATTTAAGTCAATAGACTCTGATGAATTATTTTTATTCATTAAAGATGGGCTTCTCGAACAAATATAGTAAGTGATAAATATGACTACTATCACCATAAAACCAGACTTGCATATAATTCTGTATAAAAACTTACCTATATCCTTGAATACTGATGAGTCTATTAAAGAAGGTACTCGCCAAAGAAAGCGACCAAAGGAAAGGAGGGCTAGTATTAGAATGATTATCCCAACCGCAGTGTAAATAACATATTCAATGTTCATAAATACCTTATACTAAGCTACGAGTGCCTTTAATTAGGATATTATAGAAATATTAAATCTAGATCCA
This sequence comes from Klebsiella sp. K-Nf6, assembly GCF_002806655.1. Lineage (NCBI taxonomy): Bacteria > Pseudomonadati > Pseudomonadota > Gammaproteobacteria > Enterobacterales > Enterobacteriaceae > Klebsiella > Klebsiella sp. K-Nf6. Next base: position 153,143 of record NZ_PIBN01000004.1, on the reverse strand, counting down.
TCATTTCATTTTTTGCATACCTCCACCCACATTTATTATCATATTTAAAGAAGAAAGTCGAGATTAATTTATATTTCATGCAGTATCTCTATGAATCGTAGATCTGTGGATAGGTGCTTCAAAAGTCGACTGAACATTCAAAATCATTATAGGGAGCTCTTAGCTCAGCCAGTCTTCCCGCTTTTGAGCATAAGTTCACGTGTCGAAACAGATTGTCAGGTTTGATTGTGTTCTATCTTGGGAAACTAACCAGTCTGAAGTGAGATAATACATCTGTATATAATGGGGAGAAACTACCCCCTAACTCATTGATGTGTATAGCGCATATTTTGCAAAAAAAGCACTGTTTGTTTATACATACGAATACCCCGCACCACCAGTAATAGCGGGCCTTTCAGCGTTTTGAAAGCGGTGTCATGGGGTGTCGGGGGTCGGAGGTTCAAATCCTCTCGTGCCGACCAAATCATTCACCGGTAAGTGTTGTTAACGACCGGTAACCCTACAGAAACCCGCACTCTCTCTGAGTTTGCGGGTTTTTTGTTGCCTGTTTTCCGTCGATTTGATTGAAGCCAGTGGCAAACTGGAAGCATTAAAGCGGGTTATTCAGCTTATCAACGAGGTGATGGATTACGCGGTAAATGATGGTCTGATACTTTCTAACCCCGCTGCTAAGATCCGTAAAGTATTCCAGGCACCTGTCAAAAAGAATATGCCTACCATCAGGCCTGAAGCACTTCCCGATCTGATGAAAACTCTTTCTGTTGCCAGCATCGAGTTACAGACCCGGCTACTGAATGAATGGCAATTGCTGACCGTAAATCGCCCAGCAGAGTCCGCGTCTGCCCGTTGGTCTGAAATAGACCCTAACACAAGCACATGGACAATACCTGCTGGTCGAATGAAGATGCGTCGCGAGCATACCATCCCCCCTCCCCTCGCAAGTGTTAGCGATTTTGGATGCTATGCGACTATCAGCGACCACCGCGAATACATTTTTCCATCCGCCAGTTACGCCGTATGGGCTACAAAGGCATTCTTGTTTCTCATGGCTTGCAAGCCATATTCAGTACAGCAGCAACTGAAGCCGTGTTTACGCCAGATGTAATCGAGGCAGCCCTCGCGCATATAGACACGAACGAAGTACGTCTGGACTGACCCAATCCCGGAATAACTGCCCTTACAATTACAACCGCACGAGCGATAGTGCACTCATTTACACTCGGCACGCAACATGTCAGGACGTATATAGCCTGTTAGCCATCTTCCCAAATAATGCCGCAACATGGACAAGGATAAGGACAATGGAATAATAAATGACATTGCCAAATACGCGGAAGCCTTCCAGAAACTAACAAACCCGTAGTTATCAGCAGTTCCATGCCCTTATCAGACGCAGCGTGAATCCATTACGAGAACTTTCATATTTTTTAAGCACTTACTTTAACTTTTTCACGTATACATAAATACACGATGAATAAGGGTACAGACAGCGGCATGCAAAACAACCACACAATAATGAACATACCAAACACACCACTGTTCACGCCAATGTGACGTTCCCAAAAGTGTTTGGTCATTATCTTAAGGGCTAGTTTCTCCGAAGAATAATATGAGAATGGGTACAGGAAGGCGCTTAAAACAAGATATGCAACCACAAATGGCATATAAGGAGCATAGGGAGGAAAAATGTGCCCGTTATTCATATCGCGCACTATAAAATAGATCAGATAGCCATAACCACACCATCCCCATAAGCAGTGCCTTAAATAATATTTCAAGGTCATCATCTATGATTCCTTCATAGCTATACCATTAAATCTATCATATCATGACCAGTGAGTATCCGTTCCTTCTACGTTTTACAACACTGACCTGCTCCCCGTGGATTAATACACGACGATATTAGCGATCCGGCTGGGCTACCGCTCTCATGCGGCCTTAAGCCGCACCTCTAAGTGCATCACCGGAAAAGCGCCGGGGTGCTGCACGGCCTGTCGCGGGAAGAAGGGTTTTAGCGCTGTCCCAGTTCACGGGTACGCCTGACCGCCGCCAGTACGCTGCGCTGAAGGCCTGCGGCAAAATCACTGTTGTTCAGCTCATACAGAGCGTGGATCCCGACTCCCGCCGGTGAATTATTGATATCCAGAAGCTGACGCGGATGCTTCTGGCTTTGGCGCAGCATCTCGACCGCGCCGAGCAGGTTCTCCAGCACCACCTCCGTCGCCTGAGGCCGCGACAGCCCCGCCAGTACGCCGGCATCAGTAAGCGACTCAATAAAGTAGTAAATATAGTTCGGCCCCGCGACGCCAAAACCGGTAAAAACATCGATCAACCGCTCTGGCAAATACAGCACTTTGCCAAAACCGCGCAGAAACGGCTCAATCTCAGCCGCGCTGGCGTGGGCGTTTAAGCTCACGCCGCTATAGCCAAATCCGGTATCGGTCAGAGTATTGGGGATCGTCCTGGCAATCGGCGTTGCCTCACCAAACAGGGAGGCCAGCGTTTCCAGGGTCACTCCCGCGATCAGAGAAACCACCGTCGTTGAGCCGTTTAGCTGGGCGCGCACGCGGCTCGCCACCGACGCCAGATCGTCCTGCGGACGGATCCCCAGCACCAGTAAAGAGGCCTCGCTTAAGCTACCGTCGCCCGACAACCGATAGCGGGAGTGCAGAGCCTCGATTCGCGCGCTGTCGATATCCTCCAGCGAGATCGCGTCCGCCCGCAGCGTACCGTTGCTTAATGACGCGCGAATAATCGCCTCCGTCATCTGTCCGGCACCAATAAAATGGACCTTTGCCATAGTTTTACTCCTTATTCAAAACGCTATTCGTCGTGACCAACACCGAAGCGCCGGCTTTGTCGCGCGGGGGCGGCAACGCAAATCCCCGTTCCGTCAGTGGGATAAATCCGTCCGTCAACGTCGCCGTCAACCGTGGTGAGCTTTTGCCTGCTCAGTGCCTGAATCGCCGCTTCTGGCTGATTAATAAACTGGTTGCGTGGCCCCCCACTTAAGGTTGCCATTCCGCCTCATGCGACTCTGACTGGTAAAAACGCAGCCGACAGGCGGCATCACCGCGAGCCAGCGCGGTCTGCACCTCTAAACGCAGTCCCGGAAACGCGTCGGTTAACGCATGATCCCCTTCCATGCAGATATCGCATAGCGTCTCAATTTCGCTGGCGCCCCGCCCCTGCTGCCGCCAGCAGTTAACGTAAGGACAGTAGTGAAACAGGACGATAAATTCAGCCCGGCTGGCGCTAACGGGCTCCATCTCATAAACCTGAGATTCCAGACCGCGGGTAAACAGCCCGGCAAACTCCTGCAAATCCTGGCGATCGCGCATTTGCGCACGCAGCTTATGCCCGATATCGCGGCCATAGTGGCGTATGGCTTCACGCGCAAAATCATCCGCGATATGACGTTGTCGGCTTTCGTCCAACAGGTAACCGATGGTAGCCGCGCGTTTTTCAGTAATGGCGCGCAGCGCCAGGGTCACCTCATCGTTTAAGGTGGCGGCGTTATGCGCCGGCTCCGAGCTTATTTGCGTCATGCGTTTATTCCCAGTCGGTATTCACTTTGACGTCGCTGGCGCCCGGCAGGGCATACACATCTTCGGCGTACCATTTCCGTGAGAGCTCAGCGAGCGTGCCGTCCTTTTTCAGGGCAACCAACTGCGCATCAATCGCTTTGATCAACTGCGGGTCGGTATTTTTTTTATACAAATAGACGTTAGGAAACAGGCCGACGGAATCCGAAGCTTTCAGATTGAGATTTAGCGCCTTATTTAATGCCAGCAGCGCGCCAATGGGATAAATCGCCGCATCGTATTCCCCGGAAGCGACCGCTTTAAAGATATCGGCGGCGGACTGCTCGCCGTTGGGCTGCAGGTTAATTTGTTGGCCTGGATGTTTTTTGTTGTAGTTTTCAATCACCGTATAACGGGCGTCGGAGGTGTGAATCGGCACCAGCTTTTTCTTACCGCTGGCGAGATCGCCGAGTTGATGAATATCGTTCTCATCGTTACGTACAATCAGGCGTAAATCGCTGATCCCGGTCGGCTCGCCGGAGTGGTCATATTTTTCCGCTCGCTCTTTGGTGAGATAAAAGTGATCCGCCGCAAGGGTATACGCGCCGGTCGACAGGCCGACGATCATCGCGTCGCGCGAGACCGCATTAAAATGAAACGTATAGTCGGTTAACCGCTGGTCCAGCACCTTTAACAGATCGCCATCGTAGCCGGTAATATTGTTGTTATCGTCCACAAAGCTAAAGGGAAAACCGTTAGCGTTAACGACAACCTCAACCGTCTTCGCGTTCGGACTTTTTTCAACCGCCTGCGCGGCGTTAATTCCCATTGCCAACGCCAGCGCACTCACCAGTAAAATTTTATTTTTCAAAATACCTTCCCCAAAATGATAACCGTGGAACACTCTTTTTTACGTTTCCTTGCCAGCGGGCGCGCAGAAACCGTTCTACACTGCGCAATGCTCTGGCAATTGCCAGGCACAGCACGATATAAATCACCAACACGACGCAATAGGCTTCGACAAAATGAAACCCGCGCGCGGCGGCGATATTGGCTTTCGCCATCAGATCAATAACGGTGATGGTGTAAACCAGCGAGGTGTCTTTAATCAGATCGATCAGCACGCTGGTGAAGTTCGGCAGTGCGGATACTGCCGCCTGCGGCAAAATAATGCGTCGGAACTGCGTGAACCCGCTTAGCCCAATTGACCATGCGGCCTCGCGCTGCCCCTTATCAACCGCGTTCCAGCCTGCGCGAAAGGTTTCGGCGAAATACGCGCTGAAAATCAGCGATAGCGCGGTGACCGCCGCTACCAGTGGCGAGAGTTTATAGTGGTACATATTGTCCTGCGGGCCGCCAAACAGCCCGGCGGCTATCCACGGCCAGACGTAAAAAAAGAAATACAGCATCACCAGTACCGGGACCGAACGGCTAAAGGAGAGAAATACCTTCGCCCCCCATTGAACCCCGGGAACCTGACGAATAATCACCCACGCCAGCGCTGCGCCCAGCAGAGTGGAAAAGAGTAAGGACAATAACGTTATCACCAGGGTGACCGGCAGCGCGCTTAAAATAAACGTAAAATTGTCCCGAATGAACGCCAGGCTAAACATGTTAATCTATCACTCCAGCAGGAACTGATACTTCTTTTCAATACGAGTGGTAAAATAGAGAATAATACTATTCAGCACCCAGTAAACGATAATAACACTAATAAATGCCGCAACCTGTTTAGACCCATAGCTATTTTGCGAAATCTTTTGTGCCCGGCCAAAAATATCTACAATACCAATAATATTGACCAGTGAGGTCATCTTCACGAGGTTAATTAAAAGATTACCAAAAACGGGAATGGCAATAATGAGCCCCTGGGGAAAAATAATCCGTAGCATTCCCTTATGCCAGGGAATATTCAAGCTGATAATGGCCTCTTTCTGGCCGATATCCACCGCACGCCACGCTGAACGCATCATTTCCGCAAAATAGGGACTGATGCTGACCGAAATAGACAACACCGCAAAGGTGGTATCGCTAATCCATAGCGGCGGCAGCGCCAGCGCAGTCAAAATTAATTTTCCGCCGAAGAAAAACAGCAGGATCAGCAGCGCCAGGGGGGCGCCGCGCAGAATGTCGGTATACCCGTTTGCCACCGCGCTGAGCGGCTTAAAGCGACTAAACTGCAGCAGCACAATCAGCAGCGCGATCGTCAAACCAAGCAGCAGCGATGCCAGCGTTATCCCGAGGGTCACGGGTAAATTTTCCAGCAGTTTCGGCAATATTCCGGCGATATCCTGCCAGTTAAAGAGCGGGTTATTGTTCATCATGAGCCTCAGGCATGATAGTGCAGTTGCGCCAGAAACGCCCGGGTTCGCCCCTGCTGTGCTGCGCCAAATATCTGTTCCGCCGGGCCCTGCTCAACGATTTCGCCGTTTTCCATAAATACCACCCGGGAAGCGACCTGGCGGGCGAACGCCATTTCATGGGTCACGATAATCATCGTCTGACCCGCAGCGGCAATCGTCTGAATAAGCTCCAGCACTTCACCAACTTTTTCCGGATCCAGCGCTGAAGTCGGCTCATCCAGCAGCAGAACGGCGGGGTTAATTGCCAGCGCCCGCGCAATCCCGATACGCTGCTTTTGGCCGCCGGAAAGACTGTGCGGATAACTGTCTTTTTTATGCAATAACCCCACCTGCTTTAAGAGTCGTTCAGCAATATCCTGCGCCTCCTGACGCGGGCGCTTTTGAGCGTAAATCAGTCCTTCGGTAATATTCTGCAGTGCGGTCAGATTATGAAAGAGATTCCACGATTGAAAAACCATGGCGGTTTTTGCCCGTAGCTTTTCAATCTCCTTTTTGCCCGCTTTTGCGCAATCCAGCGCCACATCATCTATTTTTATTTGCCCGCTATCGGCAGGCTCCAGGAAATTAAGCGTACGTAATAGCGTAGTTTTCCCTGAGCCGCTGGGGCCAATAATGCAAATAATCTCGCCGGAATGAATACTGAGCGAGACCTCTTTTAGCACTCTTTCACCGGGGAAGCTTTTACTGATCTTATTAATAGTTATCATAATGAAATATTCGTGGATAATTTTTATTTGCCGCACGCCGGCGCTTATTGCTGCCTAAAAACTATATTGCTGCAGTTCAGATGATAGCAAACAAGAAAATCATCTATCGAAAGTTAAAAAATAACTTTTTATATATTTGTTATGACAATGAGGCTGAATTGTAATTTAACTTTCTTAACAAAACTGGATGGCGATACTTGACAATAATTATTCAAATTTACTGAACAATGAGAGCAAATTGTTTCGATTTTAATCATCCGACCGTCAGCCTATCATTTATCACATCGGGGCAACAACGCTCCAACACTGACAAAACACTTCAGGAATACGACCATGAAATCCATCAAAACTTTCGTTGCAGTTGCCGCACTCTCTATGATCTCTTTCGGTACTTTTGCTCAGAGCATCAGCGCCAGCGCTTCCACCCTGGACCGTGCAGAAGCCAAAATTGCCGCGCAGGCCGCAGAGCAAGGCGCGTCTTACAAAATCACCAGCGCTCAATTCAATAACCGCGTACATATGACCGCTGAGCTGACGAAATAAAATCGCCATATTGCCGGGCCGCCGGAAGAAACAGGCGACAGCGACAACACGATGAAATAAGGAACAGAACATGAAAAATATCGGCGTAGTCACCGCACTGCTGTTGGCCGCTACACTTTCGTCCGGCGTGATAGCCGCAGAGAAGAGCCAGACGCATCCGGAGGCGGGTTCAAATATCGATACATCGATGCATCAGAATCATATTGATGTCAGCCATGCCTTTGATAAAGAGAGCCTGACCGCAGGCAATCTTCAGTAAGACACTGCATAAGGCGCGCGTGGAAATATCCGCTGCGCGCTTTTTTTCTGCCCGTTTGACCATGGATTATCCGCCATAACTTCCGCTTTTGCCGTATCGATATACTGCGCTTCTACACCTCGTTGCTTCCTGACAGCACATTTTGCAGATAACACTGCTTTCATCATGCGTACCGGACAGGCATTGAAAGCAGAAGTTGTCTGTTTTACTCAATAGCGTCCGCAGGGTTTTCTGCCAGGGCTTTTATCCACTTTTTCCCCTCTGTTATAGAGTACGACTATCCAGATGGTAAATTACGTCGTAGCATCTATCATTCGACTGTATGACTCATAAGCAGGAGCGGATGACATGAGAGTTAATGGACTTACCAAAGGATTTTTCATCCTTATCGTCTTTATTGTAACCCTGGCCTTTTTTGATGTTCTCTCACCCTATTATTCCGCCATCCTCTGGGCCGCGATCCTTGCGGTGATTTTTAATCCGGTCAAAAACAAGATTCGTACCCGCCTCGGCGAGCGCAATGGCCTCGCGGCGCTGCTGACCATCGTCATTATCTGCCTTATCGTTTTTACGCCGCTGGCGATCATCCTCTCGTCGCTGGCCTACGAGCTGAACGTGGTGTATAGCAAACTTCAGCATAACGACACTCAGTTCCCGACGGTGGTCGCCAGTCTGTTTGCCCACCTCCCCGGCTGGGCGAGAAGTTTCCTTGCCGAGCACAACCTCGATAGCGCGCAGCAGATCCAGCAGCAGCTCTCCGATGTTGCGCTGAAAAGCGGCCAGTATCTGGCCGGCAGCGCGTTTCTGATTGGTAAAGGCACCTTTGGCTTTACCGTCAGCTTCGGCATTATGCTGTACCTGCTGTTTTTCCTGCTGAAGGATGGGCCTTACCTGGTGCTGTTGACCCTCGAATCCCTGCCGTTATCGAGCTACGTGAAGCAGCACCTGTTCGCTAAATTCGCCGCGGTCGCCCGCGCCACGGTAAAAGGCACTGTGGCTGTTGCGCTGGCGCAGGGGGCGCTGGGCGGCTTTGCCTTCTGGGTTGCCGGTCTGGACGGCAGTATTCTGTGGGGAGCGCTGATGGCGTTCCTGTCGCTTATCCCGGCGGTAGGCTCGGCCATTATCTGGGTGCCGGCGGCGATTTACCTCTTCGCCACCGGGCAGCTGTGGCAGGGCGCCTTTATCGTCGGCTTCTTTGTGATTGTGATTGGCCTGGTGGATAACATTCTGCGTCCGCTGCTGGTGGGCAAAGATACCAAAATGCCGGACTACCTGATCCTTATCGCCACTCTGGGCGGCATGGAGATCTACGGTATCAACGGATTCGTTATCGGGCCGCTGATTGCCGCCTTGTTTATCGCTTGCTGGAACCTGCTGTCGGGACGAGAGCATGCCGGCAACACTGATGAATTAGATGAAGAATTCATTGAGGAAGCGAAAAATAGCCGCAACGAATAGCTTCATCGGCCGGCGTCGGGCGCAAGGTGCGTGATGGAATCATGCCAGTACATAACACCATTCATTTTGAAAAAATTAGTAAATAAAACTTAACATTCAGCAAAGCAATGATAGGCTGTATCAGTCAGGAACGAAAATAAAGGATGATCAACCGTGAAAAAAATCACTACGCTAGCTGTTTCTCTGCTGACCGCCGCCTGCATGTCCGCTGGCGCCCTGGCCGCAGACCAGCCGCTGGAAAAAGTCGCGCCGTTCCCGAAAGCGGAAAAAGGCATGAAGCGTCAGGTTATTCAGCTGCCGCAGCAGCAGGATGAGTCAGCGCTGAAGGTTGAGCTGATAATCGGCCAGACGCTGGAAGTTGACTGCAACCACCATCGTTTAGGCGGGAAGCTGGAAAGCAAAACCCTGGAAGGCTGGGGCTATGACTACTATGTCTTTGATAAGCTGAGCGGCCCGGTCTCCACCATGATGGCCTGCCCGGACGGCAAGAAAGAGAAGAAATTTGTCACTGCCGGCCTCGGCGATGATGCCATGCTGCGCTACAACAGCAAATTGCCGATCGTCGTGTACGCGCCGACCAATGTCGATGTGAAATATCGCATCTGGCGCGCCGACGAAACCATCGGTAACGCCGTCGTCCGCTAAGGCGAATCGTCAAACCGACAAAAAAAACGGCAGCCCGCAGGCTGCCGTTTTTGTCAGCGCGTTTGTCAGAGCGCGATATCCGCCATCGGCTTACCACCGCTCAGCGGCTTCAGCTCCGCCTGCGGGGCTTCATCCGCCGCCGCGGCCGGCTCATATTTCAGCTCCAGCACTTCACTGGTCCACGCCAGCGCTTTCTCAATCTCCGCCGGGTTGCCATCAAGGCGAATACCGTAGGTCGGGATGATGGCCTTCAGCCTGGCCTGCCATTCCGGCGAATTGACTTTATCTTTAAACACTTTTTCCATCAGCTGCAGCATGATAGGCGCCGCCGTGGAGGCCCCAGGCGACGCGCCGAGCAGCGCCGCGACGGTGCCTTCGTCATCGCTGACCACTTCGGTGCCGAGGCGCAGTACCCCGCCCTTCTTCGCATCGCGCTTGATAATCTGCACGCGCTGACCGGCCTGCCACAACCGCCAGTCCTCTTTCCGCGCTTCCGGATAGTATTCGCACAGCGCGGCCAGACGATCTTTATCTTTCTGCATCACTTGGCTAATCAGATATTTCACCAGATCGAAGTTGTCCAGACCGACATTAAGCATCGGCAGAATATTCGAGGTATTCGTCGAGGCCAGCAGATCCCACAATGAACCGTTCTTCAGGAAGCGGGTCGAGAAGGTGGCGAACGGCCCGAACAGCACCACGCGTTTACCGTCGATAATACGGGTATCGATGTGCGGCACCGACATCGGCGGCGCACCTACTTCGGCCTGGCCGTAAACCTTCGCCAGATGGTGGTTCACCACCTCCGGATTTTCGCAGACCAGGAACTGGCCGCCGACCGGGAAGCCCGCATACTCTTTGGCCTGTGGAATGCCGGTTTCCTGCAGCAGCGTCAGCGCCGCGCCGCCGGCGCCGATAAAGATGAATTTAGCTTTAATGACCCGCTTCTGACGACGGTTGTCGGCATCCGCGAGAGTGACCGTCCAGCTCTTGTCGGCGTTGCGCTTGAAGCGACGTACCACGGTACCCAGCTGCAGGGAGAAATTATCATGCTTTTGCAGGCCGGCGATCAGCTGGCGGGTGATTTCGCCATAGTTGACGTCAGTTCCCACTTCAGTACGGGTGGCGGCCACCTTTTGCTGCGGATCGCGGCCTTCCATCACCAGCGGTGCCCAGGCTTTGATCTGCTGATGGTCTTCAGAATAGCGAATACCGCGGAACAGTTCGCTCTGCTGCAGCGCCGCATAGCGCGCGCGCAGGAAGTTGACGTTATCTTCGCCCCACACAAAGCTCATGTGCGGCACGCTGTTAATGAAAGATTTTGGTTTGTTCAGGACGCCGCGCGTCACCTGATGCGCCCAGAACTGACGCGAGATATGGAAGGCTTCGTTGATGTCGACCGCTTTGTCGATATTAATGCCGTTGGCGGTCTGCGGCGTGTAGTTCAGCTCCATCAGCGCCGCGTGGCCGGTACCCGCATTGTTCCACCCGTTTGAGCTCTCTTCTGCCACGCTGGACATTTGCTCAACCATGGTAATAGACCAGTCTGGCTCAAGCTCCTGCAGCCAGGTTCCCAGTGTGGCGCTCATAATGCCGCCGCCAATCAACAATACATCCGTCTCTTGCTCATGGCGGGTGTTGGTCCGAGTGCTGTTGGGACCAACCGCCTGTGAGCGTGGTACGGCCATCTTTTTATTCATCGGATTTGAGCCTTACTTTACTCGCTGTTTTTATTTAGCGCAGGTGATACGATTCTCACCACTCACGTTACCACCTAAGCTAAAAAATTTAAATATTGTTTAAATTTTAAGTTCTGTTTTGAGATCCGTTATAAAAATGTTTAATAAATGTATACATAAAATCACTTTTCATACTGGTAGCCTTGCGGATTCCGCGCTATCATCCTCGGTTTTGTGACAGACCGCACGGAAGCCGGGCCTGACACCGCTCCTCCTTTTTTTATAACCTGCGAACTTTTTTTATGCCGCCTGTTCCTGACTCCTCCGCTTCCGGCACTTTGCGTCCGATCCTCCGCTCCCCGTCGCTGCTGACGCGCGAAGTGCTGGCCGGCGTGCTTACCGCCCTGGCGTTGATTCCTGAAGTCATTTCGTTTTCGGTCATTGCCGGCGTTGACCCGCAGGTCAGCCTGGTTGCCTCGGTGGTGCTTTGCCTGGCGATGTCGGTGCTCGGCGGGCGCCCGGCAATGGTGACGGCTGCTGCCGGGTCGGTAGCGCTGGTGATTGGCCCGATGGTGCATCAGTACGGCGTGGGCTACATTCTGCCGGCGGTCATTCTGGCGGGTATGATTCAAATTTTGTTTGGCCTGTGCGGCATGGCGCGCCTGATGCGTTTTATTCCCCCGGCGGTGATGACCGGATTCGTCAATGCCCTTGGGATACTGATTTTCTTTGCTCAGGTACCGCATTTCTGGAGTCGCCAACCGCTGATCGTCGGCCTGTTCGTCCTGACGCTGCTTATCGTCCTGTGGGCGCCGCGCTTCATTAAGGCTGTCCCGGCGCCACTGATCGCCATTGTTGTGCTCACTCTCTATACCGTCACCACCGGCCAGCAGTTGCCCACCGTCGGCGATGAAGGCTCGATGAGCGGCGGCCTGCCAGGATTCACCGCCCTGACCGTCCCCCTGAACCTGGCGACACTGCAGATTATCTGGCCCTGCGCCCTCAGCATCGCCTTTGTCGGCCTGATGGAGTCCCTGCTGACGGCTAAGCTGGTGGATGATCTCACCCATACGCCGTCGAATAAATCGCGGGAGAGCGCCGGGCTGGGTATCGCCAATATCCTTGCCGGTTGTTATGGCGGTATAGCCGGCTGCGCGATGATCGGCCAGACCATCGTTAACGTGGAGATGGGCAAAGCCCGCAGCCGTCTCTCAACGGTGATCGCCGGTCTGGTGCTGCTCCTGCTGGTAACGGCGCTCAGCCAGGTGATGGCGCAGATCCCGATGGCGGTGCTGGCTGGGGTGATGGTGATTGTGGCGGTGAAAACCTTTAGCTGGCACAGCATTCGCCCGAGCGAACTGGCGCGTAATCCGTGGCCGGAAACGCTGGTGATGCTGGTGACCGTCGCCGCGACGGTGGGAACCAGCAATCTGGCGATCGGCGTGCTGGCGGGGATCGTCGCCATGGCGCTCATCCCCCGCCGCCTGCGCACGAAGGCGCAGGCTACATCAGAAACAGCGTCGCCAGACCAAGGAAAATAAAGAAGCCGCCGGTGTCGGTGATCGCAGTGATCATCACGCTGGAGCCGACCGCCGGGTCGCGCCCCAGCTTGACCATCACCATCGGGATTATCACGCCCATCATCGCCGCCATCAGCAGGTTGAGCATCATGGCCAGCGTCATCACCCCACCGAGCTGCGGATCGTCATACAGCCACCAGGTAATGGCCCCCATAATCCCGCCCCATACCAGGCCGTTAATCAGGGCGACCCCCATTTCACGCAGGATCAGGAAGGTAAAGCTGCCGGGCTGGATCTGCTGCAGCGCCATTGCCCGGACGATCATGGTGATCGTCTGATTGCCGGTATTGCCGCCGATCCCGGCGACGATCGGCATCAGCGAGGCCAGCGCCACCAGCTGTGAAATGGTGTGTTCGAAGCCATCGATGACCCTGGACGCGATAAATGCCGTACACAGGTTGACCGCCAGCCACGCCCAGCGGGTTTTAACCGCTTTACTGACCGGGGCGAAGACATCCTCTTCATCGCTCAGGCCGCCCATCCGGCGCAGATCGTTATCGGTTTCTTCATAAACCACATCGACGATCTCATCGATGGTCAGTCGCCCGATCAGCTTGCCGTCGGCATCAATGACGGCGGCGCTGAGTAAGTCATCACGTTCAAAGGTGCGCGCCACCTTCTCGGCCTCTTCGTGCGGCTGAAAGGTGACCGGATCGCCCTCCATCACCTCCCCTACCCGCTTCTGCGCATCGTTGAGCAGAATGGTCTGCAGCTCCAGCTCGCCGAGCAGCAGCTTGTTACGGGTGGTGACGAACAGCTTATCGGTGTTTTCCGGCATTTTACCCAGACGCCGCAGATAGCGCTGCACCGCCGCCAGCGTGGCCTCCGGTCGCACCGTAATGACCTCAAACTCCATGATCGCCCCGACGCTGTTGTCGGCGTAGCGCATAATCTGGCGAATACGGGCGCGCTTCTCGGCCGGCAGGGTCGCCAGCAGCCGTCCGGTCAGGTTGCGCGGCAGATGCTGCAGCAGGTAAACCTGTTCATCGATATCCAGCGGCTGCATCGCCTGCAGCAGCTCGGGGTCGCTCATCTTGTCGATGAGGTCGCCCCAGACGTTTTCTGAGGCTTCCAGCAGCACTTCGCCACGTTTATCGTCAGGCACCAGGCACCACAGCGCGGTGCGAGCGTCATAGGGGAGCGCTTCCAGCGCATCGGCGAGATCCGGCGGCGGCAGATGCGAGACCAGGATCTCGACTTCCGCCAGGTCATCGGCCAGCGTGCCTTCATCGTAACGTTCGGCCAGCGTCAGTTTGCCCAGCAGCGCGGAGGTCACCGCTTTATCGGTGCTCAAGAGCCAAATCAGACGGGCGCGCTCTTCGTCACGCAAGCGGGCGCTTTTTTTATGCAAAACGGACATCGATCGGGCAATCCTTTTGAGAATAGTGAGCCGGCCTGTGGGCCGGAAGCCTTAAGCATAGCGCGGGGAGGGGGAAATAATAACTGTCAGCAATATAGTCGCTGAAAATTTCAGCGGCGCCCGGGTTTTCCCCCGGGCTCGCGGCGAGCATCAGGCCGTACGGGCCACCGCATCGCGGGAAGCCTGCGCCCGCTCCTCCCCGGTGAGTTCGGACAGCTGGCCGGCACGCATCTCCAGCAGGCGGTCGGCGTGCTGGAAGTAGTGATCGTCATGGCTGATGGCGAACACAGTTTTCCCCATCTGCTGCATCAGCGGCAGCAACACCTGGTAGAACTCGCGGCGGAAATGCGGGTCCTGATCCGCTGCCCATTCATCCAGCAGAATGATGTCCCGGGACTCGGCCAGCGCCAGCAGGAGCGCCACACGCTTCTTCTGCCCTTTCGACAGCCGGAGGTCGACAATTTTCCCGTTCTCCAGCTGCAGCTTGTGGGCCATTTGCAGGCGCTCCAGCCACGTTGCCACCAGCGCCGGATCGGCCTCCTCGCCCTGCGGCCCAAGCAGACGGTCAAACAGCCAGACATCGGTAAACACCGCGGAGAACAGTTTGCGATACTCCTCCGGTTTATCCGCCGCCAGCGGCTGGCCGTCCACGAGGATCTGACCGGAAACCGGCTGATACAGGCCGGTCAGGAGCATCGCCAAGGTTGACTTGCCGCTGCCGTTGCCGCCGATCAGAAACACCAGCTCGCCGCGTTTCAGCGTCAGGTTAAGCGGCCCTACCGCAAAGCGCTGGTCCGGATAATGGAAAGTGATATCGCGCAATTCCAGCGTTTGCCAGTCAGGATGCGCCTGCGGCCGGGGAAATTCGGCTTGATATGGGGCGAGAGAGAACTGGCGCAGCTTGTTAAACGCCACCTGAGCGCTGAGCAAGGTGGGCAGCGCGCCGACGGCGGAGAGCAGCGGCGTACGCAGAAAAAGCAGCGTCAGGGAATAGGTCGCCGCCACGGCGGTATCGGCCCAGCCGAGGCTGTTGGCCATCCAGAACACCAGCCCGATGGCGCCAAGCATCATAATATTCGACCAGTTGACCGCGCTGAGATGGAAGGTATCGGCGCGAACGATATGGTGCCGATACTCCCGGGCGTCCGGGAGGTAGAGCTGATTAAACACATACTCCGCGCGTTCGCGATTGAGGGTCAGTTCTTTGCGCCCCTCCAGCACCGTCTGGTAGTCGTGATACAGCTTATCTTCCGTTTCGCGCAGGCTGGCCATATGTTTGTACACCCGCGACACCAGCACAAAGCCGCCCCAGATGGTGAGCGCCATCCACAGCGCCGTCACCAGCATCATTTTGCCTGACAGCCAGGCCAGATAGCCGGCAGAGCCGAAGGTCAGAATGATCCCCTGCACCAGCTCCGGCAGGCGCACAAAGGCGATGGTGATGTTACGGATATCGCTGGTCAGCCCGGCAAGCAGCGACGCGCTGCCGATCTTCTCCACCTGTTCAATCTGAGTATCGAGGATGCGTTTAACAAATTCGCCGCGCAGGCGATAAACAAAATGGTGGCCGAGGGTGGTCAGCGCCAGCTGGGAGCCCAGCGTCACCGCCATCAGCAGCCCCAGCAGGCCAAGAAACTCCGGCAGGACCCGCAGCGAGGTATCGACAGCGGTAATCAGGCGCAGGTTAATGAAGGCGATTAAGCCGATACCCAGCGCGGCGCTGAGCAGACTGAGGGCAATCACGCCGAGAAACGGCCAGCGATACTGACGCCAGACGAGAGAGAGAAGTTCCATAACAGGCTATCCGGAAAAGCAAAACAGCCAGCAGTTTAAACGGCTCGCCGATGACATCAAGAATAATTCTTATTTTAATACTGGCGACTGCCCGCCTGCCGAAAAGTGAGGTTGTAACGACAGTCGCCCGTTTCGGGGTGATGACCGGCTTTCAGCGGCTGAATACCATGATAAAACAGACGCGACTCGCCGCCCCAGACCACCACATCGCCATGCTCCAGCAGCAGCCGCTGCAGCGGGTCGCTGCGTTGCAACCCGCCAAACTGAAAGATGGCCGGCAGACCCAGCGAGACCGAGACGATCGGCGCCCGCAGATCCTGTTCATCTTTATCCTGATGCAACGACAGTTTTGCGCCCGGCTGATAGCGGTTAATCAGACAGGCGTCGGGGGAAAAGCCAGGATAGCCGCCGGCGGCGGCTGCCGCCAGCGCCAGTTCGCGGAATACGGCAGGCATCGGCGGCCAGGTTTGATCGGTTAACGGGTCGACCGGGGCGTACAGGTAGCCATGGCGATCGGTGGTCCAGCCCAGCGCGCCGCAGTTGGTCATGGCAACCGACATGGTGTATCCACCCGGCGTGACCATCTGGCGAAATGGCGACTGGCGGGCGACATCGGCAATCGCCTGCAGCAGCCCCGGGGCGCGCTCGCGGGCGAAGCGTCGGAGCACCACCGCACCGGGTGCCAGCGGCTCCTGCCACGGTGGCGTATCGCTAAACAGATCGAGCATTATTCCTCCTCGTGTTGGGCCTCGCGCGCCAGCAGCTGCGCTTTCCGCGCCGTTCCCCAGCGATAACCGGACAGCGCGCCGCCCTCCCGCACCACCCGATGGCAGGGAACGATCACCGCCAGCGAATTCGCCGCGCAGGCACCAGCCACCGCTCTTGCTGCTCGTGGCAGACCAATATGCTCTGCCACCTGGCGGTAGCTGCGGGTCTCGCCCGCCGGGATCTGCCGCAGCGCCTGCCAGACCTGCAGCTGAAACGCAGTGCCCTGCAGATCCAGCGGCAGCGACACCGGCCGCCGGCTGTCGTCGAGGTGAGCGAAAATCTCCGCCATCTGACGACGGAACTCAGGGTCTCCCTGACGCAGCTCGGCGTTAGGAAAGCGCTGGCGCAGGTCGTCGAGCAATGCCGTATCGTTATCGCCCGGCAGAACCGCGCAGACGCCGCGCTCACTTTGCGCCACCAGACAGCGACCCAGCGCGCAGTCGCCCGTCGTCCAGGTCACCACGGTGGCAGCGCCGCCACGACGAAACTGGCTCGCCGTCATGCCTAATGCCGCATCGGCCTGACGATAATAGCTGCTGCTATCGGGAAAACCGGCCGCCAGCGCGGCGCGGGTCACCGTGTTCCCCTGCTCCAGCGCTTCCCGCAGGCGTCGGGCACGCCACGCCTGTTGCCACGCTTTGGGGGTCATACCGGTGACGGATTTGAATAAACGGTGGAAATGAAACGGGCTGACCGCCAGCTCACGAGCCAGCGCCTCAAGGGTCAGGGGCGCGTCCTGCTCCAGCAACCGGCAAGCCTGCGCCACTTTGTCGACCCTTTGCTGCTGCGGATCGTCTTTATCCGGCTGGCAGCGTTTGCAGGGGCGGAACCCCGCCGCCACGGCGGAGGCGACGTCGGCAAAAAAGCGCACATTTTCCCGCCGCGCACGACGCGAGCGGCAGGAAGGGCGGCAGCAGATACCGGTGGTCAGTACCGCGAAGACAAACTGACCATCGGCCCGGGTATCACGTTCGCAGACCGCCTGCCAGCGGCGGTCATCAGTATCGGCAACTATCGGTTTCATGACGAGGCTCCTGCTGTAAGTGTATCCTCAGTCTGCGGCGACGCCCGCAACAAAAAACCCGCAATCTTGCTTTTTAATTTTTCTCGCCGACGAGGAAGGTGCGGAACTGTGGCGACATCCAGGTTTTAAACCCCTCGCCCTCTTTGACGATCATATAGACCGCCAGCCCCTGCTCGCGCACCACCTGCTGCGCTTTTTCAGGCCCGAGCACCATCAGTCCGGTATCCCAGCCATCCGCCTCCAGCGCCGTTGGCGCAATGACGGTGACGGAGACCAGCTTATGGCTTATCGGCTGCCCGGTCTGCGGATCAATGACGTGCGAGATACGTTTGCCGTCGAGTTCATAGTAATTACGATAGCTGCCGGAGGTGCTGATGCCGTGACCATTGATGTCGACAATCGCCTGGACGGCGTTTTCCCGGTCGGTCGGTTTCTGTATCGCCACCCGCCAGGGCTTACCTTCGCCGTTCATCCCGCGGCTCACCAGCGCCCCACCCACCGACACCAGATAGCGGGAGATCCCCTCCTGCTCCATCAATCGCGCGAGGTGATCGG
The DNA here is from genome assembly GCF_002806655.1 of Klebsiella sp. K-Nf6. Classification (NCBI taxonomy): domain Bacteria; kingdom Pseudomonadati; phylum Pseudomonadota; class Gammaproteobacteria; order Enterobacterales; family Enterobacteriaceae; genus Klebsiella; species Klebsiella sp. K-Nf6. Next base: position 134,884 of record NZ_PIBN01000004.1, on the reverse strand, counting down.
CAGCATAGCCCTCTCCCACCGTGGAGAGATCGACAAACAGGTCGGGGATATCTTTTTGCAGGAACTGCCTGCCGCTCTGATTGATAACCTGCAGATGCTGCAGGCCGGTGCGCGCCTTCGCCGCGGCAATCGCCTGCGCATCCGGAGTGGTGACCGGCTGTTTATCCGGGCCAAAGCCCCACAGATTGACCAGCGGCCCCACGGTAATATCCATCGCGCCGTGCGTTTTGGCGCCAATCCGCAGCGACAGCGTCACGATGTCCGCCATCGCTTCGCTCACTGGCCAGGGCCGGGTATCCGCCGCGTGGTTGAAACGCATCAGCGCCGAGTCGTTTTTCCAGGTCGACAGCAGGCGATCGTCGGCGTCCAGCTGGGCCTGAACTTTATCGCGCAACGCCTGAGCCTTTGCCTCATCCACGCCAATGACGCTGACCCGCCAGAAGGTGCCCATCGTTTTGCCATCCAGCACGGTGGCCGTCGAGGTGGAGGTCGCAGGGGTGGTGGCTGAATCGCAGCCAGAGAGCAATACGCAGACGCCCAGCAGTGCGGCGCGAAAGAAAGTCATGTCCATTAATCGAGGCTCCTCTTACCAGGGCGACAAGAGTATACCAGCGAGGTTAAACCAGACATAAAAAAAGGCGCCAGAGGCGCCTTTTTCTTGTGCAGCTTGCGACTTAGAACTGGTAAACCAGGCCCAGTGCAACCACGTCGTCGGTAGAAACACCGGCGTTGCGGGTGAAGCTGTTGTCGTCCAGCAGGTTGATTTTGTAGTCAACATAGGTGGACATGTTTTTGTTGAAGTAGTAGGTCGCACCAACATCAACATATTTCAGGAGGTCCTGGTCGCCGTAGCCTTCCAGATCCTTACCTTTAGACTGCAGGTAAGCAACGGACGGACGCAGACCGAAGTCGAACTGGTACTGAGCAACCACTTCGAAGTTCTGTGCTTTGTTAGCAAAGCCCAGGGAACCGGCGCGGGTCGCGTTGTAGGTCTGGGTGTACTGAGTCGCCAGGTAAACGTTGTTCGCGTCGTATTTCAGACCACCGGTGTAGGTTTCAGCGTTGTCGCCGTTACCCAGAACCAGGTTGTTCTGATCGTCGGTACGTTTAGAGTGAGAGAACGCGAAACCAGCGCTGATGCCATCAAAGATGTCATAAGTTACAGAAGTACCGTAGCCGTCGCCGTTCTGTTTCTGCGCGCCACGACCGTTGTTGGTCGCGCCTTCGCCGCTGACGCTGCCGTTTTTACCCTGGTACTGCAGAGCAAAGTTCAGGCCGTCAACCAGACCGAAGAAGTCAGAGTTACGGTAGGTTGCCACGCCGTTAGCACGGGACTGCAGGAAGTTGTCAGAACCGTAGGTGTCGCCGCCGAATTCCGGCAGAACGTCGGTCCAGGACGTTACGTCGTATACCACGCCGTAGTTACGACCGTAGTCGAAAGAGCCCGCGTCGCCAAATTTCAGACCGGCGAATGCCAGACGAGTCCATGCCTGATCGCTGGAGCTTTCAGTGTTGTTCGCCTGAACGTTGTATTCCCACTGGCCGTAACCGGTCAGTTGGTCGTTGATCTGAGTTTCGCCTTTAACGCCTACACGCATGTAGGTCTGGTCGCCGTCTACGCTCTTGTCGTCAGAGAAGTAGTGCAGGCCATCGATTTTACCGTACAGGTCTAATTTGTTGCCATCTTTGTTATAAATTTCAGCCGCATTTGCTGCGCCTGCTACCAGCAGAGCCGGTACCAGGAGGGACAGTACTTTAACTTTCATGTTATTAACCCTCTGTTTGTTATATGCCTTTTATTATGCCACTGCTTACTGATTACCCTTCTAATCAGTCGGCTATTTCATTGTGCTGCAAAATGCAGAATAATCCAACAAGAATATGATACTAAAACTTCTAAGATGTTTCAAAATGCCCACAAGATGTTTCAATTTGTAAATTTGGCGGAACTTTTTGCACCGCAAAATGGTCTGGGAAATACGCACTAATAATCAAAAAAAATATTTAACCATTTACAATCAATCACATACATAGAAATAACCCTATAGCACTGAATGGTAAAACAAAACTATCATTGGTGACTAAAATAACAGTCGCTATCATCATTAACTTTATTTATTACCGTCATTCAGTTCTGAATGTCTGTTTACCCCTATTTCAACCGGATGCCTCGCATCCGGTTTTTTTTACCCTTCTTTACACAACTTTAATTTATCTGTGCTACAGCCAAAGATTCCCTAACGACTATTAATCAATCAATTAGCTTGTTAGTTGTTCTTATTCAGCCAATGTCTTGTTATTTCGTGCGATTCTTATCCCCCCATTTTGTCAATATCGCTACTGGTCAGCGTTGATGGCGCGGTTTCATTTGCGCTTCGATTCTAAGATAATTCCTGGAGGGTATCGCGCCGCTGGCACCATTCTGTAGTATGGATTTACGCCATTAGCCTTTATACTGCCTGCAGCATCTGCTTTGTTGCCAGTTACTCTGGCGCTACATCCTGTTTACAAACAATGATGAGTCGTTCAGCCACAAGATGACCCCGAAAAAATTCTCCCTGATCCCCGGCAACATCAGCCGCTTCTTCATTTTGATGGTTATTGTCCTGCTGGCGACGATGGGGGTGATGATTCAAAGTGCCGTCAATGCCTGGCTGAAAGAGAAGAGCTATCAGGTGGTTGATGTCTCCCACGCCTTGCACCAGCGCATTGACACCTGGCGCTATGCTACCTGGCAGATTTACGACAATATCGCCGCGACCTCGGCTAACGCTTCGAGCGGTGGCTTGCAGGAGACGCGTTTAAAACAGGACGTCTACTACCTTGAGAAGCCCCGGCGTAAAACCGAAGCGCTGATTTTTGGCTCCCATGACAGCTCGACCCTCGAGATGACGCAGAAAATGTCCGATTATCTCGATATTTTGTGGGGCGCGGAGACCATCCCATGGTCGATGTACTATCTCAATGGTCTGGACAATAGCCTGATTCTGGTCTCAACCCTGCCGTTGAAGGACCTCTCCTCAAGCTTTAAAGAGTCAACGATCAGTAGCGTGGTGGAATCCCGGCGCGCGGAGATGCTGCTGCAGGCCAATACCCTTGATGAGCGCGAGACCTTCTCGCCGCTGCGCCATCTCGCCTGGCAGAATGCGCACTACTTTACGTTACGCACCACCTTCAACCAGCCCGGACACCTGGCCACCGTGGTCGCTTTCGACCTGCCGATTAACGATCTGATCCCGCCGGGCATGGCGTTGGACAGCTTCCGTATTGAGCCAGACCCGTCGCAAAACCTTGCCACCAATCCTGACAAAGAGACCACCGACCATATCGGGATCACTTTTAACGGCATGCAGATCGACATCGCCACTGATATCAGCACGACCGGTATGCAGTTACTCTGGACGGTACCGCTGAGCAGCATGCTGCTGGCCGCCCTGCAGAATATTCTTCTGCCGCTGCTGCTCAACATCGGCCTGCTGGCGCTGGCGCTGTTTGGTTTTACCACCTTTCGTCACTTTAAAGGACGCAGCAGTCCGTCTGGCGCCGGGCTCCCTTCCGCCGCCAACAGCGAACTGCGTCTGCTGCGCGCTATTAATGAAGAGATTGTTTCTTTGCTGCCGCTGGGGCTGCTGGTCCACGATCAGGAAGCCAACCGAACCCTTATCAGCAACCCTATTGCCGACCACCTGCTCCCGCATCTGAATCTGCAGAACATCACCAATATGGCGGACCAGCATCAGGGGGTGATTCAGGCCACCGTCAACAACGAGCAGTATGAAATCCGCCAGTATCGCAGCCAGGTCGCGCCGCGCACGCAGATCCTGATTATCCGTGACCAGGACCGTGAAGTGCTGGTCAATAAAAAGCTCAAGCAGGCCCAGCGCTTGTATGAGAAAAACCAGCAGGGCCGGGCGGCCTTTATGCAGCACATTGGCAGCGCCCTGAAGCAGCCCGCCCTGACTCTGGCGGCAGAGGCGGCGGCGCTCAGCAGTACAGAGAACCGGACGCTGGCGCAGCACGCCGATGAGCTGGTCAAACTGATCGATGACATTCAGCTTGCTAATCTGCTGGAAAGCGACACCTGGAAAACCAGCCAGGCGCTGTTCTCGGTTCAGGAACTGATCGATGACGTTGTACCGGAAGTTCTGCCGGCGATGAAGCGCAAGGGTCTGCAGCTGCTGATCAATAACGCGCTCCCTGCCGGTGAGCAGCGCTACGGTGACCGTGAAGCCCTGCGACGCACACTGGTGCTGTTAATCCAGTATTCCATCACCACCACGCCTATCGGCAAGATCACCCTCGACGTTTGCCAGGACGAGTCGGCCAGCGATCGTTTGACCTTCCGCATTCTGGATACCGGCAACGGCGTCTCGGCAAACGAGATCGATAATTTGCACTTCCCGTATCTCAACGCGACCCAGAGCGATCTGTACGGCAAAGCAAACGCCCTCACCTTCTGGCTGTGCGACCGCATGACGCGCAAACTGGGTGGGCAGTTGACCATCAAAGCGCGGGAGTCGCTGGGGACTCGTTATACCCTGCATCTGAAAATGCCGGCCAGCGAAGAGGCGCCAGAGGCGGGCGAACATCTGCTGGATGACGTTATCGTCCTGCTGGATGTGACCTCCAGTGAAGTGCGGCGGATTGTCACCCGCCAGCTGGAGAGCTGGGGGGCGTCCTGCATCACGCCGGACGATCGGGCGACAAGTCAAGCGTTCGATCTGTATTTAACGGATAATCCGTCTAATCTTACTGCTTCGGGCTTGCTTTTAAGCGATGATGAGGTCGGGATACGCAAGATCGGCCCGGGACAACTGCGGGTCAACTTTAATATTAGCACGGCGATGCAGGAGGCTATCCTGCAGCTTATTGAGCAGCAGCTGGCGGAGGAGGCGGTTCAGCCCGCCACCTCAGGAAACGAGAGTAACGCCGAACTCCATGCCAGCGGCTATTACGCACTGTTTGCCGATACGGTACCGGATGATGTTCAGAGATTGTATACTGAAATCGAAGCGGGTGATTTTGCTGCTCTGGCGCAAACCGCCCACCGCCTCAAAGGGGCATTTGCTATGCTTAATCTGATACCCGGCAAGCAGTTATGTGAAACGCTTGAGCATCTGATTCGCGAAAAGGATGCGCAAGGCATAGAAAAATATATCAGCGACATTGACGCTTACGTCAAGAGCTTGCTGTAGAAGGTAGCCTTATACATGAACACTATGAACGTAATTATTGCCGATGACCATCCGATCGTACTGTTCGGTATTCGTAAGTCACTTGAGCAAATTGAGTGGGTGAACGTCGTTGGCGAGTTTGAAGACTCCACGGCCCTTATCAACAATCTTCCGAAGCTGGACGCCCATGTGCTGATCACCGATCTGTCCATGCCCGGTGATAAATACGGCGACGGGATCACGCTGATTAAATACATCAAGCGCCACTTCCCGGATCTGTCGATCATTGTTCTGACCATGAACAACAACCCGGCGATCCTCAGCGCGGTGCTGGATCTGGATATCGAAGGGATCGTCCTCAAGCAGGGGGCGCCAACCGACCTGCCAAAAGCGCTGGCCGCGCTGCAGAAAGGGAAGAAATTCACACCGGAAAGCGTCTCTCGTCTGCTGGAAAAAATCAGCGCCAGCGGCTATGGCGATAAACGCCTGTCGCCGAAAGAGAGCGAAGTGCTGCGTCTGTTCGCTGAAGGCTTCCTGGTGACCGAGATCGCCAAAAAGCTCAACCGCAGCATCAAAACCATCAGTAGCCAGAAGAAGTCGGCGATGATGAAGCTGGGCGTGGAAAACGACATTGCGCTGCTGAACTACCTCTCCTCCGTCTCGCTGAGCTCGACGGATAAAGAGTAATCCCTTTGCTTTCTCCGTCTCGCCCCGGCGAGACGGAGCTCCCCGTTATTCCCGCCCGTTACGTACCCGCGCCGCATACACCGTCAGCGTTTGCTTCAGCACGTCAAGCGTCACCGGCTTGGACAGACAGCTGTCCATCCCCGATTCCAGACAGCGCTGCTTCTCTTCCGCCAGGGCATTGGCGGTGACGCCGATCACCGGCAGCGTCAGGCCAAGCTGACGAATGCGCTGCGTCAGACGATAACCATCCATATTGGGCATGTTGACGTCGCTGAGCACGATATCGATATGCTGTTTGCTAAGTACGTTGAGCGCGTCGACCCCGTCGTTAGCGGTCACGCACTGGTAGCCGAGCGATCCCAGTTGATCCGCCAGCAGACGGCGGTTAATCGGGTGATCGTCGACCACGAGGATCATCATGTCGTCGTTATTACCGATCTGCGCGTCCGGCGCCATCAGCGCCCGGCTATTCTCCGCGCTGTCGAGGGCGACGTGGAAAATACGCCCCAGCAGCGGCAGCAGTTCATGCGGCGTCGTCACGCTGTGCAGCCACTCACCGGCGGCTCGCTCCTGCGGGATGCCGATATGGCGGCGGCAGAAGATGACCATCGCACTTCCCTGCCAACCCGCCTGCGCTTCATCGTCAGTCAGCAAGACATCGTCGGCATCCGGCGTTTCTCCGGCATGGCGGCGTACCGACAGGCCGTGATAGCTGAGCAGCGACGTGACGAACATCGCCAAGGAGGTATTATGGATTGCCAGCCAGCAGGTCTTGCCAGCGAAACCGTCCGCCGTCACCTGCGGTGTATTCTGCACGCCATACAGCGGGATACGGATGGTAAAGCGGCTGCCCATCCCCGGCTCCGTTTCCACGGCGATATCGCCATCCATCATGCTGATCAGCTTTTCACAGATCGCCAGGCCAAGGCCGGTGCCCTGGAAGTTTCGCTGCACGCCGGTCCCCACCTGGAAGAAGGGGTCGAACAGGCGCAACACCTCTTTCGCCGGGATCCCCTCTCCGGTATCGCGAACGCTAATCTGCAGATAATCCCCCGCACACTGGACGTGCAGGATAATACAGCCGGTGTCGGTGAACTTGATTGCATTGCTCAGCAGGTTAGAGATCACCTGCTGCAGGCGCATCGGGTCGCCGGACATCTGCTCCGGGACATCCGGCTCGATAAAGCAGTACAGACCCAGCTGCTTGCGTACCACCAGCGGCAGATAGTTGGCAGAAATATGGTTCATGACTTCGCGCGGGGAAAACTCCCGCGGCTCGATCTTCAACTGCTCAGACTCGATTTTCGAGAAATCGAGAATATCGCTGATGATTTTCAGCAGCAGGCTGGAAGAGTTGTTCATCGCCGTCACCAGGCGATCAACGCCCTTCGGCAGGGCCTTCGTCTGCAGTAGATCGAGGTTACCGATGATGCCGTATAGCGGGGTACGCAGCTCATGGCTGACGGTCGCGAGGAACATCGATTTCGACTGGCTGGCCTGTTCAGCCGCCTGGGCCATCTCCTGCAGCGACTCCTCCATTTTCACGCGGGCGGAAACGTCCACCAGCACACAGATGGCGACGTTTTCATTGCGATAACGCGAATGGACAAAGCTAATCTGCAGGTTGGTATGGTTACTGGTCAGCACATCGACAAAGTTGACCTGCTGGCCGCAGATAATCTGCGTCAGCCGCTGGCGATCCTCATGGGTCAGCATGTTCAGGTAGTTGTGCGCCAGCTCGTTACTGAGAATATTGGTCCCGTCGACGGTGCGCAGAATACAGATCCCCACCGGGGCGGAGGCCACGATTTTGCGGTTGAACTGTTCATGCTCTTCCAGTCGCTGAGCATCATTTTCCGCCGGGATAAAAATGCGCCGCTCATACATTCGCGCCAGCGCAAACAGCATTGCCCCGGTCAGGATATTGAGAATGATGGCGTTGATGATGAGCATGCGGATCCGCTCCAGCACCTGGTCCACCGAAACGGAATAGACGATGCTTAAGGAGGACGGCGCCAGGCTCTTTTTCAGCACCAGCTCGCGAAAGCCGGCGCTGTAGCCAAACCACATCCGCTCCTGCATCCACTTCGCTTCGCTCTGGATTTTGCCTTCCGCGCCGGCCAGCGAGATCAGCGGCTGGCCGTTATCGTCAAAAATCGTCACGCTCATCGGCAAACTGCCCGGCGTGAAGAAGCTTTCCATACGGATGGTCTGCTCCACGCCGAGCATCGCCTGCAGACGGTTGGCCATATAGACCGGGGTCAGGGCATAAAAGTAGCCCACGCCGGGACGCACGCCCTGGCTTATCCAGAACAGGTTGTTGCCTCGCTCGTTTTGCGGCGCGTTGCGATATTGCTCAATGCGCTGATGCAGGACTTTCAGCGCCTGATCGCGCTCAATCGGCACATCCCGCAGGCCAAAGTTGGCCATGCAGAGGTTATCGCTGCCAATGAGAAAGATGCGGTTAAGGTCGTAAGCAGCGGTAAAATTATCCCGCCAGTAGCGCATAAACCACGCCAGCGATTGCAGCGAATTACGCCAGGTGGTGCTCATCGCGCTGCAATCGGAATCAGGGTACAGGGGTTCAAAGTTGGGCACTGCTATATCGCTATTTTGCCCTTGCGCTACCGCATCCCCTGCCGACAGGCGGTTACCGGCGACGTACTTCAGCTCTTTAATCACATCCGCCGTACGCTGAATATAGCGCTGGGCCTGATCGGCATTGAGATTGAGCTCCTGATGGATCTCGGCTTCCCGCTCGTGCAGGGCATTAACGATATAGAACACAGAGACAAACGCAATCAGCAGCCACAGCAATACCGCCAGCGCTCTGAACAGATAACGTGAAACCTTCAGGGTTGTATGAAACGAGGCAAGATATTTCAATGTGGCGATGCTCGGCCGTCAGGGACTCAACAGAATGGGGTTAAAGTAGCGGTAAACCAGCTTTGCCGCAATGTTAATGCAAAAAGGGCCGGGAGAATACCCGGCCCTTTCAGAACATTTACCGTGGACGATTACTCTTCGTCTTCGGCGATGTCGTCATCGGTATCCGCTTCCGGGGCGATATCGTCATCGCCTTCCGCTACGCTACCGTCGATGGCATCCAGTTCTTCGTCGTCCACCGGCTCTGCCACGCGCTGCAGACCCACAACGTTTTCATCTTCCGCGGTGCGGATGAGGATCACGCCCTGGGTGTTACGGCCCACGATGCTCACCTCGGAAACGCGGGTACGAACCAGCGTCCCGGCGTCGGTGATCATCATGATCTGATCGCAGTCATCCACCTGCACGGCGCCCACCACGGAACCGTTACGCTCGGTGACTTTGATCGAGATAACGCCCTGAGTGGCACGCGATTTGGTCGGATACTCCGCCGCTGCGGTACGTTTACCGTAACCGTTTTGCGTCACCGTCAGGATCGCGCCTTCGCCGCGCGGAATAATCAGCGAGACGACGCTGTCATTTTCCGCCAGCTTGATGCCGCGTACGCCGGTGGCGGTACGGCCCATGGCGCGAACGGCGTCTTCTTTGAAGCGCACAACCTTACCGGCCGCGGAGAACAGCATCACTTCGTCCTGACCGGAGGTCAGATCGACGCCGATCAGCTCATCGCCTTCGTTCAGATTGACCGCGATGATACCGGCGGAACGCGGACGGCTGAACTCGGTCAGCGCGGTTTTCTTCACGGTACCGCTGGCAGTCGCCATAAAGACGTTGACGCCCTCTTCGTACTCGCGGACCGGCAGGATGGCGGTGATACGCTCATCGGCTTCCAGCGGCAGCAGGTTGACGATCGGACGACCGCGCGCGCCGCGACTGGCTTCCGGCAGCTGATAGACCTTCATCCAGTACAGACGACCGCGGCTCGAGAAGCAGAGGATGGTGTCATGGGTGTTAGCCACCAGCAGGCGGTCAATGAAGTCTTCTTCTTTAATGCGCGCTGCTGACTTGCCTTTGCCGCCACGACGCTGTGCTTCGTAGTCGGTCAGCGGCTGATACTTCACATAGCCCTGATGCGACAGGGTGACCACCACGTCTTCCTGGTTGATCAGATCTTCGATGTTAATATCAGCGCTGTTGGCAGTGATTTCGGTACGACGTTCGTCGCCGAACTGGTCGCGGATCAGCTCCAGCTCTTCGCGAATCACTTCCATCAGACGGTCGGCGCTGCCGAGAATGTGCAGCAGTTCCGCGATCTGCTCCAGCAGCTCTTTATATTCGTCGAGCAGTTTTTCATGCTCAAGGCCGGTCAGTTTCTGCAGACGCAGATCCAGAATCGCCTGGGCCTGCTGCTCGGTCAGGTAGTATTTACCATCGCGCACGCCGAACTCTGGCTCCAGCCATTCCGGACGCGCGGCGTCATCACCGGCGCGCTCCAGCATCGCCGCAACGTTACCGAGATCCCACGCCTGGGCAACCAGCGCCACTTTCGCTTCTGCCGGGGTCGGCGCACGACGGATCAGTTCGATAATCGGGTCGATGTTGGCCAGCGCAACGGCCAGCGCTTCGAGGATATGCGCCCGGTCACGCGCTTTGCGCAGTTCGAAAATTGTACGGCGGGTCACCACTTCGCGGCGGTGGCGTACAAACGCGGCGATGATGTCCTTCAGGTTCATGATCTTCGGCTGACCATGGTGCAGAGCAACCATGTTGATGCCGAAGGAGACCTGCAGCTGGGTCTGGGAATAGAGGTTGTTGAGCACCACTTCCCCTACCGCATCGCGCTTCACTTCAATCACGATGCGCATTCCGTCTTTATCAGACTCGTCACGCAGCGCGCTGATGCCTTCCACGCGTTTTTCTTTGACCAGCTCGGCGATTTTCTCAATCAGGCGCGCTTTGTTCACCTGATACGGAATTTCGTGCACGATGATGGTTTCGCGGCCAGATTTCGCGTCCACTTCCACTTCCGCGCGGGCGCGGATGTACACTTTACCGCGACCGGTGCGGTAGGCCTCTTCAATGCCACGACGGCCATTGATAATGGCGGCGGTCGGGAAATCAGGGCCTGGAATATGCGCCATCAGCCCTTCAATGCTGATGTCTTCATCGTCAACATACGCCAGACAGCCGTTGATCACTTCCGTCAGGTTATGCGGCGGTATGTTGGTGGCCATCCCTACCGCGATCCCGGAGGCACCGTTCACCAGCAGGTTAGGAATTTTGGTCGGCATGACGTCCGGAATACGCTCCGTACCGTCATAGTTGTCGACGAAATCGACCGTCTCTTTTTCAAGATCGGCCATCAGCTCATGAGCGATTTTCGCCAGACGAATTTCGGTATAACGCATCGCCGCGGCGGAGTCGCCGTCGATGGAACCAAAGTTACCCTGGCCGTCCACCAGCATGTAGCGCAGCGAGAACGGCTGTGCCATACGGACGATGGTGTCATATACCGCGGAGTCGCCGTGCGGGTGGTATTTACCGATTACGTCACCAACGACACGGGCTGATTTTTTATAGGCTTTGTTCCAGTCATTGCCCAATACGTTCATGGCGTAAAGTACGCGACGGTGTACCGGCTTCAGGCCATCTCGGACATCCGGCAGCGCACGGCCAACAATGACCGACATCGCGTAATCCAGATAAGAGTTCTTAAGCTCTTCCTCAATGTTGACCGGTGTAATTTCTCTCGCAAGGTCGCTCATCTAACCGCTATCCCTCTACTGTTTCCCGGATTCAAAGGTCGCAAATTATAACACAGCCGCGCTAATAGAGGTAAAGCAATACGGTTTATTCATGGCGCGCTGCTGATATACTCGCAGGTCTGAACAGAAAAGGAGTAAAAGCGCCCATGAATGCCGAAAAAACGTCGGTAGCCCCTAACGTCGATCATGCTGAAATCGCCAAATTCGAAGCCGTCGCCTCGCGCTGGTGGGATCTGGAGGGCGAGTTCAAACCGCTCCACCGCATCAACCCGCTGCGGCTGGGCTATATCGCCGAACGCTCCGGCGGCCTGTTCGGTAAAAAAGTCCTCGATGTCGGCTGCGGCGGCGGCATTCTCGCCGAGAGCATGGCGCGCGAAGGTGCAACGGTCACCGGACTGGACATGGGTGCCGAACCGCTGCAGGTCGCGAAGCTGCACGCCCTGGAGAGCGGTATTCAGGTGGACTATGTTCAGGAAACGGTTGAGGAACATGCCGCGAAGCATCCGCAGCAGTATGACGTCGTGACCTGCATGGAGATGCTGGAGCACGTCCCCGATCCACAGTCGGTGGTGCACGCCTGCGCGCGGCTGGTGAAGCCCGGCGGCCAGGTCTTCTTCTCCACCATCAACCGCAATGGCAAGGCCTGGCTGATGGCGGTGGTGGGCGCGGAATACGTCATGAAGATGGTGCCCAAGGGCACTCATGATGTGAAGAAGTTTATCAAACCGGCCGAACTGCTGAGCTGGGTAGATCAGACTACTCTGAAAGAGCAGCATATCATCGGTCTGCATTACAATCCGCTGACCAACACCTTCAAGTTAGCGCCGGGGGTTGATGTTAACTATATGTTGCACACCACCGCCAAACAGGACTGAGGTCAGCACCTGCGCTTATGATGATTGCGCGGCATCAAGCCGCGTGATTATTTCTTCCGATGAAGAAATCAGCACTCGATCAAATTTTCATTTTTTTTTCTGTTTTATTGACTTCTTCTCCAGGCCTTATGCGACGTGGACTTGAGGATTATTACCCTTCCGCAACCTCAATTTAACGTCAAAATCAACCCTTGTACTCAAAAGATTCCTTACTAAAATAACTCACCATATAGCGTTCTTTTTATCGACAACCCCCTACATATAGTATTTATCCACAGAGTTAGTCACAACGGCCTTCTGTGGATAAACGGGGGATATTTTCTTTCACGGACAGGTAAAATCCACATGAATCAGAGTCTGCTGGTGACAAAGCGCGACGGGACCACCGAGCGCATCAATCTCGACAAAATCCATCGCGTACTGGATTGGGCGGCAGAAGGACTGAATAACGTTTCGATCTCCCAGGTAGAACTGCGCTCCCATATCCAGTTCTATGACGGCATCAAAACCGCGGACATCCACGAAACCATTATTAAAGCCGCCGCGGACCTGATCTCCCGCGACGCGCCGGATTACCAGTACCTCGCCGCGCGTCTGGCGATTTTCCATTTGCGTAAAAAAGCCTTCGGCCAGTTTGAGCCGCCGGCGCTCTACGATCACGTGGTGAAGATGGTCGAGAAGGGTAAATACGATCATCATCTGCTGGAAGACTACACGGAAGAAGAGTTCCAGCAGATGGACGGTTTCCTCGATCACTGGCGCGATATGAACTTCTCTTACGCGGCCGTTAAGCAGCTGGAAGGCAAGTACCTGGTACAAAACCGCGTTACCGGCGAAATTTACGAGAGCGCGCAGTTCCTCTACATTCTGGTCGCCGCTTGCCTGTTCTCTAACTATCCGCGTGAGACCCGTCTGGACTATATCAAGCGTTTCTATGACGCGGTGTCCACCTTTAAAATCTCGCTGCCGACGCCGATCATGTCCGGCGTGCGTACCCCAACCCGTCAGTTCAGCTCCTGCGTGCTGATCGAGTGCGGCGACAGCCTGGATTCGATCAACGCCACCTCCAGCGCGATTGTGAAATACGTTTCCCAGCGCGCCGGTATCGGTATCAACGCCGGCCGCATTCGCGCGCTGGGCAGCCCGATCCGCGGCGGCGAAGCCTTCCACACCGGCTGTATCCCGTTCTACAAACACTTCCAGACCGCGGTGAAATCCTGCTCGCAGGGCGGCGTTCGCGGCGGCGCGGCGACCCTCTTCTACCCAATGTGGCATCTGGAAGTGGAAAGCCTGCTGGTGCTGAAAAACAACCGCGGTACCGATGCCAACCGCGTTCGTCACATGGACTACGGGGTGCAGATCAACAAGCTGATGTACACCCGTCTGCTGAAGGGCGGCGACATTACCTTGTTCAGCCCTTCCGATGTCCCGGGCCTGTATGACGCCTTCTTCGCCGATCAGGACGAGTTCGAGCGCCTGTACACCCAGTACGAGCAGGACGACAGCATTCGCAAGCAACGTATTAAAGCCGTTGAGCTGTTCTCGCTGATGATGCAGGAGCGCGCCTCTACCGGTCGTATCTACATCCAGAACGTCGACCACTGTAACACCCACAGCCCGTTCGATCCGGTGGTCGCCCCGGTGCGTCAGTCTAACCTGTGCCTGGAAATTGCCCTGCCGACCAAACCGCTGGAAGACGTCAACGACGAAAACGGCGAAATCGCGCTGTGCACCCTGTCGGCCTTCAACCTCGGCGCTATCGACAGCCTCGACGAGCTGGAAGAGCTGGCGGTACTGGCGGTGCGTGCCCTGGATGCGCTGCTCGACTATCAGGATTACCCGATCCCGGCCGCCAAACGCGGCGCGATGGGCCGCCGTACGCTGGGCATCGGCGTGATCAACTTCGCTTACTATCTGGCGAAGCATGGCAAACGCTACTCCGACGGCAGCGCCAACAACCTGACCCACAAAACGTTCGAAGCGATTCAGTACTACCTGCTGAAGGCCTCCAACGAACTGGCTATCGAGCAAGGCGCCTGCCCGTGGTTCAATGAAACCACCTACGCGCAGGGCATCCTGCCGATCGATACCTATAAGAAAGACCTGGATGCGATCGTCAGCGAATCCCTGCATTTCGACTGGGAGCAACTGCGCGAATCCATTAAAACCCACGGTCTGCGTAACTCCACGCTCTCCGCGCTGATGCCGTCCGAGACCTCGTCGCAGATCTCCAACGCCACCAACGGCATTGAGCCGCCGCGCGGCCACGTCAGTATCAAAGCGTCCAAGGACGGTATCCTGCGCCAGGTGGTGCCGGATTACGAAAACCTGCAGAACGCCTATGAGCTGCTGTGGGAAATGCCGAACAACGACGGTTATCTGCAGCTGGTCGGTATCATGCAGAAGTTTATCGACCAGTCGATCTCTGCCAACACCAACTACGATCCGACGCGTTTCCCTTCCGGAAAAGTGCCGATGCAGCAGTTGCTCAAAGACCTGCTCAACGCCTATAAATTCGGCGTCAAAACGCTGTACTATCACAACACCCGTGATGGCGCAGAAGATGCTCAGGATGACCTGGCACCGTCTATCCAGGACGATGGCTGCGAAAGCGGCGCTTGTAAGATCTAAGTTATTTTTGCCGGGTGGCGCGATGCTTACCCGGCCTACGATTTTGTAGGCCCGGCCAACGCAGTGCCGCCGGGCAATACATTTCAACAGGACTCACTTCAATGGCATACACCACTTTTTCACAGACGAAAAACAATCAGCTGCTTGAGCCGATGTTTTTTGGCCAGCCGGTTAACGTGGCCCGCTACGATCAGCAAAAATATGACATCTTTGAAAAGCTGATTGAAAAGCAGCTCTCCTTCTTCTGGCGCCCGGAAGAAGTCGATGTTTCCCGCGATCGCATCGACTACCAGGCGCTGCCGGAACATGAAAAACATATTTTCATCAGCAACCTGAAGTACCAGACGCTGCTCGACTCCATCCAGGGCCGCAGCCCGAACGTCGCGCTGCTGCCGCTGATCTCCATCCCGGAGCTGGAAACCTGGGTGGAAACCTGGGCCTTTTCCGAGACCATCCACTCGCGCTCCTACACTCATATCATCCGCAACATCGTCAACGATCCGGCGACCGTGTTCGACGATATCGTGACCAATGAGCAGATCCAGAAGCGTGCGGAAGGTATCTCTCACTATTACGATTCGCTGATCGAAATGACCAGCTACTGGCACCTGCTGGGTGAAGGCACCCACACCGTCAACGGTAAAACCGTGACCGTGAATCTGCGCGAGCTGAAAAAGAAACTGTATCTGTGCCTGATGAGCGTTAACGCCCTGGAAGCAATCCGCTTCTACGTCAGCTTCGCCTGCTCCTTCGCTTTCGCCGAGCGCAAGCTGATGGAAGGCAACGCCAAAATTATCCGCCTGATCGCTCGCGATGAAGCGCTGCACCTGACCGGCACCCAGCATATGCTGAACCTGCTGCGTTCTGGCAGTGACGATCCGGAGATGGCGGAAATCGCCGAAGAGTGCAAACAGGAGTGCTATGACCTGTTCGTGCTGGCGGCGCAGCAGGAAAAAGAGTGGGCGGACTATCTGTTCCGCGACGGCTCGATGATCGGCCTGAACAAAGATATTCTCTGCCAGTACGTCGAGTACATCACCAATATCCGCATGCAGGCGGTGGGCCTCGATCTACCGTTCCAGACCCGCTCCAACCCGATCCCGTGGATCAACACCTGGCTGGTTTCCGACAACGTTCAGGTCGCGCCGCAGGAAGTGGAAGTCAGCTCTTATCTCGTCGGCCAGATCGATTCTGAAGTCGACGCTGACGATCTGAGCAACTTCCAGCTGTAATGAAGCGGATTTTCCTGAAAATCTCTGACACTCGCCTTGAGTGTCAGGATGAACACCCTTCCCTGTTGGCCGCGCTTGAATCGCATAACATCGACGTGGAGTATCAGTGCCGCGAAGGCTATTGCGGTTCCTGCCGCACGCGTCTGGTCTCCGGCCAGGTTGACTGGCTGACCGAGCCGCTGGCGTTTATCCAGCCGGGAGAGATTTTGCCCTGCTGCTGCCGGGCAAAAGGCGATATTGAGATCGAGATGTAAGTGTTGTCGATGTGTGCGGCCTGATGCCCTCACCCCGGCCCTCTCCCACAGGGAGAGGGGGAAAACATAAAAAAGGGCCTTACGGCCCTTTTGTTTTATTTCGCGTCCAGGAACTGCACCGCTTTATCCGGGAAATCGGTAAACAAGCCGTCGACGCCCGCCTGGTGATACAGCACGTCATAGAGCTGATTAACGTTAGTGGCGTACTCCGGCAACTGATCCGCACGCACGGTATAGGGATGCACCTGCAGATGGCTGGCGTGCGCCTCTTTTACCATCGCCGTCAGCTTCACCGCGCCCGGCTTCGAGCCTTCCGCTACCAGCATATGGTAATCCGGGCCAATACCGTCGGCGTACTGCGCGATCTGCGCCATCGCCCCCGGCTTGAACATCCAGTCATAGCTGTAGTTCACCCATTTACCATCGGCCTGTTTCTGCTGCGTTTCATTCCAGTCGGTATAGGCGATGAGCTGCACCAGATTGAGATCCATGCCCATCTTCGGTTCCAGCTCATTTTTGATGCGTTTGAGCTCATTAGCGTCAAAGCACTGCAGATAAACCTTATCCTGCTTGCTGGTGTAGCCATATTCCTTCAGCACTTTCAGCGTGCTGGCGGCAATATCTTTCCCTTCCTGATGGTGGAACCACGGCGCTTTGATTTCCGGGTAGATACCGATATTTTTACCCGTCGAATGGTTCAGCCCCTGGACAAACTCAATCTCTTCTTCAAAGGTATGAATGCGGAAATCAGATTTGCCCATCGGGAAACGGCCAGGATAGGTTTGCACGTTTTTACCATCTTTCGGCTCAAAACCTTCGGTAAACTTCAGCGACTTAATCTCGGCCAGGGTAAAGTCAATAGCGTAAAAACGACCATCTTTACGCGCCCGCTGCGGGAAGCGCTGAGCGACGTCAGTCACCCGATCGAGATAGTGGTCATGCAACACCACCAGCCGGTCGTCTTTGGTCATCACCAGGTCTTGCTCAAGGTAATCCGCTCCCTGGGCGTAGGCCATCGCCTTCGCCGGCAGGGTATGTTCCGGCAGATAGCCGCTGGCCCCGCGGTGCGCAATGACCATTTTCTCTGCTGCGACGACACTGGAGCACAGCGCCGAACCGGCGAGGATCATGCCGCTCATTAGCGCGGTTAATTTCATGTTCATCATCGCTCCTTAAGCTTGTTTCAGCTGTTGGTGATGGCGACGTTCACCGAGCATCACGATAACCAGCAGGATAACCGCCAGCACGCTGCCGCCGATCATTACCATAAAGCCGCCGTCCCAGCCAAAGAAGTCGACGGTATAGCCGACGATAGCGCTCGCCGCCACGGAACCGCCGAGATAACCGAACAGACCGGTGAAGCCCGCAGCGGTGCCGGCAGCTTTTTTCGGCGCCAGTTCCAGCGCATGCAGACCGATCAGCATCACCGGGCCGTAAATCAGGAAGCCAATGACGATCATACAGGCCATATCGACGCCCGGATTCCCCGGCGGGTTGAGCCAGTAAACAACGGTGGCGATGGTCACCAGGGTCATAAAGAACACGCCGGTGGCGCCGCGGTTGCCTTTAAACACTTTGTCCGACATCCAGCCGCACAGCAGCGTGCCCGGGATCCCAGCGTATTCATAGAGAAAGTAGGCCCAGGAGGATTTATCCAGCGCGAAGTGCTTCACCTCTTTCAGGTAGGTTGGCGACCAGTCCAGAATGCCGTAGCGCAGCAGATAAACGAAGACGTTAGCCACCGCGATGTACCACAGCAGCTTGTTCGGCAGAATGTATTGCATAAAGATCTGCTTCGCCGTCAGCTCTTCTTCGTGCTTTTCGCTATAGTCATCTGGATAGTCGTTTTTATACTCTTCAATCGGCGGCAGACCGCAGGACTGCGGGGTATCGCGCATCATCGCAAAGGCAAAAATCGCCAGCAGGATCGCGCCGAACGCCGGCATATACAGCGCCGCGTGCCAGTCGTTAAACCACGCCATCCCCAGCAGGAACAGCAGCGGCGGAATACCGCCGCCGACGTTATGCGCGCAGTTCCACACCGAGACAATTCCGCCGCGCTCTTTCTGCGACCACCAGTGCACCATGGTCCGCCCGCACGGCGGCCAACCCATCCCCTGGAACCAGCCGCACAGGAACAGCAGCACGAACATGATCATGATGCTGGAGGTGGCCCACGGGACAAAGCCCATTACCAGCATCACCAGCGCGGCGAGGATCAAGCCGGCCGGCAGGAAAATG
Source organism: Klebsiella sp. K-Nf6 (assembly GCF_002806655.1). Taxonomy (NCBI): domain Bacteria; kingdom Pseudomonadati; phylum Pseudomonadota; class Gammaproteobacteria; order Enterobacterales; family Enterobacteriaceae; genus Klebsiella; species Klebsiella sp. K-Nf6. The sequence continues at coordinate 116,139 of NZ_PIBN01000004.1, read as the reverse complement.
CGCGGATTCGAACGGTCAGAGACCGAGCCCATGATGAATTTCGAAAATCCGTAGGCGATGGAGATGCCGGAAAGGGCGAAACCGAGGTCGCCACGGGAGAAGCCCTGCTCAATCAGATAAGGCATCGCCAGGGCAAAGTTCTTACGAACCAGATAGTAAGCGGCATAACCAAAAAAGATGCCAATGAAAATTTGCCAGCGTAATCGACGATACAGCGGGTCGATCTCCGCTGCTGGCAAACGCGCTTTATGCGCGGCAGGTTTAAAAATACTTAACATATCAGCCTCCGTGGCCCTTGCTGTTTTCTACTGACGTCACGACAAAATCCCAGATTAATCACCCACTTCAAATATGGTCGCGATGGTAGGCAATACGTAGAGTTGATACTGTGAAACATCGCACAATTTGTTACAGAAATATGACAAAACGTTCTATTGTGAGCACAAAATCACATAACACGCTCAAATAACGCGCGAATATGCTCGAAATCAAACAATAGCCTTATGAATTGTGGCTAAATGGCGTTAAACGAAAGCAGAGGAGCTGAAGATGACGGGACGCCTTGATAGCGAGGTCATTATCATCGGCGGCGGGGCAACCGGCGCCGGCATTGCCCGCGACTGCGCCCGACGCGGATTACGGACGCTATTAATTGAGCGCCATGATATCGCCACCGGGGCCACTGGCCGTAATCATGGGCTGCTGCACAGCGGCGCTCGCTATGCGGTGACCGACAACGAATCTGCCCGCGAATGCATCAGCGAGAACCGTATCCTGCGCCGCATCGCCCGCCACTGTATCGAACCGTCCGGCGGTCTGTTTATTACCCTGCCTGAAGATGACCTCGCGTATCAGCAGACTTTTATCAGCTCCTGCCAGCAGGCCGGCATTGAAGCTACCCCGCTCTCCCCGCAGGAAGCGCTGCGCCGGGAGCCCGCCGTCAACCCGACGCTGCTGGGCGCGGTGCAGGTCCCGGACGGCACCATCGACCCGTTTCGCCTCACGGCGGCCAATATGCTCGACGCCCGCGAACACGGCGCGCAGATCCTCACCGGCTGCGAAGTGACCGGCCTGCTGCGCCAGGGAGATCGCGTCTGCGGCGTCCAGGTATATGACCGTCAACTTCACCAGGCGCGTACCCTACACGCCGGGGTGGTGGTCAATGCCGCCGGGATCTGGGGACAGCGCATTGCGGAATATGCCGACCTGCGCATTACCATGTTCCCGGCGAAGGGATCGCTGTTGATCCTCGACCACCGGATTAACAACCTGGTGATCAACCGCTGCCGTAAGCCGGCCGACGCCGATATTCTGGTGCCCGGGGATACCATCTCGCTGATCGGTACCACCTCAATGCCTGTTCCTTATGACGACATTGACGACAACCGGGTAACGACGGCGGAAGTCGATACCCTGCTGCGCGAAGGCGAAAAGCTGGCGCCGGTCATGGGCCGCACCCGGATCCTCCGCGCCTACTCCGGCGTCCGCCCGCTGGTGGCCAGCGATAACGATCCCAGCGGGCGCAGCGTCAGCCGCGGCATCGTCCTGCTCGACCATGCCCAGCGTGACGGTATGGAAGGCTTCATTACCATCACCGGCGGCAAGCTGATGACCTATCGCCTGATGGCCGAGTGGGCCAGCGACGCCGTCTGTCGTAAGCTGGGAAACACCACCCCCTGTACCACGGCCGAGACCCCGCTGCCCGGTTCACAGGAGCCAACGGAAAGTACCCTGCAAAAAATTATCTCCCTCCCCACCCCGCTGCGCGGCTCGGCCGTCTACCGTCACGGCGATCGCACTCCGGCCTGGCTTGGCGACAGCCGCCAGCACCGTAGCCTGGTCTGCGAATGCGAAGCCGTTACCGCTGGCGAAGTGAAATACGCGGTGGAAAACCTGGCGGTCAACACCCTGCTCGACCTGCGCCGCCGCACCCGGATTGGCATGGGGACCTGCCAGGGGGAACTCTGCGCCTGCCGCGCTGCGGGACTGCTGCAGCGCTTTAACGTCACGACTCCCGCGCAGTCATTAACCCAGCTCTCGGCATTTCTCAATGAACGCTGGAAGGGCGTTCAGCCCATCGCCTGGGGCGACGCGCTGCGCGAAAGCGAATTCACCCGCTGGGTCTATCTCGGCCTGTGCGGACTGCCACAGGAGCACCAGGATGAAGTTTGATTGCGCAATTGTCGGCGGCGGGCTCGCCGGCCTGCTGTGCGGGCTGGCGCTGAATCAGTACGGCCTGCGCAGCGTCATCATCAGCCGCGGGCAGAGCGCGCTGCATTTTTCCTCCGCGTCGTTAGACCTGCTCTCGGTGCTGCCCAACGGCGATAACGTTACTGACGTCGCACAAGGTCTGCAGCAACTCGCTGAACAGCTTCCTGAACACCCTTATTCCCGGCTCGGCGCCGAGGCGGTACTCGAATACGCGACACAGACCGAAGCGCTGCTGGCCGCCTGTGGCGCGGTGATGCAGGGCAATGCGCGCCAGCCGCATCAACGAGTGACGCCGCTGGGAACGCTGCGTCCGGCATGGCTGTCACCACAAGAGGTTCCGCTGGCGCCACTGCCGCAGCAAGGCGTCTGCCTGGTGGGGATCAGCGGCTTTGCCGATTTTCAGCCGCATCTCGCCGCCGCCGCGCTCGGTCAACACGGAGTTACCGCCGTGGCGGCGGAAATCGAACTACCGCTGCTGGATGTGCTGCGTGACAACCCCACCGAGTTTCGCGCCGCTAACATCGCCCGCGTGCTGGATGATGAGAATCTATGGCCGGCCCTGCATGCGGCGCTGCTGCCGCTGGCGCAGCAGCATGACCTGCTGATCATGCCCGCCTGTTTTGGCCTCGCCGACGATCGCCTGTACCGCTGGCTGCAGACGCGTCTGCCCTGCCCGCTGCGTCTGCTGCCGACCCTGCCGCCTTCGGTTCCCGGAATGCGTTTGCATTCTCAGCTGCAACGCCAGTTCATTCGCAGCGGCGGCACCTGGCTTGTTGGCGACGAAGTGGTGAAAATCAGCCATCGACAGGGCGCCGTCGAGGCCGTCTGGACGCGAAATCACGGCGATATTGCGCTGCGTCCGCGTTTCACCGTGCTGGCCAGCGGCAGCTTTTTCAGCAACGGTCTTGTCGCCACTCGCGATAGCGTGCGCGAGCCGATCCTCGGCCTCGATCTGCAGCAGACCCTGCCACGGGAAAGCTGGTACCAGCGCGATTTCTTCGCCTCACAACCGTGGCAGCGCTTCGGCGTGAAAACCGATGCCCTGCTGCGCCCCCTGCTGGGCGGGCAGCCGTTCCATAATCTGTTTGCCATCGGCTCATTGCTCGGCGGGTTCGATGCCATTCAGCTCGGCTGTGGCGGCGGTGTTTGCGCCGTCACCGCGCTGCACGCCGCCAGACAGATCCACGCCCTTGCCGGAGGCCGGCCATGAACGATACCCGTTTTGAAAGCTGCATTAAGTGCACGGTCTGTACCACCACCTGCCCGGTAAGTCGGGTCAATCCACGCTATCCAGGCCCGAAACAGGCGGGGCCGGACGGCGAACGCCTGCGTCTGAAGGATGGTGCGCTGTACGACGAGGCGCTGAAGTACTGCATTAACTGCAAGCGCTGCGAGGTTGCCTGCCCGTCGGATGTGAAAATTGGCGATATCATTCAGCGCGCCCGGGCACAGTACGGCCAGCAAAAGCCGACCCTGCGCGACGCCATCCTCAGCCATACCGACCTGATGGGCACCCTTTCCACTCCCTTTGCCCCCCTGGTCAACGCCACGACCGGTTTAAAACCGGTGCGCCGCCTGCTCGACGCGGCGCTTAAAATCGACCACCGACGCACACTGCCGAAATATGGCTTCGGCACCTTCCGCCGCGCTTACCGCCAGCTCGCGGCCAGACAGGCGCAGTACCGCGAGCAGGTGGCCTTCTTTCATGGCTGCTACGTCAACTATAACCACCCGCAGCTGGGTAAGGATCTGATCCGCGTCGTCAACGCGCTGGGTACCGGCGTGCAGTTGTTATCGAAGGAAAAATGCTGCGGCGTGCCGCTGATCGCCAACGGCTTTTTTGACAAGGCGCGTAAACAGGCGCAGAGCAACGTCGCCGCGATGCGGGAAAACACGCTGCCGATCATTGCCACCTCCTCGACCTGCACCTTTACGCTACGTGATGAATACCCCCATCTCCTCGATGTCGACAACAGCGATCTCCGCGATCGGGTGGAGCTGGCCACCCGCTGGATCTGGAAACAGCTGGATGCCGGCAAGACGCTACCGCTGCGCCGGCTGCCGCTCAAGGTGGTCTATCACACCCCGTGTCATATGGAGAAAATGGGCTGGTCGCTGTATACCCTTGAGCTGCTGCGGCTGATCCCCGACCTGCAGCTGGAGGTGCTGGATTCACAGTGCTGCGGCATCGCGGGCACCTACGGGTTTAAAACTGAGAATTATGCGGTATCCCAGGCTATCGGCGCCCCACTGTTCAAACAGATTGAGGAGAGCGGGGCCGACATCGTCGTGACCGACTGCGAGACCTGCAAATGGCAGATTGAGATGTCCACCAGCAAACGCTGCGAGCATCCGCTGACGGTACTGGCGCAGGCGCTCGCCTGAGCCCAGCGCCAGCCTCCGCCATCAATAGCTAATAGCTCGCTTTCTCCTGCGGCTGGGCGCTGACAGCTTTAAACATCGCCAGCCGGCGGTCCAACGCCTGGGTATACAGCATGGTATCCACCCCGACGGCGACGAAGTTGGCCCCCCAGACAAGACATTTTTCCGCCATCGCCGGGTCGACCGCCAGAAATCCGGCCGCTTTCCCCGCCGCGCGAATGCGCCGGATGCTCTGCTCGATCACCCGCTGCACGTCAGGATGGCTGGCATCGTCCGGGTGACCCAGCGAGGCGGAGAGATCCGCCGGACCAATAAACACCCCGTCAATGCCGTCTACCTCGAGAATCGCGTCCAGATTCTCCAGCGCGGTTCGGCTCTCAACCTGAATCAGCAGACAGAGTTCGTCATTCGCCTCCGCCATATAATTCTCCACCCTTCCCCAGCGCGCCGCTCTCGCCACGCCGGCGCCAACACCGCGGCTACCGGTGGGCGGATAACGGGTCGCCGAGACCACTTCCCGCGCCTGCTCGGCGGTATCGACCATCGGCACCAGCAACGTTCTGGCGCCAATATCCAGCACCTGTTTTATCAGGCTGCGGTTGCCCTCGACCGGACGAATGACCGGCTGGCTGGCGTAGGGGGCGATAGCCTGGAGCTGATGATAAAGGTCCTGAATAGTGTTCGGCGCATGCTCGCCGTCGATCAGCAACCAGTCGTATCCCGAGGTCGCGGCGATCTCGGCCATGTAGGAGGAGGTCGAGCTCAGCCACAGGCCGATTTGCGTCTCGCCGCGCAAGAGTCCCCGTTTAAAGGGGTTAGATAACAGTGCGTTCATCGCGATTCCTTAAATTAATGCTGTACGCTGCCGCGCTGGGGGACCGCGCGGGTGAGGCTTAATGAGAAGATGATGATCACCCCGACGATGGCGACGCCGGCCAGGGTTAACAGTCCGGCGGCGCTGCTGGCGAACAGGGTTTCGGCCTGCACGCGCACGATCGGCGCCAGAAAGCCGCCGATAGCGCCAAAGAGGTTAACGAAGCCAATCCCGGCGGCCAGCGCCGTGCCGGACAGCAGTTGCGTCGGCATCGTCCAGAAGACCGGCTGCACGGCAATCACCCCAACCGCCGCCACGCACAGCGCGATGATAGCCAGCACCGGCGCCACCAGTCCGGAAACAGCAATCCCGACCGCCGCCGCCAACAGCGTCAGCGCGGCAATATTGCGCCGCTCGCCGGTGCGATCGGAGTAGCGAGGAATAAGCCAGGTGCCAAACAGCGCCGCCACCCACGGGATAGCCGTCACCACCGAGGCAACGAAGCCGACTTTGGTGCCCAGCAGCGCGGCGACCTGGGTGGGCAGGAAGAAAATCAGGCCATAGACCGCCACCTGAATGGTCAGATAAATCAGCGCCAGCTGCCAGACCCGCCCGTTACGTAATGCATCGGACAGGCGCGAGGCAATCTTTTTCTCCTCCTCACGCGCCAGCTCGCCGATCAGCGCCTGTTTCTCCTCCATGCTCAGGAAGCGGGCATGCTGCGGCGAATCGTCCAGCCAGAAGAAGGTGAACGCTCCCGCGGCGACGGCGAGCAGGCCTTCAATCACAAACATCCAGAACCAGCCGGGATGGCCCATAAACCCATGCATCTCCAGCAGCGCACCGGATAAAGGCGATCCCAGCGTCAGGGCCAGCGGCGCCCCCATATAAAACAGCCCCATAATGCTGGCGCGGTTTTGCTGGGGAAACCACTGCGAAGTGAGGTAGATCATCCCGGGAAAGAAGCCCGCCTCCGCCGCGCCAAGCAGGGTACGCACCAGAAGAAACTTCGCTTCAGTGTCCGCCCAGGCCATCGCCGCCGACAGCACGCCCCACAGCAGCGTGGTGCAGCCGATCCATTTTCTGGCGCCAAATTTGCGCATCAGCAAATTGGCCGGCACCCCGAGAAAGGCATAAACCACAAAGAAAATCCCTGCCCCCAGCGCGTAGGCTTCGTTACTGAGTCCGGTATCGAGCTGGTACGTCTCCTTGGCAAAACCAATATTGGAACGGTCAAGAAACGCCAGCACGTACAGCGCCAGCATAAAGGGGATTAAGCGGGCGCGGTTTTTCTTCACCACGCTCTCCAGCAGAGTGTTACTCATCATAATATCCTCAGGCGCGGGCCGCCCGGCGGCCCGACGCAATCAGTGTTGATAAGGACGCTTCAGGTTGCAGTCGCGATTGAGCTCGACGCCAAAGCCGGGTTTATCCAGGACCGATTTATGAATGCGCCCTCTCTCCGGCACCGGCTCGCCGAGCAGGATCGGATCGAACTGCGGACGCAGCGTGGCGCAGTCCGGGCTGGTCATCAGAAACTCGCTGAACGGCGTGTTGGTGAAGGTGATCACCGCATGATGGGAGTAAACCGACGAGCCGTGGGGCACCACCAGCTGCCCGCGCGCTTTGGCGATGGCCGCGATCTCCACCAGGGTGGTTAAGCCACCGCACCAGCCGACGTCGGGCTGCATAATATCGATGCCGGTTTCCGACAGAGTGCGGAAGGACTGCAGCGTGCCGTGGTGCTCGCCGCTGGTCACCATCATCCCGGCGGGCGCCTGGCGCTTCAGCTCGCGATAGCCTTCATACTGCTGCGGCGGCAGGCACTCCTCGATCCACTTGAGGTTGTAAGGGGCGCAGGCATGGGCAAGTTTGGTGGCATAGTTAACGTCCTGGCTCATCCAGCAGTCCAGCATTAACCAGAAATCCGGGCCGCATTTTTCGCGCATATCCGCCACCATGGCGACGTCTTTGCGGATCCCGGCGTCGCCATCGTGCGGCCCCCAGTGGGTAGGCATTTTACCGCCGATAAAGCCCATCTCCTGCGCCAGGTCCGGACGCGCGCCGGTGGCATAGAACTGGATTTCGTCGCGCACTGCCCCGCCCAGCAGTTTGTAGACCGGCAAGCCGACCACTTTCCCGAACAGATCCCACAGCGCCAGGTCGACACAGGAGATGGTGTTCATCACCAGGCCGCCGGATCCCGCGTAGTAAAGGGTGGCGTTAAGCATCTGGTCATGGATCAGCTTGATATCGCTGACGCATTTGCCTTCGATAAAGCGGTTGAGATGTTTTTCCACGATAAAGCAGCCCATCTCCCCGGCCGTCGACACCGCAAAGCCGGTCTGCCCGTTCTCGGCTTCCACTTCCACAATCAGCGTGCCCAGCACGTTGATGCCAAACGACTGGCGGGACTGCTCATACTGTTTATATTTGCTCATCGGGGTGGCGATATGATCGTCAATCCAGTGGTTAGCTCCCTGGTCGTGGTAATCGCCACCACCGGCGCCCAGCTCTGCCGTCGCGCCGCCGATGAACCAGGCACGGACGTGTTTAATTTTCGGTAGGGTCATGATGTTCTCCTTATGATGAGGCGAGTTGTTCGAAGGGGCTTTTCCACCCCAGCAGACGGGAAATATCTTTCGCGCAGGCAATCGCCTTACCGGCCAGATAATCGCGATTGTCTTCATTGATTTGCAGACGGGTGCCCACCACCGAGATGGCGGCGGTCAGGTCGTTATTGGCGTTAAACACCGGGGCAGCCACGCAGCGCACATCCGGATAGTCCTCGCCATTATCAAAGCTCCAGCCTCGGGCGCGAATGCGCCCCAGCTCCTCCCGCAGCTGTTGAGCATCGGTGATGGTCGTTGGCGTGGCCCGCTCCCACTGCAGGTCGTCGATAATCGACGCCTGAACGCTGGCGGGCTGCCAGGCCAGCAAACATTTGCCGATCCCGGAGCGGTAAAGCGACAGGCTCTTACCTTCGTGCGAACGCACGCTAATGGTGGCGGGGGACTCAATTTTCAGAATGTAGTAGGCATTACCCTGATCGATGATGCCCAGATGGCAAAGCAGGCCGCACTCGTCCATCAGCCGGGTGAGGCGCGGACGCGCCAGCTCGCGCAGGTCCATTTTGCTCAGCGCCTGCCCGGCCAGCTCCACCAGCTTGGTCCACAGGCAGTAGTTATCCTGATTATCCATACTGATGAAGCGCTGTTTTTTCAGCTCGCCCAGCAGCAGATAAACCGTGCTTTTCGGGATCCCCAGTTCGGCAATGATGGTGGCTGCGCTGCAGGGGCCAATGCGGCTGATTAAATTGAGGATCTCAATCGCGCGGGTTAGCGCCGGGACTTTCGTTGATTCCAACATACTGGACTCCAATCCTGAATACTGGAATCAGTGTTGCGATTGTGCGGGCGGTAAAGTGTGAGCGGCATCGCGGGGCAATCGTTTTCCCGTATGCTGGACGATGTAGTGCAGAATATTGCGACCTAACGCACAGATTTTTTTCAGGAGAGTACAACAGGCTGGACAACCGGCGCCCGGGAGAAGCCCGCGCGCCGGGGGAAACGACTTACAGCGAGAGGGAATCCACCACGTTAATCCAGCCATGTTCGCTGGCCAGCGGTTGACCATTCAGCCAGCGACGCAGCATGTTTAATGCCATCATGGCGCAGACTTCCTGGCGTACCGCCAGGCTGTGGCGGGTGACGCTGAACTTTACCCGCAGCGCGAAGGTACCGTCAGGGGTGGCCAGGGCCACATTGAGATGATCGTTCTCCTGGCCGCTCACCGCCAGGGCCAGACCGGCAAAATGGTTTATGCGCCGCTCGGCCGCCCAACGAGCCGCCTGCGCCAGCGTCTCCTCCTGCGCCGGGACCACTTCGCTGGCCAGCAGCGGCGCGCCGGCGCGGGACAGCTGCAGCGCCAGCAGGCCGCCGGTAAACTGCTCGCTGAGCGTCAGGCTCAGCTGTCGCTCCTGCAGGCAGCGCGCAATCTGCGCCGGTAACCCTTCCGTGCCTTCGTAAATCAGACTGTCGCCAGCCACCTTGCGGACTTCCGGCCACAGGGCCAGCATGGCGTCGCGCTGGTCAGCCGGTCCGGTTAGCTTGAGCTCGATAATCGGCATCGACGAGCGGTAGCCCATCACCACGCCCGGGGGCAGCGTCAACGGATTGAGGCTTTGCGCCAGCTCGCTCTCCGAGCGGCCAAAGGTGGTCAAACGCAGGCATACCGGTGGATCGGGTAGCGTAAAGCGCTGACGCAGACGCGGTAAAATCTCCTGCTCGACCATCACCTTAAATTCAGAAGGTACACCGGGGGTGAAAAACATCAGGCAGCGGTTGAGCTCAACGGCAAAACCACAGGCCGTGCCGACCGGGTTATTGATCATCTCGGCGCTGGCGGGGATTTCCGCCTGCTTGCGGTTACTTTCCGCCATCGGCCGCCCGCGTTCGGCAAAGAAGCGGGTTATCGTCTCCAGCCACTCCGGATGCAAAATAAGCCCTTCGCCTTTCGCGGTAGCCGCGGCCAGCGCGCTCAGGTCGTCGCTGGTCGGCCCGAGGCCACCGTTGACGATCAGCACATCGGCTTGTTCGCTGCGTTCGCGAAGAATCGCCACCAGCGCATCGAGATCGTCGCCGACGGTATTGCGGCGCGTTAACGGTAACCCCTGATTAAAAAAGAAATCCGCCAGCCATGCTGCATTGGTATCAACGATTTGACCATGCAACACTTCATCGCCAGTGGACAGCATTTCCACATTCAACATTGCTCACTCCTTGCCTGCCAGATGGCAAATACTATAACGCAAAGCGGGATGCTGACGAGGAGGAAAATCTGGCGCGGCAAGAGGATACCGCGCCGGAGGAGATTAGAAGCTGGCGCTGGCGCCGATGTACGGGCCGTCGGCGATGGTGTTATCGCGGTTGCCATCTTTGCCCGCCAGGTTCAGATAGCGATAGCCTGCCTGGATGCTGAGCGGACGCATGATGGTCCAGCTGGCGCCGACGTTAGCTTCCTGATAGCTGTCAATGCCGCTGGAGAGGGAATCCGGAGAGTAGTAGTAGTCGCCGTACAGGCGGAAGCTGTCGCCGATTTTCCACTGCAAGCCGCCGCCGACCGCTGCCGCATAGCCTTCATCGCCCTGTTTCGGATTGGTGTAAACGCCTTTGCCGCCCACGGTCGCGAGGAACGGCCCCAGCGGAATATTGAGTCCCAGGCCTAAACCCGCGGCGTCGCCGTCGTTATCGCTGTGCAGCCAGTTACCGGAGATGGCAAGGCCGGTAGACTCCGTGCCAAACCCGACGCCAAGATTGGTGTAATGCTCGCCTGCTTCACCGGTAACGCTAATCGCATGGGCCGCGGAAGAAACCAGCATGACGCCAGCCAGCGTCATAAAAATGCTTTTTTTCATTATTTACTCTATCCAGAAAATTAAAATCAAAGAAGTCCCGAAAAAACCTGAAAATTCTACTGCGCACCTGTCAGGAATCAATGACCTGGCGAAATGATTTTTCACAAGAGTGTAACCAGTTGCGTTTTTTTACGGCATCGGGCGTTGCCAGAATGACGAACCGCCCATTCAGCGCCATGAATATTCATGCTTATTATGATTAACACTGATACATTGACGAAAACAGGGAACTGACGCCGCACGATCGGCGCGGCGCGGCGAGGTTGAAAAGGAAATAATTAATGCTGCAGCAGAGCCAGGCGCTCAGGTGCCAGACCGGTCAGTTTCGCCACCAGGGGCAGGTCAAGCCCGTTAGCCAGCATCGCCCGGGCGATACGCTCCGCGGTCTGCTGCTCACCTTGCTCGATACCCTGCTGTAGGCCTTGTTCGAGACCTTGCTTTAACCCTTGCTGATGGCCGCGATCTTCCAGAAACTGGGCAATATTCATGAGCGTCTCCTTATGCGGCCGCCGGGGTACGCTTTGCGCAAGATGGCGCAAAAAAGCGACCGGATCGGCGGCATTTCCTGCCTGTAACAGATAGTGCAGCAGCGTCTTTAGCTGCCTGCGGCTAGTGTATCCCAGTGCTAACAAGCTGACCAGTTGCTCGTGCAGGTCCATCATGTCGCGCTGGCGGATATGCTTCTGCAGCAGCTCCAGCATCGCCACGCGCCGGTGGCGCATGATTTCATCATCCGGGGTGGTGGTGATATCGATTAAGGGAAAATCATCACCATAGATCCGCCGCGCAACGTCCGGATCGGCAAAGCCTGCCAGCCAGCACATCGGGTAAGGCCAGGGCGAAACGCTGCCATGATAAAACAGCAGAGGGATAACCAACGGCAGCTGCGTATGCCCCTTATCCAGATGGCGCTGCATCGCGGCGATAGCATAGCGCATCAGGCGAAACGCCATGTGGCGGTCCGCTGAACTTTGATGCTCAATCAGCAGATAGATATAGCCCTCACCCACCTGGGTGTGTAGCGAATAGAGGATATCGGAATGACTCGCCCGTAGCTCATCGTCAATAAAGCTCCCTGACTCCAGTTGCAGCGTATTCAGGTTGCATAACGCGCGCAGCGGTGCGGGGAGATGTATGTCAAGGAAGTCCTTTGCCGTCGCCCGGTGCGACAACAGGTGTTTAAATACGGCGTCATGCGGGGAATGGGGCGCCCTTTCCATGGCGAAACTCCATGCGATTATTTTCACCTAACTTAACACCCAACAGGGCCAGGGCCGCATTTCGCTTGCGGTTTACCGAGGCGGCTCGCAAACTATTTCATCGGCATACTGCCCCATCCCTCTGAAGGAGAAAAACCATGCGCCAAAGGACGATTGTTTGCCCGCTTATCCAGAATGAAGGTCATTATCTGCTCTGCAAAATGGCCGCCGACCGCGGGGTTTTTCCCGGGCAATGGGCCTTATCCGGCGGCGGCGTGGAGCCAGGAGAACGTATTGAAGAGGCGCTGCGGCGGGAAATTCGCGAAGAGCTCGGCGAAAAACTCATCCTTACCCATATCGCGCCGTGGAGCTTCCGCGATGATACCCGCGTCAAAACTTACCCGGATGGTCGGCAGGAAACGATATATATGATCTACCTGATCTTCGACTGCGTCAGCGCCAATCGCGACGTGACGATCAACGAGGAGTTTGACGAATACGCCTGGGTCAAAGCCGAAGATCTCAAAAACTACGATCTTAATGCCGCCACCCGCGTTACTCTCAGCCAGAAAGGGCTACTTTAAGTCCACGACATACCGCATTCAACCCACCCAGCGTTTTGCCGCGGAATAAGTGCGGGTGGCTACGATACCGTTGTATACGTCTGCTGTCTGGCCCACTCGCGCAGCGCCTGGCGGGAAATCTTAATCCCACCGTTCTTTAACGTGTCCGGCAGCCGTAGCCAACGCACTGGCTGCTGGAAGCGCGCTAACCGCTCAGCGCTCCATGTCGCCAGCGCGCTCAACTCGCAGCCGTCATCGCATTCCACCACCGCGACCGGGCGTTGACCATATTCGACATCATCCAGCGGTACAATAAACGCCTGTTGTACCGCTGGATATGCGAGTATCACGCGCTCGACCTCTTCCGGTTGAATACCTTCGCCGCCGCTAAAAAAAAGATTATCCAGTCGCCCAACAACCGTCAGCCGACCATTGTGTAATTCCCCGCGATCGCGTGTCGCAAACCAGCCTTCATCATTGGTTAATGGCAATAACTGACCGTCGCGCCAGTAACCCGCCGCCATACTCGACGCCCGCAGCCAGATCTCACCGGCGACAATTTTCACCTCCCTCCCCGGCAGCGGTTCGCCCACATCCGCCGCGCCGTCGGCCACTTTGGCACAGACCGTGGAAGCGAACTCGGTGAGGCCGTAGCCGCAGAAACTGCGTATTCCCTGCGCGAGGGCACGCTCAGTCAATTCGACCGGGATCGCTGCGCCGCCGAGCAGCACCGCCTTGAGGGAGACCGCAGCATTATCATTCAGCAAGCGCCACAGTTGAGTCGGCACCAGCGAAGCATGGGTACAGCCCTGCAGCATCTGCGCCAGCGGTTGCTTGTCGCGCACCGTCATTCGCGCGCCGGCCAGCAGCCAGCGCCAGATGATCCCCTGCCCGGAGACATGAAACAACGGCAGCGACAGCAGCCAGTCGTCTTCTGCGGCAAACGGCATCAGCGCCAGCACGCCAGCGGCGCTGGCCAGATGGGCGTTGGCGCTATGTACCGCCGCTTTCGGCAGGCCGGTTGAACCGGAGGTCAACGTCATCGACACCAGCCGATCGCCATGCCAGCAAACGGCACAGGCGCCTTCTGCCACCTGCAGAGTTAACGCCGGTAAATTCCCCGGCAGCGTTTCACCGTTAAGCACCAGTTGATGCTGGACGGTTAACGCAGGCAGCAGTTCCTGCAGCAACACCTCTGGCAGCTGCGGATTCAGCGGCAGCACCCGCGCCCCGCACTGCAGCAATGCCAGCCAGGCGAGTAGCGTCTCTGGCTGGTTGTAGGCCCGAAGCGCCACGCCCTGACCTTCCATAACGCCCTGTGCGGCAAAGCCGGCCGCCAGCGCGTCAATCCGCGCGCATAGCTCACGCCAGGTCAACGCCTGGTCATTCAGGCGTAGCGCCTGCGACTCGCCGCGTAACTGACGCCAGTGGCGCCACGGCCAGTCGGAAAACATCACAGCAGTTGCTCCAGCTCATCAGCATTGAATATTGGCAGCGTACTCTCCGGCCACGCCCGCACCAGCTGCGCGCCCATCAGCGCCAGCGTATCGAGTCCGGGGATGGTCTGCGGCGTCAGCCAGGCGGCAACCCGCGCCAGCTGGGTTAACCCGAGGCTGGACTCGATTGACGAGCTAATCACCGCGCTCAGCCCCAGGGCGTGTGCCGCGGCGACCTGTTGCTGAACCTTTTGCACACTGCCGGTCAGCGTCGGTTTGATCACCACCGCGCGCACGCCGGGCTCCGCGACAAAGCGGAAATCCGCCTCGCGCAGGCTTTCATCCCAGGCGATAGCGATCCCCGTCTCGCGGCTAAAGGCCCGCGAGTCCTCCCGCGTTTTGCAGGGTTCCTCAAGAAACGCAATGCGTTGGCGATACGCGGGATTGACGTATTTGGCGAACTGCTGCGCTTTAAGCGGCGTCCACGCCCGGTTGGCATCCAGCCGCAGCTGGAGATCGGGGATGGCTTCCAGTAGCAGATTAACCACCATACCGTCGCGTACCGCCTCCCACAGCCCCACTTTCACCTTAGCGACTTTCTCGCCGGGCATCGCCGCCAGTTTGGCGAACAGCTCATCCGGATCGCCGGAACAGAGCGGCGCCGCGCGATAATCCGCTGCCTGCGGTAGTTCGCCGTAAAGCTCCGCCTGCGCGCAGCTAATACCAAACGCGACAGAAGGCAGTGTGGGAAGCGGCGGTTCCGCGCCGTCGCGCCAGGCCTGCGCCCACGCCAGCAGCGCCGTTTGCGCGTCTTCCAGCGTCTCGTCACTGAATCCCGGCAGGGGAGAAATTTCCCCCCAGCCCTCCCGTTCATCCTCCTGCAGGCGGATGAACAGCCCGTCGCGGGTTTTTAACCGCCGTTCGCGCAGAACCACGCCCGCGTCCATTGGTATCTGCCAGCGGTAAACCTGCGAAACGCGCATTATGGATTCCGTTTAAATTTGCTGAAGTCCGGCTGACGTTTCTGGTTGAAGGCGTTGCGCCCTTCCTGCCCTTCTTCCGTCATGTAGAACAGCATGGTGGCGTTGCCCGCCAGCTCCTGCAGACCGGCCTGGCCGTCGCAGTCGGCGTTCAGCGCCGCTTTCAGGCAGCGCAGCGCCATTGGGCTGTTTTGCAGCATTTCACGACACCAGCGCACGGTCTCTTTTTCCAGCTCCGCCAGCGGGACTACGGTATTCACCAGCCCCATGTCCAGCGCCTGCTGAGCGTCATACTGACGGCACAGGAACCAGATTTCGCGCGCTTTTTTCTGCCCGACGATACGCGCCATATAAGAAGCGCCCCAGCCGCCATCAAAAGAGCCGACTTTTGGCCCGGTCTGGCCGAAGATGGCATTGTCCGCCGCGATGGTCAGATCGCACATCATGTGCAGCACGTGGCCGCCGCCGATAGAGTAGCCGGCGACCATTGCCACCACCGGTTTCGGGCAGGTGCGGATCTGGCGCTGGAAATCGAGCACGTTGAGATGGTGAACGCCGGAGTCGTCCTGATAGCCACCGTAGTCGCCGCGGACTTTCTGGTCGCCGCCGGCGCAGAAGGCTTTCTCGCCTTCACCGGTCAGCACGATGACCCCGATATTGTCGTCATAGCGGGCATCCGCCAGCGCCTGAATCATCTCTTTGACGGTCAGCGGGCGGAAGGCATTGCGCACCTGTGGGCGGTTGATAGTGATTTTGGCAATCCCGTCAGTCGATTTTTGATAACGAATATCGGTATAGCCTTCTGAGCAATCGTGCCATTCAACGGGGGCGTAAAGCATTGCTTCATCAAGAGAGATCATAGAATGTCCTTCAGTTAACTTGCCAGAATCTGCGCCAGACAGGCAATCACCGCGGCGGGGTTGTCCCGGTGCGCGTTGTGTCCGGCATGGTGAATGATATGGGTATCGGCAGCGAGCGCTTGCGCGATGGCGCGAAACTTCGCGTCGCGTTCGCCGCAGAGGTAGTGAAAAGGAAAATCGCGAGCCTGCAGAGGCGCGCGCAGATCGGCCTGCCCGGCAAGGGAGGTTGCCTGCAGCATCGCCGCCAGCGTAGCGCCGTTATTGCGGCGACGTAGGGCGACCAGTGACGCGCGCTGCGCCGCATTCAGCGAAGCGAAAACCGGCTGCTGATACCAGTCGGCGAAGACCTGCGCTAACGGTTCGCGGCGAAAACGTTCTGCCCAGGCGCTGTCATTGCTGCGTCGCGCCAGCCGCGCCTCTTCATCCTGCAGGCCCGGGTGTCCGCCCTCGACAATCAGCCCGCGCAGTCCCGCACGCGGCTGGCAGGCGAAGTTCATCGCTACGCGGCCGCCCAGCGAGTAACCAATCAGCCAGTAGCTAAGGATGTTGTAACTATTAAGCGTACCCTGCAGCAGGGTATTGACCCCGGCAAAGTCCTGTACCGCGATATCCGCGGAGCCACCGTGGCCCGGCAGATCGAGATACAGCCGCGGCCAGGCGGGAAAAGCGTCGCCCACATCACGCCACTCGTCGCGGTCGCCGGAAAACCCGTGCAGGAACACCAGCCAGGGATAGCCCGGCTGCCCGCCCTCAACCACTGCGTTTAGCGTCACAGGCGGCTTACCTGCGCCAGCAGCTGCTGGAGAGTCTGCGTACCGTCGGTCTCGTTAACCACCAGCTCAATCACCGTCGCCCCCGCCCTGCGCCAGGCACCAGCTAGCGCTTCATCCAGCGACAGCCAGTCATCAGGGCAATGATAGGCCAGGCCGAACATCGCCGCCGCGTGGCTAAAATCAACATCCTGCGGCATTAAGTAGAACTGGCGACGCTCGTCCTCCGGCGTCGGTAGCATGGAGAAAATCTGTCCGCCGTTGTTATTCACCACGATCAGCACCAGCGGCGCCGACGCCTGGCGCAGCAGGGCCAGCGAGTTGAGATCGTATAAGGCCGACAGATCGCCGACGATCGCCAGCGTCGGCCGCGCACTGGCGCGCTGCACGCCGGCGGCGGTGGCGATTAAACCATCAATCCCGCTGGCGCCGCGGTTGCTGTAAACCGGATACCCGGCCGGTAGCTGCGCCAGGGCGTCGATCAGGCGCACCACCAGGCTGTTACCGACAAACAGTTGCCCCTGCTCCGGCAGATAGCGCCGAATACGCTGCGCCAGCTGCGCTTCGCCAAAAGGCTCATTGCTGGCAACCGCCGCCTCCCACGCCTGGCGGGACAGCTCAGGGATCACCGTCGCCCACGGCTGACGTTTTTCCGCCGGATGCAGCTCAAGCCAGCGCTCAACGCTGGCGAGCAGACGGCGGCCGCGGTGCTGCGCCGGGTCAAGGCGGCCTGGCAGATTATCCACCAGCCAGTATTCATCCGGCTCGCAGGTGGCCTGCCACTGGAGGACACGTTTGCCGGTCAGGCTGCTGCCGAGCTGCACCACGATCTGCGCCTGCGCCAGTTCGCTGACCGCTTTACCGTTGCCCAGCCACAGGTCGGCGCACGGCAGCGGCTGCCCGGTTTGCGACAGGACATCGCCGATCAGCGGCCAGCCCAGGGTTTGCGCCCACTCGGCCACTTTTTTACCTTCAGCCGCGCTCATTCTGCCCGCCACGACGACGCCGCGTTTTTGCCGCCAGAAGAACCAGTCGCGCTGTTTCTCACTCTCCATCTGTAGCGCCTGACGCAGCCAGGGTTTATCGCTCTGCCACCAGTTGCCGAGCTGCTGCTGCCACTCCACGCCGGTCTCATCCATATCGCCATACAGCGGTTCGGCGAACGGGCAGTTGATATGCACCCCGCCGGCGTGCAGCTCGCCCAGCGCCTGGTCGATGGTCGAGACCAGCCAGCGGGCAGGAATATCCTGCGAGGGACGTGGCAAGGAGATCGTTTGCGAAGGGTGAGAAGCAAACATCCCCGGCTGGCGGATCGCCTGATTGGCGCCGCAGTCGATCAGCTCCGGCGGGCGATCGGCGGTCAACAGGATCAGCTTTTCACCGGTCAGCCCCGCCTCAATCAGCGCCGGATAGAGGTTCGCGGTGGCGGTCCCGGAGGTGACTATCACCGCCACCGGCTGCCGGCTGGCCTTCGCCAGGCCGAGCGCCAGATGGCCGAGACCACGTTCATCGAAATGGGTGTGATGAATAAAAGCGCGGTTTTCCGCCGCCGCCAGGGTTAAGGGTGTCGAGCGCGAGCCCGGCGCGATGCAGATATGCTGCACGCCGTGACGCGTTAAAGCTTCCAGGATCACCGCCGCCCAGCGTCGGTTAAATGCGCTTACTGACATGAAATTGTCCGGTATCAAATATTGATGCTAAGTATAGATAAGGCAAAGTGACGACGTTTTGATATGCATCGTCATTCCCGCCTTATGGACACAGCAGCGAGCGCAGCCCGGCCGCTTTGTTGTCAATCTCCTGCCACTCCTGCTGCGCATCGGAGCCGCTGACAATCCCCGCTCCGGCATACAACCGCAGGGTGTCGTGGTCCACTTTTGCCGAACGTAGCGCCACGCAAAACTCGCTTTGCGCCAGCGACAGATAGCCGGCGGACCCGGCGTACCATTCGCGGGCAAAGGGTTCATGGCGCTGAATGAACGCCAGCGCCGCCCGACGCGGCAGGCCGGCCACCGCGGCGGTGGGCTGTAGCTGCAGCAGACAGCGGCTATCGTCAGGCTCCGCCAGCTCGGTCCAGATACAGCGTCTGAGATGCTGTACCTTACGCAGCCTCACCACCTGCGGCGGCAGGACGTCCAGCGTCGAGGCCTCACTCTGCAGGCGCTGGCAGATATCCTCCACCACCAGCATGTTTTCCCGCTGGTTTTTGTCGTCTTTCATCAACCAGTCGGCCAGCTGCTGCGCCTTCGCGTCTTCCTGATGGTTCGCGACGGTCCCCGCCAGCGCTTCGGTGCGCAGCAGCGCGCCGCGCCGGCGCCACAGCCGTTCCGGCGTGGAACCGAAAAATGCTTGCCGGGCATTGAACGCCATCAGGAAATGAAAACAGTTAAGATTGCTGCGGCGGCTGGCCGCCATGATGCTCACGGCGTCCAGCGGGGCGGCAAACTGCAGGTCGGTTGCCCGCGCCAGCACCACTTTATCCATCTCACCGGCACTAATCGCTCGGGTCGCTCGCGTGATCATTGCCTGCCACTGAGGATAGTCGGATGAGTGGCGCTCGCTCAGCAGCGGCGGTATGGCGCCGGGTGTCGCCTGGGCGGTGGTCAGGCTGGCGAGAAAATCGCACGCCGTCGCGGCATCGTCGCGCAGAGAGATATCACTGTGCAGTACCAACCGCAGCATGGCCCTACCGCCGCACCGACGCCACTCCAGACGCGGCAGCACCAGGCTACCCTGCTGCGGTTCAAACGCATTCAGGCCGCAGATGCGCAGATCCTGCTGCCCGGTCTGGCGTAAAAAGCGGTTGGCCGCGTCGAGCGAGGGAAAGGTTTTTACCGCCCCCAGCGTCGCCAGCTCTTCATCGCCATTGCGCTGCTGCCAGTAAAACTGCGGCCACTGCGTCTGCTGGCCACACCACAGCAGCGGATCGAAGGCATCATTCAGCGGAAAGGTAATATCGATAATTCGCGTGCCGGGCGAGTCTGGAAAAGACTCACCCAGGCCGTCTTGCAAACGGGCCAGCGCAGTGGAAACAGACAGCACGCAAACCTCCACGGTAGTAAAACCCCACATTATAAGGGGTTCGACGGCGGAATAGCAGTACCCATGACGAGGGAGCGGATTTTATCTTACCCGCCCGCCAGGCCAGAATCGTATTCGAACGCAGGAATTAAGGGGTCAGACAGCGCGGTTTTCTCGCGCCATTCCGATGTGGGGGATGCCGTCCTCATCATAGACCTCGGTCACTGACGTAAAACCGAAGTGCGCGTAAAAAGATTGCAGGTGTGCCTGTGCCCCGAGGTAAATTGCCTTTTGTGGCCAGTGCTGCTGACAGCTGGCCAGCGCCTGCTCCATCAGCTGATAGCCGAGCTTCTCACCGCGGGCGGCCGGGCTGACGATGACCCGGCCAATCACCACCGGCGCAAACTCCTCTTCGCTTTTGAGGATCCGCGCGTAGGCCAGCAGTTCGCCATCGCGCCAGCCGAGCAGATGGCGATTTTCACCGACCAAATCATCGCCGTCGACATCCTGATAGGCGCACTGCTGCTCCACGACAAAGACTTCACTGCGCAATTTCAGCAGCGCATACAGCTGGGGAATGGAGAGTTCACTATGGTGGAGATCCTGCCAGGTCATCATCTGTAGCTCCTTATTGATATACTGATACTTTGCGACTCGCCCTGAGGACACTGGACGATGGAATTAACTTTTTTAGGAACATCCGCCGGGGTGCCGACCCGTACGCGTAATATGACGTCGATAATACTGAATTTGCAACAACCCACCAGCGCTGAAATGTGGTTGTTTGACTGCGGTGAAGGGACCCAGCATCAGTTTCTTCGCACGCCCTATCACCCCGGCAAACTGAATAAAATTTTCATCACTCATCTGCACGGCGACCACCTGTTCGGCCTGCCCGGCCTGTTGTGCAGCCGCTCGATGCAGGGGAACTCTCTGCCCCTCACCCTCTACGGGCCAAAAGGGCTCAAAGAGTTTGTTGAGACCGCGCTGCGTCTGAGCGGTTCGTGGACCGATTATCCGCTCACCATCATCGAAGTCGGCCCTGGACTGGTGTTCGACGAAGAGGGCTATCGGGTGACCGCATTCCCGCTCAGCCATCCGGTGGAGTGCTACGGCTATCGCATTGAGCAGCATGACAAGCCCGGCACGCTCGACGCCGCCCAGCTGATTGCCGATGGCGTGCGCCCGGGGCCGCTGTTCCATCAACTCAAGCGCGGACAGCGCGTCACGCTGGAGGATGGTCGGGTCATTGATGGCAGCCGCTATCTGGGGCCAGCGACGCCGGGTAAAACACTGGCGATTTTTGGCGATACCGCCCCCTGCCCTGAGGCGCTGGAGATGGCTCGCGGGGCGGATGTGATGGTCCACGAAACCACCCTTGAGCAGGCGATGGCGGAGAAAGCCAATAGCCGCGGCCACTCCTCAAGCCAGCAGACCGCGGCACTTGCCAAAGAAGCGGGGGTCGGCACGCTAATCGCCACCCACTTTAGCTCGCGCTACGATGCCGAAGGCTGCCTGCGTATGCTGGCGGAATGCCGGGAGATTTTCGCTAATACGCTACTGGCGGAAGACTTTATGGTCTACAAGGTGGAATAAAACTCGGGCATAAAAAAACCGCCATCTCGGCGGTTTTTTGGTTTGTCACCCAACTTACATCAGCGGCGTCGCCAGCTGCACGATGCTAATCAGCGGCTGCGGCCAGATACCGAGCACCAGTACCAGCAGGGCAGAGATCAGCACCACAATACCGCCAGCGCTGTACTGCCAGTTCGACGGCGCATCGCGGTTCAGTTGCTCCGGTGCGCTCAGGTACAGACTCACCGCCACGCGCAGGTAGTAGTAGAGACCAATCGCCGAGCCGACAACCACCGCGGCAACCAGCCACCACAGGTGCGCATGCACACCGACAGCCAGCACGTAGAACTTACCGATAAAGCCGAGGGTCATCGGGATACCGGCGAGGGAAAGCATCATCACCGTCATTACCGCGGACAGAATCGGACGGTGCCAGAACAGACCGCGGTAGGAGAACAGCGAATCCGCATCCGGGCCGCGGTACGGGCTGGACATCAGGCTGACCACGCCGAACGCGCCGAGGCTGCTGAACAGGTAACCGGCCAGGTAAACGCCCACGGCTTCCATCGACATTTCGCCGCTCTGCAGGGCGATCAGCGCCACCAGCAGATAACCGAGGTGGGAGATGGAAGAGTAACCAAGCAGACGCTTAATGTTAGTCTGGCTCAGCGCCATCAGGTTACCGAAGATGATAGAGGCGAAGGCGATAAGCCCCAGCACCACGCGTACCGCTTCGCTGTTGCCCACCGGCATGTACAGGAACAGACGCATCACCACGCCGAAGATAGCAATCTTGCTGGCGGTCGCCAGGAAGGTGGAGACCGGCGCAGGCGCGCCCTGGTAAACGTCCGGCGTCCACAGGTGGAACGGCACCAACGACAGTTTAAAGCCAAGACCGACAATCATCAGACCGAGGCCCGCCAGCAGCAGCGGCTCGTGCAGCGTGTTGTCAGCCAGGCTTTTGCCCAGCGCGAGGAAGGACAGGTTGCCGGAGTTCGCGTACACCAGCGCCATACCGAACAGCAGGAAAGACGAAGCTGCCGCGGAGAGGATAGTGTATTTGATGCTCGCTTCCAGCGAACGCTTCTGGCGGAAGGCGTAGCCGACCAGGCCGAACAGCGGTAGCGAAATCAGTTCGATACCGAGGAACAGCGCCGCCAGATGATTCGCACCGGCCAGCAGAATGCCGCCCAGCGCGGCGATCAGCACCAGCAGGTAGAACTCTTCTTTGTTGTCCTTGTAACCCTCAAGCCACGGGTAGGCGAAAGTACAGGTCGCGAGGCTCGCCAGCAGCACCAGCCCGGTGTAGAGCATGGCGTAGCCGTCAACGCGGATCATCGGCGTGACGTCCATCGCCCCATTCTGGCCGACGAACCAGAGCGAGACCAGCGCAGCGTTAAGCCCGAGAACCGACAGCGTGGCATTGAGAAAATGATTGCGTCGCCACGCAATGGAGAGCATCACAACCACCACCGTCAAGCCGACGATCAGCAGCGGTAGCAGTGCGATCAGTTGTTGTGGAGTTATTGTCATGGCGAATTACGGCCTTGTAGTAGAAACAGAATTAACAAACCACTGCTGAATGTTGCTCATCGCAGCATGCGAGGTGTCGAGGATCGGCTGCGGGAAGAAGCCCAACAGCACCAGCAGCACCACCAGCAGCAGGATGATAGACAATTCACGCAGGGACATCCCCGGCAGTTCTTTCGCCGCGATTTCGCTTTTCGCTTTACCGAAGTAAGCGCGATGCAGCATCGACAGCGAGTAAACGGAAGCGAATACCAGACCAAAGGTCGAGATAACCGTGATCACCGGCACCACTTTATAGCTGCCGAACAGGATCATAAATTCGCCGACAAAGTTACCGGTGCCCGGCATCCCCAGGGTGGCGACGGCGAAGAACATTGACATTGCCGGCAGCCATTTAATTTTGCTCCACAAACCGCCCATCTGACGCATATCGCGGGTGTGCAGACGTTCGTACAGCTGGCCGCACAGAATAAACAGACCCGCCGCGGACAGACCGTGGGCGATCATCTGGATCACCGCCCCCTGATAAGCCAGCTGGCTACCGGTGTAGATAGCAATCAGCACGAAGCCCATGTGGGAAACGGAGGTATAAGCGATCAGACGTTTGATATCGGTCTGGGCGAAGGCCATCCACGCGCCGTAGAAGATACCGATCACGCCCAGCCACATGGCGATGGGCGCAAATTCGGCGGAGGCGTTCGGGAACAGCGGCAGCGCAAAGCGCAGCAGACCGTAGGCCGCGGTTTTCAGCAAGATGCCCGCGAGGTCGACGGAACCGGCGGTCGGCGCCTGGGAGTGGGCGTCCGGCAGCCAGCCGTGCAGCGGTACCACCGGCATTTTCACCGCGAAGGCGATGAAGAAGCCCAGCATCAGCAGGTATTCCACGCCGTGGGACATCGGCGTTTTCAGCAGATCTTCATAGTTGAAGGTCCACACGCCGGTGGCGTTGAAGTGGACGAAGGCCAGCGCCAGAATGGCGATCAGCATCACCAGACCGCTCGCCTGGGTATAGATGAAGAATTTGGTGGCCGCCGTGATACGCGTTTTACCGTCAGAGGCTTTGTGGCCCCACAGCGCGATCAGGAAGTACATCGGCACCAACATCATTTCCCAGAAGAAGAAGAACAGGAACATATCGATGGCGAGGAATACGCCGATGACGCCGCCCAGGATCCACATCAGGTTGAGGTGGAAGAAGCCCTGGTACTTTTCGATTTCGCGCCAGGAACAGAGCACCGCCAACACGCCGAGCAGGCCGGTCAGCACCACCATCAGCAGCGACAGACCGTCAATCGCCAGATGGATACTAATGCCGAAGCGTGGGATCCACGGCAGCACGAATTCCGACTGCCATTGCGGAATACCCGCGGATTGCGTCAGAGAATAGCCGCCCTGCATCCACAGCTGCAGGCCAAGCACCAGCGTCAGTCCCATGGTAATCAGCGCAATCCAGCGCGGCATTTTCACGCCAAAGCGTTCAGTCTGCCAGCACAGGAAGCCGCCGATAAAGGGGATTAATATTAGCCAGGGTAATAACATGGCGATTTTTATTCCTTGTTAAAGTCCCGTTCAGGACCGATTTTCAACGAATTCGACTACATTCACGTTTGAGTGCGGTTTGTTGTGTCGGGTGGCGCTTCGCTTACCCGACCTACGGTTTCGTAGGCCCGGTAAGCGAAGCGCCACCGGGCAAAACCGCGCGCTCAAATCAACGCAGTACCATCAGCAGAGCCAGCACCACCACCGCGCCAATGCTCATTGAAGCCACATACCAGCGCAGATAGCCGTTCTCGCTCACCAGCAGACCTTTGCCTGCGAAACGGGACAGAATCGCTGGGATATTCATCAACGAGTTCAGCGGATCGCTCTTCAGCAGCCAGGCAATCCCTAAGAAAGGTTTCACGAACACCTTGTCGTATAACCAGTCGAAACCCCAGGCATGGAACCACCAGGTACCGAAGAAGCGGCCAGGCGCGCTGTTGGCGATGGAGGTCACCAGCGTACGTTTGCCCAGCCACAGCCATGCGGCGATCAGGATGCCGGCAATCGCGATAATCCCGGAGGCAAGTTCCAGCGTCATGACACTACCGTGCGCAAGCTCAGTGGTCTGCGGCAATACGCCCTCCAGCGGCGGCACAATCAGCGCGCCAACAAAGGTGGACAGCACCAGCAGCACGATCAGCGGCAGATGATGGGTAATCCCCTTCCCTGCGTGCGCGTGAATTTGCTCTTTACCGTGGAACACGATGAAAATCATACGGAAGGTGTACAGCGAGGTCATAAAGGCGCCGACCAGGCCCGCCACCATCAGATTGATATGGCCGTTGGCCATCGCGCCTGCCAGAATCTCATCCTTACTGAAGAAGCCTGCGGTGATAAGCGGCAGAGCGGACAGCGCCGCGCCCCCCACCAGGAAGCAGACATACACCAGCGGAATAGATTTGCGCAGGCCGCCCATCTTGAAGATGTTCTGTTCGTGATGGCAGGCCAGAATGACCGAGCCAGACGACAGGAACAGCAGCGCTTTAAAGAACGCGTGGGTCATCAGGTGGAAAATCGCCGCATCCCATGCCTGTACGCCCAGCGCGAGGAACATGTAGCCAATCTGACTCATGGTCGAGTAAGCCAGCACACGTTTGATGTCGGTCTGCACCAGCGCGGCGAAGCCCGCCAGCACCAGCGTTACCGCACCAACGATACCCACCAGATGCAGCACTTCCGGCGTCATCAGGAACAGGCCGTGGGTACGGGCAATCAGGTACACGCCCGCGGTCACCATGGTGGCGGCGTGGATCAGCGCGGAGACCGGCGTCGGGCCAGCCATCGCATCGGCAAGCCACGTTTGCAGCGGCAGCTGAGCGGATTTACCGACCGCGCCACCGAGCAGCATCAGCGTCGCCCACTGCAGCGTGGTGCTGCCGTTAGCGAAGTGCTGCGGCGCCAGCTCTACCATTTCACGGAAGTTCAGGGTGCCCAGTTCGTTATAAAGAATGAACAGCGCGAAGGCGAGGAACACATCGCCGACGCGGGTGACCACGAACGCTTTCATCGCTGCGGCATTGTTCTTCGGATCGGTGTAGTAGAAACCGATCAGCAGGTAAGAACAGAGGCCCACACCTTCCCAGCCGAGGTACATCAACAGCAGGTTATCGGCCAGTACCAGAACGACCATGCTGGCGATAAACAGGTTGGTGTAGGCGAAAAAGCGAGAGTAGCCCTCTTCGCCGCGCATGTACCAGGAGGCGAACATGTGGATCAGGAAGCCGACGCCGGTAACCACGGAAAGCATGGTCAAGGACAGGCCATCCAGCACCAGGTTGAAGCCGATGTTAAAATCACCGACCGACATCCAGTTCCACAGCGGTACGCTGACCGCTTGTTTGCCGTTAGCGAAAAAGTCGACGCCGACGTACGCGGTGACCAGCGCCGCCAGGCCTACCGACCCCATGCCAACGGTGGCGGAAAGGTTTTCCGACCAGCGTCCGCGGGAGAAGGCCAGCAGCACAAAGCCAATCAATGGCAAAAGAATGGTTAAGGCAAGCATGTTCATCCACGCAACTCACTTACTGAATCGATGTTCAGGTTCTGGCGGCGACGATGGAGCTGCAGCAGCAGCGCCAGGCCGATACTCGCTTCCGCAGCCGCGAGGCTGATGGCGAGGATATACATTATCTGACCATCTGCCTGGCCCCAGTAGCTACCCGCTACCACAAAAGCCAGCGCGGCGGCGTTAATCATGATTTCCAGGCTAATCAACATAAACAGCAGATTGCGGCGGATCACCAGCCCCGTCAGACCAAGCACAAACAGGATGGCCGCGAGGATCAGTCCATGTGTTAAGGGGATCATGCGTGTTCCTCCGTTTTTCTTTTGTCGCTGTCGTTCACGCGGTTGCTCAGCACCTCGCCGGCACGCTCTTCGCGGCCGATGTGGAAGGCGACCACCAGGCCCGCCAGCAGCAGCATGGAGGCCAGCTCCACCGCCAGGACGTACGGCCCAAACAGCGCAATACCCACTTCTTTGGCGTTGATCGCCGCGCCGTCGATACCCTGGTCGTTAATACCCAGGATGGCGTAAACGATAACCACCAGCAGCACTGCGGAAAGGATGGCCGGGCCAATCCAGATCCCCGGCTGCAGCCATTTGCGTTCCTGTTCGATCTCGCTGCCGCCCAGGTTGAGCATCATCACCACAAAGACGAACAGCACCATAATGGCCCCGGCGTAGACGATGATTTCCAGCGCACCAGCAAAGTAAGCGCCCAGCGAAAAGAACACCCCGGCAATCGCCAGCAGCGAAATAATCAGGTACAGCAGCGCATGCACCGGATTGGTGTGGGTGACGACCCGCAAGGTTGCGAGGATGGCTATCAGGCCACAGATATAAAAAGCGAATTCCATTGCCCTCTCCTTACGGTAACAGGCTCTTGACGTCGATTGGCTTAGCTTCGTTTTCCGCTTCACCTTTATCTTTGCCGTCGATTGCCATACCCGCCATCCGGTAGAAGTTATATTCCGGGTATTTGCCCGGACCGGAAATCAGCAGATCCTCTTTTTCGTACACCAGATCCTGACGCTTGTATTCACCCAGCTCGAAGTCCGGGGTCAACTGGATCGCCGTGGTCGGGCACGCTTCTTCGCACAGGCCGCAGAAAATGCAGCGCGAGAAGTTGATGCGGAAGAACTCAGGGTACCAGCGGCCGTCTTTGGTCTCTGCTTTCTGCAGCGAGATACAGCCCACCGGGCAGGCTACCGCACACAGGTTACAGGCAACGCAGCGCTCTGCACCGTCCGGATCGCGGGTGAGCACGATGCGTCCGCGATAGCGCGGCGGCAGATAGACCGGCTCTTCCGGATACATCCGGGTTTCACGTTTGGCGAAGGCATGCAGGCCAATCATCCAGATACTACGGACCTGGGTGCCGAACCCCACCAATAATTCTTTTAAGGTCATGTTCAATTCACCCCTTATTGCGCCTGCCAGAGAATGACAGCCGCCGTTACCAACAAGTTGACCAGCGTTAACGGCAGGCATACCTTCCAGCCAAAGGACATTACCTGGTCATAGCGCGGACGCGGTAATGATGCGCGGATCAAAATGAACATCATCATGAAGAACGCGGTTTTCAGCGCGAACCAGATGAAAGGAGGTAACCACGGGCCATTCCAGCCGCCGAAGAACAGCGTGACGATCAGCGCTGAAACGGTGACGATACCGATGTATTCACCCACGAAGAACAGACCGAATTTCATGCCGGAATATTCAATGTGGTAACCATCAGCCAGTTCCTGCTCCGCTTCCGGCTGATCGAACGGGTGACGGTGACACACCGCCACGCCAGCGATGGCGAAAGTCACGAAGCCGAAGAACTGCGGGATGACGTTCCACAGATGCGCCTGGTTGTTGACGATATCGGTCATATTGAATGACCCCGCCTGCGCCACCACGCCCATCAGGGACAGACCGAGAAACACTTCGTAGCTCAGGGTCTGCGCGGAAGCACGCATTGCCCCCAGCAGCGAGTATTTGTTGTTGCTCGACCAGCCGGCGAACAGCACCGCATAGACCGCCAGGCCTGCCATCATCAGGAAGAACAGGATGCCGATGTTCAGGTCAGCCACCACCCACGTCGGGCTGACCGGCACGATAGCAAAGGCCAGCAGCAGCGAGGTAAAGGCTATAACCGGCGCCAGAGTAAAGATCACGCGATCGGAGAAGCGCGGGATCCAGTCCTCTTTGAAGAACATCTTGATCATGTCGGCGACCAGCTGCAGCGAACCGCCCCAGCCGACGCGGTTAGGTCCGTAGCGGTTCTGGAACAGACCGAGCAGACGACGCTCGCCGAAGCTCATGAACGCGCCACAGGTGACGACCACCAGCAGAATGACCACGGCCTTCAGGATGCTTAACAGAATGTCGATAAGATCCGGCGTTAACCAGCTCATGCTTTCGCCTCCTGCAGTGAATCAATACGCGATCCGGTCAGCACCGGCGCAATGCCAGGCATCCCCATCGGTAAGCCAACCTGTCCTGCGGTCAGCCCTTCAGAGATAACCAGCGGCAGACGCAGGGTCTGGCCTTCCACGCTAAAGGAGAGCGTTGCCCCCGCGTTAACGCCCAGCTTCGCGGCATCCACCGGGTTCAGCTTAATGTACGGCTCAGGCATTCGGCTCTCGAACACCGGCGCGCGCTGAGACAGCTCATCGCTGCCAAACAGATGGTAGTACGGCGCGATACGCCATTTGCCCTCTTCCGCCTGGAAGCTGGCCGGCACCGCGGTGAAGTACTCCAGCCCGTTGGCGGACGCTTCAAACAGTCGAACGCCCGGATCGCCGTGGCGCAGTTTCCCGCCCACTTCATCCTGGAACTTGTTCCATGCCTGCGGGGAGTTCCAGCCCGGCGCCCAGGCGAACGGGATCTGCGAACGCGGTGCGGACGGCTGGTTGTTCCCTTCCATTGAGAAGGCGAACATCGTGTCTTTATCCTGCGGCTGACGCGGCTCATGCACGCTGATGTTGGCGCGCATCGCCGTACGGCCGCTGTAGCGGTGCGGTTCACGCGCCAGCTTCTGGCCGCGAATGCGGAAGGTCGCATCCGGCGCGGCATCTTTAATGCCTGCCAGCTGCGGCAGTGCGGTAATCGCCGCATCGATGACATGGTCCAGCTGCGTCCAGTCAACCTGACGGTTGTTGACGGTGCTGTGCAGCGAATGCAGCCAGCGCCAGCTCTCCAGCATCACGGTTTTCGCGTCGTAGTAAGCCGGGTCGTAGACCTGGAAGAAACGCTGAGCGCGGCCTTCGTTGTTCACCACGGTCCCGTCGCTTTCCGCAAAGCTTGCAGCAGAGAGCACCAGGTGCGCTTTGTCCATAATCGCGGTGCGCTGATGGTCAACCACCATCACCAGCGGGGCTTTCGCCAGCGCAGCGTCAACGCGCGCGGCGGAAGCATGACGGTGAAGGTCGTTTTCCAGCACGATAACCGCGTCGGCGGCGCCGCTTTCCAGTTCGTCCAGCGCCTCTTCAAGCGAGCCGCCGCCGATCATGCCCAGACCGACGCTGTTCACCGCGCGGGCGACCATGGTCACGCCGACGTCGGCGCCGCGGCCTTTCAGGGCTTTTGCGACGTTAGCGGCGGCCTGGATGATCTCCATGCTGCCGGCGTTGGTTCCGGAGATAATCAGTGGTTTTTTCGCCCCGGCCAGCGCCTGGACAATCACGTCAACCTTACCCTTCAGGTCCTGGCTCAGGCCATCAACTGCCGGCGCGCTGTCGTCCAGCGCATGGGCGATAGCGAAGCCCAGACGCGCCTGATCTTCCACCGGCGCGCGGTAGGTCCACGCGGCAATGTCATCCAGGCGGGTGTCATCGATGTTGGTGACGAATAATGGGTGCTTGGCGCGCTGCCCGATGTTGAGGATCGCGGCGATCTGCCAGTCGGCTACTTTCTGCGCCGCTGCCATTTCGCGTGCTTTCCCTTTCACCGCCTGGCGGACTGCCAGGGCCACGCGCGCGCCGGTCTGGGTAATGTCCTCGCCCAGCACCAGTACCGCATCGTAGGATTCGATATCGCGCAGGCTTGGGGTATGGATCCCGCCTTCACGCAGCACTTTCAGCATCATCTGCAGGCGCGCTTGTTCGCCTTTGGCGATGCCGGTATAGAAGTTGTCGGCGCCCACCAGCTCGCGCAGCGCGAAGTTGCTTTCGATGCTGGCGCGCGGGGAGCCGATACCGATCACTTTCTTCGACTGGCGCAGAATATCCGCCGCCCCCTGCATCGCCTGCTCGGCGTTGAGGGCAATCAGATCGTCGCCGCGGCGCTGAACCGGCTGACGCGGACGGTCTTTCAGGTTCACGTAGCCATAGCCGAAACGACCGCGGTCGCAGAGGAAGTAGCGGTTCACGGTACCGTTATAGCGGTTTTCAATACGACGCAGTTCACCATAGCGTTCGCCCGGGCTAATGTTGCAGCCGATGGAACACTGCTGGCAGATGCTCGGCGCAAACTGCATGTCCCACTTACGGTTATAGCGCTCGGAGTGCGTTTTGTCGGTGAAGACGCCGGTCGGGCAGACTTCCACCAGGTTGCCGGAGAACTCGCTTTCCAGGGTGCCATCTTCCGGGCGGCCGAAGTAGACGTTGTCATGCGCGCCATAGACGCCCAGATCGGTGCCGTCGGCATAATCTTTGTAGTAGCGCACGCAGCGGTAACAGGCGATGCAGCGGTTCATTTCGTGCGAAATAAACGGCCCCAGATCCTGGTTGCGGTGGGTACGCTTGGTGAAACGATAGCGGCGGAAGCTATGGCCGGTCATCACCGTCATATCCTGCAGGTGGCAGTTGCCCCCTTCTTCACAGACCGGGCAGTCGTGCGGGTGGTTAGTCATCAACCACTCCACCACGCTTTCGCGGAACTGCTTCGCTTCGCCGTCGTCAATAGAAATAAAGGTGCCGTCGGATGCCGGAGTCATACAGGACATCACCAGGCGACCACGCGTGTCTTCCGCGTTCTGATATTGCTTCACCGCACACTGGCGGCAAGCACCAACGCTCCCTAGCGCCGGGTGCCAGCAAAAGTAGGGAATATCAAGACCAAGAGAGAGACAAGCCTCTAGCAGGTTGTCCGCCCCGTTGACCTCGTATTCTTTGCCGTCTACATGAATCGTAGCCATTTGCGTGCTTCCAAAAATAAAAAACCTTTAGATTACCAGCGCGTCTTAAGCAGGTTCGGCTGAATACCGTTAATTGCATGGGTATTGCTAAACTGCTGCTTAATGCCAGCCTCGAATTCTTCGCGGAAATATTTAATCGCGCTCTGCAGCGGTTCGACCGCACCCGGCGCGTGTGCGCAGAAGGTTTTACCCGGGCCCAGGAATCGACAGAGTTGCTCAAGCGTTTCGATATCGCCAGGCTGGCCTTCGCCGCGCTCCAGGGCGCGCAGGATCTTCACGCTCCACGGCAGTCCATCACGGCACGGCGTACACCAGCCGCAGGACTCGCGGGCAAAGAACTCTTCAAGGTTGCGCACCAGCGAGACCATGTTGATCTCGTGGTCAACGGCCATCGCCAGCGAGGTGCCCAGACGGCTGCCCGCTTTACCAATGCTTTCGAACTCCATCGGCAGATCGAGGTGCGCTTCGGTCAGGAAGTCGGTCCCTGCTCCACCCGGCTGCCAGGCTTTAAACTTCAGGCCATCGCGCATGCCGCCGGCGTAATCTTCGAGGATCTCACGCGCGGTGGTGCCGAACGGCAGCTCCCAGACGCCCGGATTCTTCACCCGGCCGGAGAAGCCCATCAGCTTGGTGCCAGCATCTTTGCTGGTGGAAATGTTCTGGTACCACTCGACGCCGTTGGCGAGGATCGCCGGCACGTTGCACAGGGTTTCCACGTTGTTGACGCAGGTCGGCTTGCCCCACACGCCGGAGCTCGCCGGGAACGGCGGCTTGGAGCGCGGGTTAGCACGGCGACCTTCCAGGGAGTTGATCAGCGCCGTCTCTTCACCGCAGATATAGCGCCCTGCCCCGGTGTGCACGAACAGTTCGAAGTCAAACCCGGTGCCAAGGATGTTTTTCCCCAACAGGCCCGCTTCGGTGGCTTCGGCAATCGCGCGACGCAGATGCTGTGCCGCTTCGATATATTCGCCGCGCAGGAAGATGTAGCCGCGGTACGCTTTCAGCGCAAACGCGGAGATCAGCATGCCTTCCACCAGCAGGTGCGGCAGTTGCTCCATCAGCAGACGGTCTTTATAGGTGCCCGGCTCCATTTCATCGGCGTTACACAGCAGGTAACGGATGTTCATGGATTCGTCTTTCGGCATCAGGCTCCACTTCAGACCCGTGGAGAAGCCCGCACCGCCGCGCCCTTTCAGGCCAGCGTCTTTTACCGCATTAACGATTTCATCCGGCGCCATCCCGGTCAGGGCTTTACGTGCCCCTTCGTAACCGTTTTTGCTGCGATACTCGTCCAGCCATACCGGCTGCTTGTCGTCGCGCAGACGCCAGGTGAGCGGATGCGTTTCCGCAGTACGAATTACGGTTTTCATTTGTACTGCTCCAGCAGGTCAGGAATTGCCTCCGGCGTCAGATGACTGTGAGTGTCCTCATCAATCATCATGGTCGGTCCCTTGTCGCAGTTGCCCAGGCAGCAGGTCGGCAGCAGCGTGAAGCGGCCATCGAAGGTGGTCTGCCCTGGCTTGATATTCAGCTTCTTCTCAATGGCGGCCTGAATACCCTGATAGCCGGTAATGTGGCACACCACGCTGTCGCAGTAGCGGATCACGTGACGGCCAACCGGCTGGCGGAAAATCTGGCTGTAAAATGTTGCCACGCCTTCGACGTCGCTGGCCGGGATCCCCAGCACATCGGCGATCGCATAGATCGCGCCATCCGGCACCCAGCCGCGCTGTTTTTGGACAATTTTCAGCGCTTCGATGGACGCCGCACGCGGGTCTTCGTAGTGGTGCTTCTCGTGCTCAATAGCCTCACGCTCAGCCGCACTCAGCTCAAAAGCCTCGGTTTGTGGTTGTTGATTCTCGTGCATAATTAGCGGTCCACGTCTGACATAACAAAATCGATACTACCCAGATAAACGATCAGGTCGGATACCAGGCTGCCGCGGATCGCCGACGGGATCTGCTGCAGATGCGCAAAGCTCGGCGTACGCACGCGGGTACGGTAGCTCATGGTGCTGCCGTCGCTGGTCAGGTAGTAACTGTTAATCCCTTTGGTCGCCTCAATCATCTGGAAGGATTCGTTGGCCGGCATCACCGGGCCCCACGATACCTGCAGGAAGTGGGTGATCAGGGTTTCGATATGCTGCAGCGTGCGCTCTTTCGGCGGCGGCGTGGTCAGCGGATGATCCGCTTTGAACGGGCCTTCCGGCATGTTATCGAGGCACTGCTGAAGAATGCGCAGGCTCTGGCGCAGCTCTTCGACTTTCAGCATCACACGGGTGTAGCAGTCAGAAACGCCACCGCCGGTCGGGACTTCGAAGTCGAAGTTTTCGTAACCAGAATAAGGACGCCATTTACGCACGTCGAAGCCGATACCGGTGGCGCGCAGGCCTGCGCCGGTGGTGCCCCACTCCAGCGCCTCTTTGGCGGTGTAAGCGGCTACGCCTTTGGAACGGCCAATCAGAATGGTATTGCGCAGCGCGGCTTTCTCGTAAGAATCCAGACGCTTCGGCATCCACTCGAGGAATTCCCGCAGCAGGCGATCCCAGCCGCGCGGAAGATCGTGGGCAACGCCGCCGATGCGGAACCACGCCGGGTGCATACGGAAACCGGTGATCGCTTCCACCAGATCGTAGATTTTCTGCCGGTCGGTAAAGGCGAAGAAGACCGGCGTCATCGCGCCGACGTCCTGAATAAAGGTCGAGATATACAGCAGGTGGCTGTTGATGCGGAACAGTTCGGACAACATCACGCGGATCACGTTGACGCGATCCGGCACGGTGATCCCGGCCAGTTTTTCCACCGCCAGCACGTACGGCATCTCGTTGACGCAACCGCCGAGATATTCGATACGGTCGGTATACGGGATGTAGCTGTGCCAGGACTGGCGTTCGCCCATCTTCTCGGCGCCACGATGGTGGTAACCGATGTCCGGCACGCAGTCGACGATCTCTTCGCCATCCAGCTGCAGAATAATACGGAATGCACCGTGGGCAGACGGGTGGTTCGGACCGAGGTTGAGGAACATGAAGTCCTCGTTGTCGGTGCTGCGCTTCATGCCCCACTCTTCCGGTTTGAAGGTCAACGCTTCCATCTCCAGATCCTGCTTGGCTTTGGTCAGCTCAAACGGATCGAATTCGGTAGCGCGCGCCGGATAGTCTTTACGCAGCGGGTGGCCTTCCCAGGTCGGCGGCATCATGATGCGGCGCAGATTCGGGTGGCCATCGAAGGTCATGCCAAACATTTCCCAGGTTTCACGCTCATACCAGTTGGCGTTGGGGAACAGTTTGGTGAAAGTCGGCAGATGCAGATCGTTTTCAGACAGCGCCACCTTGAGCATGATGTCGCGGTTGCGGTCGATAGAAATCAGATGATAGAAAACGGAAAAATCCGCGGCGGGCAGGCCATCGCGGTGCGTGCGCAGACGTTCGTCCATGCCGTGCAGATCAAACAGCATCACGTAAGGCTTCGGCAATTTCTTCAGGAAATCACCCACCTCAAGCAGTTGCTCACGCTTCACCCACACCACTGGTACGCCGGTGCGGGTTGGCTGAACGGTAAAGGCATCCGGCCCAAAGCGGTTGCGCAGTTCGCCGATCACCGGGTCATCGAGGTGATCGCGGGTTTGCCAGGCTGGTGCGGCGTCATGCGCGGTTAAATCGGTCATATTGTTCACCATTGCAAAAGGTCCGTGGTGACTGCCGGGCGAGACTTCGCGTTGTTGTAGATTGATTTGCGAAGTGGTATTCCCGCCCGCAGGCGCAAATTAAATCTCGTCCGGCGTCCGCAGATTGGTCACTGCAATACGTTCGCCGCGTTTACGCTCGCGTTCCGACTGCATATTGGCGCGATAAACGCCCTGATCGCCAACCACCCATGAGAGCGGACGACGTTCTTTACCAATGGACTCCTGCAGCAGCATCAGCGCCTGCATATAGGCCTCCGGACGCGGCGGGCAGCCCGGGATGTACACGTCGACCGGAATGAATTTATCCACGCCCTGGACGACAGAATAGATGTCGTACATGCCGCCGGAGTTAGCGCAGGCGCCCATGGAGATCACCCACTTCGGCTCCAGCATCTGATCGTACAGACGCTGAATAACCGGCGCCATTTTGGTAAAGCAGGTTCCAGCGACCACCATCAGGTCCGCCTGACGCGGAGAGGCGCGCAGAACTTCTGCCCCAAAACGCGCAACGTCATGCACCGCAGTGAATGACGTCACCATTTCCACATAACAGCAAGAAAGGCCGAAGTTATACGGCCAAATTGAGTTCTTACGGCCCCAGTTCACCATGTCATGCAGCGCGTGCTCGAGTTTCCCCATATACACGCTTTTATTGACTTCCTGCTCCAGGGGGTCGGTGACGATCTCCTGTTTCTGCAGGGGGTAACGGTCGTTCTCACCGTTAGGATCTATGCGGGTGAGCGTATAATCCATCTTATTGCCTCGCTTTTACTGCATATGACGGTTAGTGGGACTGTCTGTTTCCGGATTAACCAGCGTGCGACGGGAACGCGCAGGCGTCCAGTCCAGTGCGCCGATGCGAACGAGATAAACCAGACCAGCCAGTAGCACTAAAATGAAAATTGCGGCTTCCACAAAGCCGACCCAGCCGCTCTCGCGGATAGAAGTCGACCATGCGTAGAGATACAGGGCTTCCACGTCGAAGATAACGAAGAACATGGCAACCAGATAAAACTTCGCAGAAAGACGTAAGCGGGCCGAACCAACGGAGTCGATCCCCGATTCAAACGGCGTGTTTTTGCTACGCGCGCGCGCGCGACCGCCAAGGTACCAGCCGCCGACGAGCATGAGGCAGCACAGGCCGATAGCGATGATGAGAAATATAGCGAATGCCCAATGATGAGCGATGACTTCAGTGGATGTTGACATACGCATTGCTTAACCAAAAAAGTGTAGCGCCAAAACCCTCTGCTCTTACTGGCAGATGAACGCCACAGCGTTTCACGGGAGGAGTAAAAAAACCGTGCAAAAAAGCGTCCCTGGTTGATGTGAGAAGCCCAGATGCCGTGGCTTTTTACCCCTTTCTTTAACCTTTTGTCAACTTTAACAAAAGTTTTCATAACATTAATTTACATTGGAATCTTTTCATTAACATTAAATGCCCTTTTATGCGAAATAACCTTGCATACTGTTCGGTTTTAGTGTTGTTGAATCGTGTCCGTTTCCGTCGTAAATCAAAAATCCCTTCTATTTTGACAGGATTTAGCCTCGATTCCTCCCCCCAAAGAGGGGTATTTTCTTGATCTGTGACACGGTTTTGTTAATTACCCCAGGAAATCGGCAACAATCCGTCCGGTTTTTTAACATTAGCAGGAAGTGTTGAAAGTGCAGGGAAAAGTCGACAAGGTGAGCGCTCGGTCACGCCAATACGCTGATTTTTCAGGAAAGAAATAAAAAAAACATTCAAAACATCAATAATAGTGCAAAAAAAAGAGCCACCAGGCGGGAAACCCTCCCCTGAGGCTCTTTTTGCCCACTTACATTCTGTTACCAGTTTTTGTGATCTTTGTTAGCAAAATTGCCCTTACAAAATGAAGGTGTTATCTCCCTCTTCCGGGGTAAGTGCCGGCCCCGTTCGCCAGGGGTCGCTCTCCTGACTCAGCGACTGAAAAATCACCTGCGGCAGCTCGCTCGCTGTCTGTGGATTGCAACTGACCACATACCGGGTATCCGGCAGGCCCGGCAATCCATCGCTGGTGCCAGCCACGCGCAAATCGGGGCTCATCATTTCGACGGGTCGCGCGGTGACGCCCAGCCCGGCTTTAACCGCCGCTTTCACCCCGGAGAGAGACGAAGCGCCATGGGCCAGATGCCACGAGACGCGGGCAGCCTCCAGCGCGGCAATAATATCCTGGCGGAATGGGCCTGGCTCTTCGAGCAGGATCAGGGGAATAGACTCCCCCTTCGCCAGCACATATTCCGCCGCACAGTACCAGAGGGTCGGTGACGTTCTCAGGGTGAAAGAGGTAAAGCCGGGAGGCTGATGGGTGGTCAACGCCAGATCAATCAGCCCCTCGGCCAGCATCGTCATAATTGCGGCATGAGGATGGACTTTGATCTCCAGCGTCATTCTGGGATAGAAGCAGCCGATGCGGTTTAACAAAAACGGCAGGATGGTATCAGCCGTTTCTTCCGAGGCACCGATGGTCAGTCCCCCCTGCAGGCTGCCATACATTAACGACATGCAGGCTTCATCGTTAAAGCGCAGGATTTTGCGAGCATACCCCAGCAGCTGGATCCCCTGCTCAGTGAGCAGTTTATTACGCCCGTGACGGGCGAAAAGCTCTTTGCCAACCAGTTGCTCGAGGAGTTGCATTTGCTGGCTGACCGCGGACTGGGTACGACACACTGCGGCAGCGGCAGCGGCGAAGGTGTTCAAATCAGCGACTGCCACAAAGGTGCGCAGCAGATCGAGATCAAGGTTGAGTATCGGACGTGTTGTATTAATCATATTTCTTCACTTACAGGTGGCTAACGCTGACCTGCCTTGTTGATGCTTTACGCCAGGTTTCCGGCTATTCCCTGAGCCTCGTGCTCACCGTCAGATGGCGGATAAACAACTGGACGAACGTTATTACATGCTAAAGTACTCGTCTGGGCAAATGCGCAGAACCACGGAGTAATATATTGTTCGTATTTCTCATTGTTATTTATTACCACGGTCAGTCAGGCGTCATACGTCGCGCCGGAAAAGCGGCCAGTGGCGGTGAGAAAGCCTCTCTTCCACCGCACGTTTACGCAGGGAAGGATGAACAATAAAATTCTGCAATAACAATATATTAAGTATCAATCCAACCGGAGTGCTTACCGGCTATCACTGATATTAACGGCGATATTCTAACCGATTCCCGTCCTTTTTATAAGCCTAAATAAGGATTAACTCAGATAATTTTAAATTTTTTTCAACATTTTATATAAATTAACAAACTTCAGATTATTACCTGTCAAAAATAATAATAATGCACTCGCACGCTGTTTTTTATTGATATTATTTAACATCAAAATTACAAATGAGCCGATATTGCATTAAGGATAGCGTTTTTTAGCCCACCAACATTCTTCGTTCGCCCCTCCCCCTCACAAACAAACCAGATAAATGATGGCAAAAACGACATATCGCCTACATATACGACCAAAAAACCACCATAAACAGGTATAAGATACAATCTAAAGCCACAAGCGGCAGATAAATCAATTACGCTTAAAATCCTGTGTTAGCAAAATCTTCTCCTGCAAAGCCTTCAAAACAGCGGGGATGCGGAGTACATTGTTCCGTGCTGACTTCCACGGCAGGGAGTGGCGATAACAGCTAAAAGGTCAAGATTCATGTCCCCCATCGAAAAATCCAGCAAGTTAGAGAACGTCTGTTACGACATCCGTGGCCCGGTTCTGAAAGAAGCGAAACGTCTTGAGGAAGAAGGCAATAAAGTTCTGAAACTGAACATCGGCAACCCGGCGCCATTCGGCTTCGAGGCCCCTGACGAGATCCTCGTCGACGTCATCCGCAATCTTCCTACTGCCCAGGGTTACTGCGATTCGAAAGGGTTGTACTCGGCGCGCAAAGCCATTATGCAGCATTACCAGGCCCGGGGAATGCGTGATGTCACGGTAGAAGATATTTACATCGGCAACGGCGTGTCCGAACTGATTGTGCAGGCGATGCAGGCGCTGTTAAACAGCGGCGATGAGATGCTGGTTCCCGCGCCGGACTACCCGCTGTGGACGGCGGCGGTGTCGCTTTCCAGTGGCAAAGCGGTCCACTATCTGTGCGACGAATCCGCTGACTGGTTCCCGGATCTTGACGATATCCGCGCAAAAATCACGCCGCGCACCCGCGGGATCGTGATCATTAACCCCAACAACCCCACCGGCGCGGTCTATTCCAAAGAACTGCTGCAGGAGATCGTCGAGATCGCCCGGCAGCATAACCTGATTATTTTCGCCGATGAGATCTACGATAAGATCCTCTACGACGAAGCCCAGCATCACTCGATTGCTGCTCTGGCGCCGGATCTGCTGACCGTGACCTTTAACGGACTGTCGAAAACCTACCGTGTTGCCGGCTTCCGCCAGGGGTGGATGGTGCTGAATGGCCCGAAAAAACACGCGAAGGGCTATATCGAAGGCCTGGAGATGCTGGCGTCGATGCGTCTATGCGCCAACGTGCCGGCACAACATGCTATCCAGACGGCGCTGGGCGGCTACCAGAGTATCAGCGAATTCATCATCCCCGGCGGGCGCCTGTATGAACAACGCAACCGCGCCTGGGAGCTGATCAACGATATTCCGGGCGTCTCCTGCATGAAGCCAAAAGGCGCGCTGTACATGTTCCCGAAAATTGACGCCAAACGCTTCAATATTCACGACGACCAGAAAATGGTGCTCGACTTCCTGCTACAGGAGAAAGTACTGCTGGTACAGGGCACCGCGTTCAACTGGCCGTGGCCGGATCATGTGCGCATTGTGACGCTGCCTCGCGAAGACGACCTGGAGATGGCGATCTCCCGCTTTGGCCGCTTCCTCTCCGGCTACCACCAGCTTTAATCGCTCCGCCGCCGGCATTTGCATCCGGCGGCGATCCCTGCGCACAATGGAACCCGATGTTGTCACTGATTAAGGGTTCCTATGAGTCAGAGTCATTTCTTTGCCCACCTCTCCCGCCTGAAACTGATCAACCGCTGGCCACTGATGCGCAACGTGCGCACCGAAAATGTCTCCGAACACAGTCTGCAGGTGGCGATGGTCGCCCATGCGCTGGCGGCAATTAAAAACCGCAAATTTGGCGGCCAGGTCAACGCCGAACGTATCGCCCTGCTGGCGATGTACCATGACGCCTCCGAAGTATTAACTGGCGACCTCCCTACCCCGGTGAAATATTTCAATTCCCAGATTGCCCAGGAATATAAGGCGATTGAGAAAATTGCTCAGCAAAAGCTGGTGGATATGGTCCCTGACGAGCTGCGCGATATTTTCGAGCCGCTGATTGATGAGCATCACTACAGTGAGGAAGAGCAGTCGATCGTTAAACAGGCTGACGCCCTCTGTGCTTACCTGAAGTGCCTCGAAGAGCTGTCTGCGGGTAACAACGAATTTCTGCTGGCCAAAGGCCGTCTGGAAAAGACGCTGGCGTCGCGGCGAAGCGCAGAGATGGATTACTTTATGCAGGTGTTTGTCCCGAGCTTCCAGCTGTCGCTGGATGAAATAAGTCAGGATTCGCCACTGTAATTTTTCAGGCCGGGCAGCGGTTGCGCCCTACCCGGCCTGACACCCTTAAAACGGAAACAATACCGGGATCAGCAGTACGCAGACCACCATCACCAGTACGGTGAAGGGCACGCCAATCTTCACAAAGTCGCTGAAGGAATACTTACCCGGGCCAAGCACCAGGGTGTTGACCGGCGAGGAAACCGGAGTCATAAACGCTGCCGAAGCCGCCATCGCCACCACCATGGCAAAAGGATAGGGCGACACCCCCATCGACTTCGCCGCTGCCAGGGCTATGGGCGCCATCAGGACCGCGGTCGCGGTATTAGAGATGAACAGACCTATCGCCGCGCACATTACAAACAGGCAGCCGAGCATCAGATAAGGCCCCTCGCTTCCGGCGACGTCCATCAGTCCCTTGACTACCAGATCTACCCCACCGGTTTTCTGCAGCGCCAGGGCAAACGGCATCATCCCGACAATCAAAATAATGCTCGGCCAGTGGATCGCCTTATAGGCGCTTTCGGCGTTGATGCAGCGGAATTTGCCCATCAGCAGGCAGGCGATGATCGCGGCAATCGGATTGGGAATTTCATCGGTGAGCATCAGGGCTACCATCAGCACCAGACAGAAAATCGCGTGCGGAGCCTGGCTGTGCGCCGGCGAAGCGTCATCCACTTCAACCGGCATATTGAGCACCACGAAATCCCGCCCACGCTTCGCCAGCAGGGCAATTTGCCGCCAGTTGCCGACCACCAGCAGGATATCGCCGAGCTGCAGCGGCTCATCGACCACGGAACCATCCATCGCCTCGCCATCGCGCTTCATGCCGACGATATTGAGACCAAACCGGGTGCGGAACGCTATCTCACGCACCGTTTTCCCAATCATCTCCGAATCCGGGATCAGCGACACCTCCGCCATGCCCACATCCAGCGCCTGATCGGCAAAATACTCGCCGCGCAGCACCATCGGCTCGAGCATCTGCTCACCACAGAACTGGCGTAAGTCGACATCGGAGGCGGACATATCGATCAGCAGGACGTCGCGGGCGCGGAATTCCGATACCCCGTTGACGTTAACAATCACCCTACGGAATCGCCGCCAGCGTTCGACGCCGATGACGTTGGCACAGTACCGCTCACGCAGTTTTAAATCATCAAGACG
Source organism: Klebsiella sp. K-Nf6 (assembly GCF_002806655.1). NCBI lineage: Bacteria > Pseudomonadati > Pseudomonadota > Gammaproteobacteria > Enterobacterales > Enterobacteriaceae > Klebsiella > Klebsiella sp. K-Nf6. Next base: position 74,316 of record NZ_PIBN01000004.1, on the reverse strand, counting down.
CTGGCCGATCATCGGCGAACCGGGACGGATCGCCAGCCGGCGGGCGCGGCCAGTGAGGTGATATTCGCGGATCAGATCGCGGAAGGTGCTTCTTTTACGGCCATCGCGCGCGGATTCGCCATTCTCTGTCTTCAGCATAAAGCGCACCGCCAGCATATAGACGATGCCAAGGATCAGCACCACCAGGCCAATCGGCGTGACGCTGAAAAAACTGAAGCCGTGCAGCCCTTCGCGCAGTAGTTCACTGTTGACGACCAGGTTGGGGGGCGTTGCGACCAGGGTCATCATCCCGCTGATAAGTCCGGCAAAGCTCAGCGGCATCATCAGCCGCGAGGGAGAGGTATTCATCCGCGCCGACACGCTGAGCACTACCGGAATGAAAATGGCGACCACCCCGGTTGAACTCATAAACGCACCCAGCCCGGCGACGGTGAGCATCAGGTAAACCAGCATCTTGGTTTCGCTGTTGCCCGCCACACTCACCAGCCACGCCCCCATCTTGGTGGCCACCCCGGTACGCACCAGGCCATCACCGATAATAAACAGGGCGGCAATCAGGATCACGTTAGGATCGCTGAACCCGGAAAAGGCTTCATTCAGCGTCAGCGTGCCGCTGAGGACGAAGGCAACAATGACCATCAGGGCGATAGCATCCATGCGCACCTTGCCGGTAGCAAACAGCACAACCGCGATAGCCAGAAGGGATAAAACCCAAATCAATTCACCGTTCACAACGTTTCCTTGTCACAAGTGGGAGTCGACATAGTGGCATAAAAAAGCCCCGGCAACGCGGGGCGAAATCATACGTTTACGCTTTAAGACGCACATTAACATAGCCGTCCGTCTGACGTTCGACCACCAGATCGTCCAGGCTGCTCAGCACGAGGTCGGCTTCATCCAGTCGAGGGGCATCGACAGGCACGTTGACCGCGATGGTGCGACACCCCGCCGCCAGGCCGGAGAGCAGCCCCGCCGGCGCATCTTCTACCACCGCGCACTGATCGGCCGGTAGTCCCAGCCGCTCGGCGCCCAGCAGATAGGCGTCCGGCGCCGGTTTTCCGTGTTTTACCTGCTCAGCGGTGATGAAGACCTCCGGCATTGGCAGGCCTGCCGCGCGATGACGCGCGTGGGCAACCGGCACCGACCCGGAAGTGACAATCGCCCATGGGATCCCAGCCTCATTGAGGGTACTCAGCAGGGTTAACGCCCCCGGCAGCGCGACAATGCCCTCGATATCAGTGGCTTCAATCTGCTCGAGGAAGCGGAATTCGGCCTGGATATCCTCCTCGCTACGACCCGGCATAAAATGGCGAATAGAGGTAATGGCCTGCTTGCCGTGAATAAAACTGAGAATTTCATCATGGTCAATGGCGAAACGATCGCCCCACTTACACCATGAACGCTCCACCACCGGCAAGGAATCCACCAGCGTCCCGTCTAAATCGAACAGGAAACCTTTACACTGCACGGGCACCTCCCTCAGGCATTGATAATTTGGTTAATTTCATTACTGCTCAGGTGATACTGGCGCGGACAGGCGTGCCAGACGCTCAGCATCCGCTGATATTTCTCCCACATCGGGGTCTGCGAGTTAAAGCCATGAGTGCCGGCGTCAAAATGGCTGTAGCGGCCTTCAATATTGACCATAAAGCGTACATAGCCGAGAAAACGCGCTTCGGTGGCGGCATCAAATCCGAGGAAGGTAACCCGACGCTCGTCGATACCCGCCGCGTCTTTCAGGTTGGTCCAGGAGACATGTAGCGCGTGGTACATCTCCATGATATCGATAACGGTACGGCAGGTTTCTTCCGTCAGCTGGCCAAACTCGCGGTCCAGTTCGCGCATCTGCAGCCCATACCCACGCTCAATGATGGTCTGCAGACGACGGTAGCGTTCCGCATTGTCCGGGTCGAGCATCGTCATCATTTTGTACTGATTGGATAAAATCAGACGCTGCGCATTGGTCATTTCCATGTTGTGACTCCTGTAGCACGGTAGGGCGTGAAATAAAGAAGGCGCATAAATCATGCGCCTTCTTTTATATGCGTTTTCCGTAGTGAATTACAAATCATCAAGGAAAGTTTTATCCAGTTGTTTGAAGGCGCGCTTAAGCGTGTCAGCCAGCGCCTGATAATCGGGCTTGCCTTCGACCGGCGCCAGCGCCTGCCCCGCCTCCTGCAGTTTGCCGCGCACTTCGTAAAACCAGTTAAGAATGGAGGGCGGCAGCGGCGTCACCGAACGCTTACCCAACCACCATAATCCCTGCATCGGCAGGCTCAGGGCAAACAGCGCGGTGGCGACAGCGGGACCCAGCTGGCCGCCCAGGGCTATCTGCCAGCACAGCGTAAAAATGGCGATCGGCGGCATGATACGGATAGCATAGCGGGTGGCACGAATAATGCGGTTTTCGATAAACACCGGCGCGAGGCGCTTGTCGAGAGGCCAGGTCTTTGCGTAATGCTGCCCGCGGTTGAACAAGCGAAAGAAGCTAACGGGGCGTTTCTCAGGGGTCGACATGGCTTTACCTCAACTTTACATATAAAACTTAAAAAATTCGTGCAAAACACCAACTATGCATGACAACGTTCAAAAGATTTTGGCAAAGGATGCCGCAATCAGGTATCCTGTGCCCGCCTGAAAGGGCGGATAGACTCTTTTGCCAGGCTAGTCAAATTATCGCATATTCTGCCATTGGCTGAAAATTATGCAAAATGGCATAAAATCAAATGTACTTCTCTCATCGTGCCCGAAAACAGAACAAGGCATGATGTTAATCATAAATGTCGAGGTCATCCTGCGCTACGCTAATGACACACTGACGTTTTTTTAGCCACGTATCATAAAAAGGTACTTCCATGTCGAGTAAGTTAGTACTGGTTCTGAACTGCGGTAGCTCCTCTCTGAAATTTGCTATCCTTGATGCCGTTAACGGTGACGAATATCTGTCCGGTTTAGCGGAATGCTTCCACCTGCCGGAAGCCCGTATCAAATGGAAAATTGACGGCGGCAAACAAGAAGCTGAATTAGGCGCCGGTGCCGCGCACAGTGAAGCACTGAACTTTATCGTTAACACTATTCTGGCACAAAAACCAGAACTGTCTGCTCAGCTGACCGCAATCGGCCACCGTATCGTACACGGCGGTGAAAAATACACCAGCTCCGTGGTGATCGACGAGTCTGTGATTCAGGGTATTAAAGACGCTGCGTCCTTCGCACCGCTGCATAACCCGGCACACCTGATCGGCATCGCTGAAGCGCTGAAATCCTTCCCGCACCTGAAAGACAAAAACGTGGCAGTATTCGATACGGCATTCCACCAGACCATGCCGGAAGAATCCTACCTCTACGCCCTGCCGTACAGCCTGTATAAAGATCACGGCGTTCGTCGTTACGGCGCGCACGGCACCAGCCATTTCTATGTCACTCAGGAAGCCGCTAAGATCCTGAACAAGCCAGTGGAAGAACTGAACATCATCACCTGCCACCTCGGCAACGGTGGTTCTGTTTCCGCTATCCGTAACGGTAAATGCGTTGATACCTCCATGGGTCTGACGCCGCTGGAAGGTCTGGTGATGGGTACTCGCTCAGGCGACATCGACCCGGCTATCATCTTCCATCTGCACGACACCCTGAGCATGAGCGTTGACGCGATCAACAAAATGCTGACCAAAGAGTCCGGCCTGCTGGGTCTGACCGAAGTCACCAGCGACTGCCGCTACGTGGAAGACAACTACCAGGAAAAAGCGGATGCTAAGCGTGCAATGGACGTTTACTGCCACCGTCTGGCGAAATACATCGGCTCCTACACCGCGCTGATGGACGGCCGTCTCGACGCCGTTATCTTCACCGGTGGTATCGGTGAAAACGCCGCGATGGTGCGTGAACTGTCGCTGGGCAAACTGGGCGTACTGGGCTTCGAAGTTGACCACGAACGTAACCTGGCTGCCCGTTTCGGCAAGTCTGGTTTCATCAACAAAGAAGGCACCCGTCCTGCCGTGGTTATCCCGACCAACGAAGAACTGGTCATCGCGCAAGACGCCAGCCGTCTGACCGCTTAATTCCACACCGCCAGCCATAACCTTCAATAATTCGAGCTGCAGGAAGGCGGCGACGCAGCAAATCCCCGGTCACGTACACAGCGTACGCGACCGGGGTGAGCAAGTAGAGCCAACGCGCATGCAACTTGAAGTATGACGGGTAGCTGGTGGTGCTGTTTTGTATCCCGCCTGATACTGGCGGTAACGAAAGAGGATATACCGTGTCCCGTACTATCATGTTAATTCCTACCGGTACCAGCGTAGGCCTGACCAGCGTCAGCCTCGGTGTGATCCGTGCTATGGAACGCAAAGGCGTTCGTCTGAGCGTCTTTAAACCTATCGCTCAGCCGCGTTCCGGTGGCGATGCGCCAGACCAGACCACCACCATCGTTCGTGCCAGCTCCTCCACCACCACCGCCGCTGAACCGCTGAAGATGAGCCACGTTGAATCTCTGCTCTCCAGCAATCAGAAAGATGTGCTGATGGAAGAGATCATCGCCAACTATCACGCGAACACCCAGGACGCGGAAGTGGTACTGGTGGAAGGTCTGGTGCCGACCCGTAAGCATCAGTTCGCCCAGGCGCTGAACTTTGAAATCGCCAAAACGCTGAACGCGGAGATCGTCTTCGTGATGTCGCAGGGCACCGATACGCCAGAACAGCTGAATGAGCGTATTGAACTGACCCGCAACAGCTTTGGCGGCGCGAAAAACACCAGCATTACCGGCGTTATCGTCAACAAACTGAATGCACCGGTCGACGAGCAGGGCCGTACCCGTCCTGACCTGTCCGAAATCTTCGACGACTCGTCGAAAGCGAAAGTCGTGAAGATCGATCCGGCTCAGCTGCAGAAAGGCAGCTCCCTGCCGGTGCTGGGCGCGGTGCCGTGGAGCTTCGATCTGATCGCCACCCGCGCGATCGACATGGCGCATCACCTGAATGCCACCATCATCAACGAAGGCGACATCAACACCCGTCGCGTGAAATCCGTGACCTTCTGTGCGCGCAGCATCCCGCACATGCTGGAGCACTTCCGCGCAGGCTCGCTGCTGGTCACCTCGGCAGACCGTCCTGACGTGCTGGTCGCGGCCTGCCTGGCCGCGATGAACGGCGTGGAAATCGGCGCCATTCTGCTGACCGGCGGCTATGAAATGGACTCGCGCATCAGCAAGCTGTGCGAACGTGCCTTCGCCACCGGCCTGCCGGTGTTTATGGTCAATACCAATACCTGGCAGACCTCCCTGAGCCTGCAGAGCTTCAACCTCGAAGTACCGGTTGACGATCACGAGCGCATCGAGAAAGTTCAGGAATACGTGGCCAACTACATCAACGCCGACTGGATCGAATCGCTGACCGCGACCTCCGAACGCAGCCGTCGTCTCTCCCCGCCAGCCTTCCGCTACCAGCTGACCGAGCTGGCGCGCAAAGCCGGCAAACGCGTTGTCCTGCCGGAAGGCGACGAACCGCGTACGGTGAAAGCCGCCGCTATCTGTGCGGAACGCGGCATCGCCACCTGTGTGCTGCTGGGTAACCCGGATGAGATCAACCGCGTTGCCGCAGCGCAGGGCGTTGAGCTGGGCGCGGGTATCGAAATCGTCGACCCGGAAGTGGTTCGCGAAAGCTACGTGGCTCGCCTGGTCGAACTGCGTAAGAGCAAGGGCATGACCGAAGCAGTCGCTCGCGAGCAGCTGGAAGACAACGTGGTTCTCGGCACCCTGATGCTGGAACAAGACGAAGTCGACGGCCTGGTGTCCGGCGCGGTTCACACCACCGCCAACACCATTCGTCCGCCACTGCAGCTGATCAAAACCGCACCGGGCAGCTCGCTGGTCTCTTCCGTATTCTTCATGCTGCTGCCGGAACAGGTTTATGTCTACGGCGACTGCGCGATCAACCCGGATCCGACGGCAGAACAGCTGGCGGAAATCGCCATTCAGTCCGCTGACTCCGCGATTGCCTTCGGTATCGAACCGCGCGTAGCGATGCTCTCCTACTCCACCGGTACCTCCGGCGCGGGTAGTGATGTTGAGAAAGTCCGCGAAGCGACCCGTCTGGCGCAGGAAAAACGTCCTGACCTGATGATCGATGGCCCGCTGCAGTACGACGCCGCCGTCATGGCTGACGTGGCGAAATCCAAAGCGCCGAATTCGCCGGTTGCTGGCCGCGCGACCGTGTTCATCTTCCCGGATCTGAACACCGGTAATACCACGTACAAAGCGGTACAGCGCTCTGCCGACCTGATCTCCATCGGGCCGATGCTGCAGGGTATGCGCAAGCCGGTCAACGACCTGTCTCGTGGCGCGCTGGTTGACGATATCGTCTACACCATCGCTCTGACCGCGATCCAGTCAGCTCAGCAGCAGAATTAATTCCCCGCTGAGATAAAAGCAAAAGGCAGCCAGATGGCTGCCTTTTTTCATCAGGAGGCGAGCAGCTGTTGCTGCTGCGCGATGGCGATATTACTCGCCCTCTTCCGCGTCATCATACTCATTACCCGCATTACGGGTCATCCACAGCGCCAACGCTTTCAGCGAGTCCGGCGTGAACTCATCGCAGCGGGCAGTGATCTCTTCCGGCGTTAACCAACACACCTCGCTTACCTCTTCTTCCTGCAGCGCAAATGGCCCATGCGAGACGCAGCTGAACAGGCTTCCCCAGACGCGACAGAACTTATCTTCATAATAAAACTGACCGTGATCGGCAAACGGTACTCCCGCGATGCCTAACTCTTCTTCGGCCTCGCGACGGGCAGACTCCAGCAGTTGCTCATCGGCCTGAACGACGCCGCCGGCGGTCGCATCCAGCATGCCCGGATGAAAGTCTTTTGTCTCGGTGCGTCGCTGCACCAGAATTTTCCCCATTCCGTCGTGAACGACGATATAGGTCGCCCGGTGACGCAGGCACTGCGCGCGCATCTGCTCGCGGCTGGATTGTGCTATCACCTCATTGTTTTCATTAACAATATCGACCCATTCTGTGCTTGCCAAATGATTCTGTTCCGCCATCAGGAAACCTTACTTTGAAAGCGCTCTCGCGGCGCGTCTTTATGATTGAGGGCTAAATTACGGGTAAATTGCGACCTCTGCAATAACCTGATTATCATTGAGTGCTAAAACCTGCAGACGCCCCTCATCCAGCAGCCCATAGCTGGCGGAATATCCCCCTTTCGGGATACTCACTGAGCCTGGATTAAACAGGTAGATCGCACCGCGTTTTTCCGCGACCGGAATATGAGTATGGCCATAAGCCAGAACATCACCAGCGTCCAGCGGCGGCAAATTTTCCGGGCTATACAGATGGCCATGGGTCAGAAACAGGCGGTAGCGTTCGCTGAGCACCTGTTGCCAGGGCGCGGTCATAGGAAAACGAAGCAGCATCTGATCCACTTCGCTGTCGCAATTGCCGCGAACGGCAATAATGCGCTCCGCCACGCTGTTAAGCCGCTCGGCCACCTCCGCCGGCGCATACCCTTCCGGCAGCGCATTGCGTGGCCCGTGATTGAGCACATCGCCGAGAATAATAAGCCACCTGGCGCCGCTTTGCGCGAACCGTTCAAGCACGCGTTCCGTAGCGGGCAGCGAACCATGAATATCGGAGGCAAACATCAGTTTCATAGATTCCATCTCCACTGGTTACGATGCCACTATGATAGCGGAAGCGCGGCGGGCGATCAGCCTGCGCGTTTGGCGGAAAGCGCCACGTAACGCTGGATTGAAGCCCGCTGCCACTGGAAAGTCGCATAATCGGCCAGCGCCTCCGGCACCTCATCGCCATTGAGAACCAGACGATTGAGCATCAGCGCCAGGTCGGCGTCGGCAATAGACCATTCGCCAAATAAATTTTGCCCGCCGTGGGCCAGTAGCGTAGCGGCGGTAGCAAACAGTTTTTCCGCAGATTGCTTGCCTGCCTCGCTGAGGGCCGGCATTTTCACCCCGCCAAACACCACGGCGGTGGATCGCTCTTCACGAATCGGCACCAGATCGCTGCGCAGCCAGGCCTGGATCTGCCGGGCGCGGGCGCGTTTTTGCAGGTCATGCGGGTAAATGCGCTCCCACTCCGGCGGGGCGAAACGCTCATCCAGATACTCGGTAATCGCCGAGGACTCGCTCAGCGCGAAATCATCAACCTCCAGCAGCGGTACGCGACGGGTGGCGGCATAGCCCGTCCAGCCAGCCTGCAGATGTTCGCCGCGGTTCAGATCGACGGTTTTAAGGCTAAAAGGCAGGCTTTTTTCCTGCAGAGCGACATAGACAGACATCACATACGGTGAGAAAAAATCGGCATCGGACCACAGGGTAATCACAGGCTGGCTCATGGCTTCCTCAAGGGTGGTAAACAGGACAATAAGCCAACATAGCCTGGCTTGCCGGCGATGTCACTGCTCGTCCGCGCGTCAGCATCAAGTGGCTGCCTCCAGAGCGACGCGCCGCTCGCGGATTTCCTCCCGGGTTGCGCAGCTTCACCTATACTCGAACAGTTTGCGACCCACGACGGCGGGAAATATTATGATCGATCTCTACTATGCACCCACCCCAAACGGCCACAAAATCACCCTGTTTCTCGAAGAGGCGCAGCTGGCCTATCGGCTAATTCGGGTCGATATCGGCAAAGGGGAACAGTTTCATCCGCAGTTTCTGGCGATTTCGCCGAATAACAAAATCCCGGCGATTGTCGACCACATGCCTGCCGATGGTGGAGCGCCGTTGAGCGTCTTCGAATCCGGTGCCATCCTGCTCTATCTGGCGGAGAAAAGCGGCAAGCTGCTGAGCGGTGAACTGCGGGAGCGCTATATTACTCTGCAATGGCTATTCTGGCAGGTCGCCGGTCTTGGGCCGATGCTGGGGCAAAATCAGCATTTTACCCACTCGGCGCCGCAAACAGTGCCCTACGCCATTGAACGTTTTCAGGTGGAAACCCAGCGACTGTACCGGGTTCTCAATCACCGCCTCGAAGCCAGTCCATGGCTTGGCTGCGACCATTACAGCATCGCCGATATTGCCGCCTGGCCCTGGGTCAACAGCCATGTCCGACAGCGTATCGATCTGGCGAACTATCCGGCGGTACACAACTGGTATGAGCGCATTAAGCAGCGGCCGGCGACGGTTGAAGCAATGCTAAAAATTCAGCCTTATTAACCCCCTGCTCGCCCGTCGCGCTTTGTTGTATGATTGCAGGACTTACAACACGGAGGAAGCCTGCAATGTCTCAACCAGACGCCATTATTCGTATTAAGAACCTGCGCCTGCGTACTTTTATTGGAATTAAAGAGGAAGAGATCGCCAACCGCCAGGACGTGGTGGTGAATGTTGCGATTCACTATCCCGCCGATAAGGCACGCGACAGCGAAGACATCAATGATGCGCTGAACTACCGCACCATTACCAAGCGCATCATCAGTCATCTTGAGAATGGCCGTTTCTCGCTACTGGAAAAATTAACTCAGGATGTGCTGAATATCGCATGCGAACATCACTGGGTCACATATGCTGAAGTGGAGATCGATAAACTTCATGCGCTGCGCTATGCCGACTCGGTGTCGATGACCATGAGCTGGCGGCGATAACGATGTCAGGGAGGTGGTATGAAGATCCTGCTTACGGGTGGCACGGGCCTGATTGGCCGACATCTGATACCCCGGTTACTGGAGCTGGGGCATAGCGTCACGGTATCCACACGGCATCCAGATACCGCCCGCGCCCGCCTCGATCCGCGCGTCACGCTGTGGCGCGATTTCGAAGGCCATCACCACCTCAACGAGATTGATGCCGTCATCAATCTGGCAGGCGAGCCCATTGCTGATAAACGCTGGACGGCCGAGCAGAAACAACGCTTGTGCCATAGCCGCTGGGATCTCACTCAGCGGCTGGTTGGCCTGATCCACGCCAGCGACACGCCTCCCTCCGTGCTGATCAGCGGGTCCGCCACCGGCTACTATGGCGATCTCGGCGAGGTGGTGGTGACCGAAGAAGAGCCACCGCACAATGAGTTTACCCATAAGCTCTGCGCCCGCTGGGAGCAAATTGCCTGCAAAGCGCAAAGCGAACAGACCCGCGTCTGCCTGCTGCGCACCGGTGTGGTACTGGCCCCGCGGGGTGGTATTCTTGGCAAAATGACGCCCGCCTTTAAGCTCGGCCTCGGCGGGCCCATCGGCAGCGGCAGACAGTACCTGGCCTGGATCCATATCGACGATATGGTTAACGGCATTCTGTGGCTGCTGGATAACGATCTACGCGGCCCGTTCAATATGGTTTCTCCCTATCCGGTGCATAACGAACAGTTCGCCCACGCGCTGGGTCATGCGCTCAATCGACCAGCCATTTTCCGCGTTCCTGCCGCCGCTATCCGCCTGCTGATGGGTGAATCCGCCGTCCTGGTGCTCGGTGGCCAGCGCGCGCTGCCTAAGCGTCTGGAAGCCGCTGGCTTCGCCTTCCGCTGGTACGATCTGGACGAAGCGCTCAAGGATGTGCTGGGATAATGGCTAAACGGGGGAGCATTGGCTCCCCTGATTCCCTCCAACTGGACACTACCTCGCAACGTTTTTTTCTTCTGTTCCCTTCACCGCGTTGATTGTGAAGTGTATTCCAACGTCAAATGACTTCTTCTGCCATAACGTCCTGGCGATGCTTTTATCGCCAAAAATGTTGACGAACGTCAACACTCCTTTTATTCTGAGCAGGACATCGCGATGAAGGAACATCCGGACAAACATATCAGGGCCGCCATCGCCAGAGCGTTGGCGGAGGGCTGGATAGTGATACCCGCGGGCAGAAGCAGCCACTGCTTTGCGCGGCTGATTTGCGGGATAGCCGAACACCGTCAGCACATGATGAGCATATGGTCGACGCCTGCGCCGCCTGAAAATCATGCCCGGCAGATCATCAGAATGATCGAACGCTGCTCGCTTTCAGCGACGGACCGTATCACGCACACGCATAAGGAACGCTAAACGATGCCGCTTTTTAATTTTACGCTGACGCTTTCCGGCGTCACCAGCCAGACGCCAGGACTGGAAGATGCGCTCTTTGCCGCTGGCTGTAGCGATGCGCTGATCTGCTTCTACGGCACTGCGGTCTACCTGGAATTTGACCGCGATAGCGAATCTCTCGAGCAGGCAGTACTGTCCGCGATCCGCGACGTTGAATCCGCCGCGCTACCCCAGGTCCGTGTGGAATCGGTAGATTCAACGCTGGTGGGGCTGAGCGATATCGCCGAGCTCACTGGCGTCTCCCGCCAGGCTATCGCCATGCTAAAAGAAGGCACTCGCGGTAGTGGGCGTTTTCCCGGGCCGGTCCAGCGGGTTACAGGCAACTCCCCGCTATGGCGCTGGAAAACCGTCGTTGACTGGCTGGTCGCGGAGAAGCGCCTCGCCGCCGATTCTACGCTGGTGGCTCATGCTCAACTCCTGGATAGCCTCAACCTGGCGCTGCAGCTTCGTAGTATCCCGGACAACCAGCGCGTACAGGGACACCTGAAACTCCTGAGTTCATCGCCAGCTGGCCGCTGACTGGCCGGTTCGCCGGTGTAATCAGAAGAAGCAAAGTGGTAAGGTGGACCTTCCTTTCTCCGTATTGACTGCTTTATGACGACAATAACCACGCTGCGCCTTTCGCTTACCCACTTTGTTGCCGCCGACTGGCCCTTTTTTCTGCGCCTGCGTCAGGATCCGCAGGTGATGCGTTTCATGGGGGAAGTGTTAAGCGAGACGGCGCTGCGCAGCGTGTTTGCCAGCCGCTGTGCCGATCCCGGGGTGTTTGTTTTGCGAGATAAACGCGGCGACGCACTGGGCGATATTGGGCTACGCATCAGTCCGAAAAATCCGCACGAGGCTGACGTCGGCTACGCCCTGCTGCCGCAGGCCCAGGGAAAAGGCTACGCCAGCGAAGCGCTGCGTGCGATCTGCGATTATGGTTTCAGCACGCTGGGCGTGCAGGCCATCAATGCCTGGGTGCTGGGAGAAAATCGTGGCTCATCGCGTCTGCTGGAGAAACAGGGCTTTGTGCGCACCCAGGTGCTGGAGAAAGCCTATCATCTGAACGGCGTCGATTACGATGACTGGATCTATCGGCTGGAGCGTGAATCTCACCCGACGCCCACAGACGCCGGGTGAAGCATTTATTTCAGCGAACCTTTCAGAAACTGCTGCAGGCGCGGGCTTTTCGGCGCGCCAAACAGCGCGTCCGGATGCCCTTCTTCTTCAATTTTGCCCTGATGCAGGAAAATAACATGCGAAGAGACGTGGCGGGCAAAACCCATTTCGTGGGTCACCACCACCATGGTTTTTCCCTCTTCCGCCAGCTGCTGCATGATACGCAACACTTCGCCCACCAGTTCCGGATCCAGCGCTGACGTCGGCTCATCAAACAGCAGCACTTCCGGCTCCATCGCCAGCGCGCGGGCAATAGAGACACGCTGCTGCTGGCCGCCGGAGAGATGTACCGGGTATTTCGCCTGCTGACGTTCGTCAATCCCGACCTTGGCCAGGTATTTTACCGCGCGATCGCGCGCTTCCTGTTTGCTTAAGCCCAGCACCTGAATCGGCGCCTCCATGACGTTCTCCAGCACCGTCATATGGCTCCACAGATTGAAATGCTGGAACACCATGGTCAGGCGAGTACGCAGCAGACGCAGTTGGTTCTTGTCAGCCACCTTCAGCTGGCCGTCTTTATCCCGCACCAGGCCAATATTCTGGCCACTGACGACGATCGTGCCCTCGCTCGGTTTTTCGAGGAAGTTAATGCAGCGCAAAAAGGTGCTTTTCCCTGAACCCGATGAACCGATGATACTGATCACGTCCCCGGCTTTCGCCTGCAGGGAGACGCCCTTCAGCACCTCGTGTTCTCCATAGCGTTTGTGCAGATCGATAACGTTTAATTTATTGTCGGACATGGCGTTCTCAATGCGTCGAAGAAGGTTTGATATGCTGCAACCAGCGCTTTTCCGCTTTACGGAACAAGCTAATCAGCACATACGAGATAATTAAATAGAGCACCGCGGCGATGCCAAAGGCAGTGAACGGCTGATAGGTCGCGGAGTTAATATCGCGAGCGATTTTCAGCAGATCGGGCACCGTAGCGGTAAACGCCAGCGCGGTGGAGTGCAGCATGAGGATCACTTCGTTACTGTAGGCTGGTAGCGCAATGCGCAGCGCGGAAGGCAGAATAATGCAGCGGTACAGTTTGACGGACGAGAAGCCGTAGGCCCGCGCCGCTTCAATTTCCCCGGCAGGTACTGAGCGGATCGCCCCGGCGAAAATTTCAGTGGTATAGGCGCAGGTATTCAGGGTTAACGCCAGCACCGTGCAGTTTAGCCCGCTGCGGAAAAAAGCGTTCAGCAGTTCCGTGCCTTTGACGATTTCCAGGGTATACATGCCGGAGTAAAAAACCAGCAGTTGCACATACAGCGGCGTGCCGCGAAAGATGTAAGTGAACAGCCAGATGGGGAACTGGATAAATTTATTGCTTGAGACGCGGCCGATCGCCAGAAACACCGCCATAACGCCGCCCATCACCACCGAGGCGATCAGCAACCATAAGGTTATTGCCACGCCGGTAAAGCGATAGCCGTCGGTCCACAGCAGTGATTTCCAGTACTCCTGAATAATTTCAATCACAGGTCAGCCCTCTTCACGCCAACGGTATAGCGGCGTTCGAGCAGCAGCAGTACGCCATTAGAAAGGGTGGTAAACACCAGATAAATCAGGCCGCAGACGATGGCGAAGTAGAACGGCTGCCAGGTGCTTTTCCCGGCCAGCTGCGTGGCTTTGACCACATCCTCCAGACCCAGCAGCGAGACCAGCGCCGTTGCCTTGAGGATAACCTGCCAGTTGTTGCCGATCCCCGGCAGCGCGTAGCGCATCATCGCCGGGAACAGAATACGCCGGAACGTCTGCCCGCCGCTAAAGCCGAATGCGGTAGCCGCTTCGATATGCCCCTTTGGCACCGCAAGATAGGCGCCGCGGAAGGTTTCCGTAAAATAGGCGCCATAGATAAAGCCGAGGGTGATAATCCCAGCGATCATCGGATCGATATCAAACTGCGTCATGCCCAGCGCATCAGTGACGCTGTTTAGCGCAATCTGCAGGCCATAGAAAATCAGCAGCATCAGCACCAGGTCGGGGACGCCGCGAATCAGTGTGGTATAGCCTTCAAACACCAGCGCCAGAGGACGATTGCTCGATAGCTTCGCGCCAGCGCCGGCCAGCCCGATCAGGATCGCAATAACGACCGAGCTGAGCGCAAGCTCCAGGGTGACGAGCGCACCCTGCAAAATAACTTGTGAAAACCCATACAGCATGCTGCCTACCCTGTCTGTCATTCACCACTGCGCGTGAAACGCACGCGCAGTGGTGAGGCGTGAGAATTATTCGCCGTATACGTTAAAATCGAAGTATTTTTTCGCCAGTTTGTCGTAGGTGCCGTCCTTACGCATCTCTGCAAACGCCTTATTCAGCGCTTCACGCAGTTCGTTGTCTTCCTTACGCAGCCCCATACCGGTGCCGACGCCGAACAGCTTCTCATCTTTAATCGACGGTCCGCCAAACTGGTAATCTTTACCGATAGGCTGTTTAAGGAACCCTTCACTGGCCGCGACCTCATCCTGGAACGCGGCGTCGATACGGCCGGCGGTCAGGTCGGAATAGATATTGTCCTGCCCCTGATAGGAGACAATTTCGATACCTTTCGGCGCCCAGTGCTCATTGCCATAGGTTTCCTGAGTCGTCCCCTGCAGCACGCCCACGCGCTTACCTTTCAGCGTGGCCAGATCCGGCGTTACCGGGCTGCCCTTTTTCACCACCAGACGCGAATCTGCCGCGTACAGCTTGTCGGTGAAGGCAATTTCCTGCTGGCGCTTTTCGGTAATCGACAGCGAAGACATAATCGCGTCGATTTTCTTGGCTTTTAAGGAGGGGATCAGTGCATCCAGCGGGTTTTCAACAAAGGTACATTGGGTATTAATACGCTTACACAGCTCTTTTGCCAGATCGATATCAAAACCCACCAATTCCCCCTGCGCATTCTTCGATTCGAAGGGGGCATAAGTCGGATCGGTGCCAATACGAATTTTTTGCGGAATGGCGGCAAAGACCGTGGAAACGCTGGAAAGGGCCAGCGCTAAAGAGAGAGACAACGCCAGTTTTTTCATAACTATCCTCGACAGACTGTCATTCTAACGGGTTTATTAGAACTATTTACGCCAGTTATCGTGCCATTATTCGCCCCTTGAGGGCAAAGATTTATGCACCAGAAAGGCCGATTTTTTGCATCAGAAACGCTTAACTATGCATTTTTTAGCCAAAAAACTGGCTGCTTTTGCACTGAAATGATCCACAGCGTTTTTTGTTGCACCGTTCTGGGGCAGGATCACGAGTATGGCGTCAGGCCCACACTATCGTGCGGGCCTGCAGCAGTCTTAGTCGCCGTAAACGTTAAAATCGAAGTATTTCTTCGCCAGTTTGTCGTAGGTGCCGTCTTTACGTATCTCGCCCAGCGCTTTATCAAACGCGGCTTTCAGTTCGACGTCGTCCTTACGCAGGCCGATACCGGTACCGTCGCCAAAGTACTTTTTATCTTTCACCGACGGGCCGGCGAAGGCGAAATCTTTCCCGGCAGGCTGTTTCAGGAAGCCTTCGCTGGCGGCGACTTCATCCTGCAGCGCCGCATCCAGACGGCCTGCAGCAAGGTCTGAATAGATCAGATCCTGGTTCTGGTAGGCCACCACGTCAACGCCCTGGCTACGCCAGCGGTCGTTGGCATAGGCTTCCTGAGTAGAACCTTGCAGCACCCCGACGTGCTTGCCTTTCAGCGCCTCCAGCGTCGGCTGGATCGGCGACCCTTTGGCGGCGATCAGACGCGAGTCAGCGGCATAAAGCTTGTCAGAGAAGGCGATCTCTTGCTGACGCTTCTCGGTGATGGAGAGCGAAGAGATGATGGCGTCAATTTTCTTCGCTTTGAGGGAGGGGATCAGGGAGTCAAAATCACTGCCGACCCAGGTACATTTCACCTTAATTCGGGAGCACAGCTCATTGCCTAAATCGATATCAAAACCAACAAAGTCCCCTTTTGCGTCTTTCGACGAAAATGGCGCATAGGTCGCGTCAGTGCCAATGCGAATGCTCTGCGGCAGAGCAGCAAACACGCTCGCCGTGCTGCTCATTCCCACGAGTAAAGAGAGAGCCAGAATCGTCTTCTTCATACAGTACCCTTAAGTGTCGTGATGTGGTGCGTTGCTTGTTATGGTGATTGCCGATCAATCCTGCAGTTTTTGTGCCATCTTCCCGGTGCGTGCCGGGAACAGGGTTAAATTTGTTAAAATAAAGTTGCAGGATTGTCTTGGAAGGGAAGATACCAGCATTACTGGCGAAACCGCAGTGCCTCAGCGCAAAAAGACGAAATAAATGTCGAGGATTTGATCGGGACGACAAATTTGCACCACCGAGGCGCAAGCGTACATTGAATGCACTTATTTAGTGCAATCCAGTGTCCCCTGCCAGCGGGTAAACAGGTCTTGAGACAGGCTAATATCGAACTGATCGAGCACCCGATTGACGGTCTGGTTGATGACATCATCCAGGCTTTGCGGCCGGTGATAAAAGGCCGGCACCGGTGGCATAATGACCGCCCCGAGCTCCGCGGCCTGAACCAGCAATCGCAGATGGCCGAGATGGAACGGCGTTTCCCGCACGCAGAGCACCAGCGGACGACGCTCCTTCAGCACGACATCGGCCGCCCGCGTCAGCAGGCCATCCGTATAGCTATGGACAATGCCAGAGAGCGTTTTCATTGAGCAGGGTAAAATCACCATCCCGGCGGTTTTAAACGAACCGGAAGAGATACTGGCGGCGATATCGCGGGCGTCATGCACCACATCGGCCAGCGCCTGCACGTCGCGCACGCTGAAGTCGGTCTCGAGGGCCAGCGTTTGCCGCGCCGCCTGGCTGAGGATCAGATGGGTTTCAATCTCCGGCACACCCCGCAGCACCTGCAGCATCCGCACGCCATAGATAGCGCCGCTGGCGCCAGAAATGCCAATAATCAGTCGTTTCACGTTCTGTTACCCCTTGCGCGTGTGCCGCAGACTTTGCCGGATTATAGCCTCTGGCGCAACCATTGAGGCACCACCAATGGGATAAAAAAAGGCCCGCCGTCCCTCAGGAACGGCAGGCCCGCGATGCGCGAAGGGGTTAACCCTCGTTGTGCATCTCCAGATTTTCGACTTCGTTCTGCAGCTGTACCGCTTTGGCATCATCGTTACGCAGGGAGTCAAGGTAGTCGAGGTACTGTTGGTCGACATCCCGGGTGACGTACACGCCGTTGAACACCGAGCATTCAAACTGTTGAATATCCGGGTTCTCCGCGCGCACCGCGTCGATCAAATCGTTGAGATCCTGGAAAATCAGGCCATCGGCGCCGATGATCTGGCGGATCTCATCCACTTCGCGGCCATGGGCGATCAGTTCGTTGGCGGTCGGCATATCGATACCGTACACGTTCGGGAAACGAATTTCCGGCGCAGCGGAGGCCAGATAAACCTTTTTCGCCCCCGCTTCGCGCGCCATCTCAATGATCTGCTCAGAGGTGGTGCCGCGTACAATGGAATCATCGACCAGCAGCACGTTCTTATCGCGGAATTCCGCACGGTTGGCGTTGAGCTTACGACGAACAGATTTACGACGCAGCTGCTGACCCGGCATGATAAACGTCCGGCCGACGTAGCGGTTCTTCACGAAGCCCTGACGATAAGGCTTGTCGAGAATGCGGGCGATTTCCAGAGCGATGTCGCAGGAGGTCTCCGGGATCGGGATAACGACGTCAATATCCAGATCTTCCCACTCACGGGCAATCTTTTCGCCCAGCTTAGTCCCCATGTTGACGCGGGCGCTGTAGACGGAAATTTTGTCGATAAACGAGTCCGGGCGGGCAAAATAGACGTACTCGAACAGGCACGGGTTGCTGACCGGATTATCGGCACACTGACGGGTAAACAGCTGGCCTTTCTCGGTAATATAGACCGCTTCGCCCGGTGCGACATCGCGCAGGAATTCAAAACCAAGCGTATCGAGCGCCACGCTTTCAGACGCCACCATATACTCGGTGCGGCCGTCGCCAACGTCACGTTTACCCAGCACCAGCGGACGAATGCCGTTGGGGTCGCGGAAGGCCACCATGCCATGACCGATAATCATCGCCACGCACGCATACGCGCCGCGGATCTGGCGGTTGGTCGCCGCAATCGCAGCGAAGATGTTGTCCGCTTCCAGCGGGTAGTGGCGGAAGTTATCCAGCTCGCTGGCGAAAATATTGAGGAGGATTTCGGAATCAGAGGTGGTATTGATGTGGCGGCGTTTTTCTTCAAACAGCTTTTTACGCAGCTCGTGTGCGTTAGTCAGGTTGCCGTTATGCGCCAATGTGATGCCATACGGCGAGTTAACGTAAAACGGCTGCGCCTCGGAGGCGCTGGAGCTGCCCGCCGTAGGATAACGCACGTGGCCAATACCCATATTGCCCTGCATACGCTGCATGTGGCGGGCTTCGAATACGTCGCTTACCAGCCCGTTAGCCTTACGCAACCGGAAGCAGTTGTTGGCATCAATGGTGATGATGCCAGCGGCATCCTGTCCACGGTGCTGGAGCACCGTTAGCGCATCATAAATCGACTGGTTAACCGGCATAACACCGGCGATACCGACAATACCGCACATACGTCTTTTCCTCGTTCAGCAACGACCCAAAGTCTATACTTTAGGCAAGAAACTTGACGAGCTTTGCAGGTATTCAAAAAACCATCTGATGACGGGGGTAAAATAGGGAATAAACTGCGACTGATGCCAGTCATCGCTCTTCGCCATCCCGGTAAAAGTGTCAAGGAAGAACAAGATAGCGGCGATGATCAGCACCCCACGTAGCGCGCCGAAGCAGATCCCCAATACCCTGTCGGTACCTGACAAACCGGTCTTCTCCACCAGCTGACCTATCACATAGTTCACGATAGCGCCAACGATGAGCGTCACGATAAACAGCGCCGCAATAGCAATCCCATTTCGAACCCGTTCATCCTCAAAGCCCGTAAACCAGACAGACAGGTCAGCGTAGTAATGGCTGGCGACATAAAACGCGCAACCCCACGTCACTAACGATAAAGCTTCGCGAACAAAGCCGCGGATCAGGCTGACCAGGCAAGAAAGACCCAGCACCGCCATAATGGCGTAATCAATCCAGACCATATACGTCCCACGATTTACGCCCTGTCGTCCAGTTCGGGGCGCATTCTAACAGAAAAAGAAAACGTTTGCGTAGGGATTTCCATGCCCTACAGAAATAAAAATGGCGCTGAAAAAACATTCAACGCCAGACTGCCTTTCGCCTCTTCAGGGCGGCTGAGACAGGGTTTGCGGGGCGTTTCTCCCCGCAACGTTCTCTCCGCATTGCGAAAAAAACAATCAGTTTGGGGTGAAGCCCATCACGACCCCGCTGAGTCCGGAGATCTGTTGCAGATCGCCCAGTTGGCCTTTCAGCTTGTCTTTTGATGCATCCGGGCCGACGAGGATGCGGGTAATTTTACCCTGTACCGGCGTCGAAGGCGACGTATAGACTTTGAAACCCGAGGCCCGTAGTTTACCGACAATCTCATTCACTTTATCGGCGTTCTTCAACGCGCCCAGTTGAACCACATAGGCTTTGCCGGTCGGCGCCGGCAGGGCCGCCTGCTGCTGCTGCTGTGGCTGTTGCTGTTGCGGCTTAGCCGGCTGCGGCGTTGGCGTCGCGGCCTGCTGTTGCGGCTGTGGCTGTGGTTTCGGCTGCGGCTTGGGTTGCGGTTTCGCGGCCACCACCGGCTCCTGAACGTCATCGAAGCTGTTGCTGTTCACCGGAATACGCGACGGATCTAACGATGGCGCGGCGGCATCGCCCGCCCGCACCTCTTCCGCCGCCCCTTCCGGCGGTTGCGAAGGCAACGCCTGGGTCGCCGCTGGCAACATATCCGGTTCATCGCGATCGCCCGGTTTCGGCACCAGTGGGATCGCGGCAAACTCATCCTGGTAATGCTTTTTCTGCCCGTCCAGCAGCCCTGGCAGGATAATCACCCCCAGAGCCACCAGCACGATTGTCCCGACTAAACGGTTCTGAAACTTACTCGCCACCGATTCTCCCCGCGTCTATCTCTTCCATTACCTGCGCTACGGTGTGAAATGAACCACACACCAGCACGGTATCTTCCACTTTAGCGTCAGCCATGGCCGCATGCCACGCCTGCGCCACGCTGGTATAGACTGTGCCGCCACGCAAATGTTCCACCAGTTGCTCCGCCGTCGCTCCGCGCGGGCCTTCCAGCGGCGCACAGTACCAGGCATCGACTTCCGGGGCCAGATTGGCCAGCGTGCCGGCAATGTCTTTATCATGCAGCATACCAATAACCGCCAGCACGCGTCCCGTTTTCGCTAACGTTTTGAGACGCCCGGCGAGATAGGCCGCCGCGTGTGGGTTATGCGCTACATCGAGGATCACCCGCGGGGCGTCGCTGATTATCTGAAAGCGTCCCGGCAGCATCGCATCGCGGATCCCATCGCGGAGGATAGTCTCATCGACAGCAAGCCCGCTGGCGCGCAGCGCCGCCACGGCCGTCGCCGCATTCGGCAACGGCACCTGAGGCAGCGGCAGGCAGCTTAACGCCCCGGCCCCGTCGTGGAAGGACCATGTTTCGCCCTCCACCTCATAGCGCCAGTCGACGCCGCGGCGCTGGAGCAGCGCGCCTTTCTCGCTGGCCACGTCGGCAATGGTGTGCGGCATATCCGGCTCACCCACCACCGCCGGTTTACCGGCACGAAAGATACCCGCTTTTTCCCGGCCGATACTTTCGCGATCCGGCCCCAGCCAGTCGGTATGATCGAGGGCGATGCTGGTGACCACCGCCACGTCAGCATCCACGATGTTAGTGGCGTCGAGACGGCCACCCAGCCCGACCTCAAGGATCACCACGTCCAGCTGCGCCTGCTTAAACAGCCACAGCGCCGAGAGCGTGCCGTACTCAAAATAGGTCAACGATATGTCACCGCGCGCCGCTTCGATTTCAGCAAACGAGGCCGTATGCGCCGCCTCCGGTAGTTCAGCTCCCTGAATGCGCACGCGTTCGGTGTAGCGCACCAGGTGCGGGGAGCTGTAAACCCCCACTTTATAGCCAGCCGCCATCAGGACGGTTTCCAGGGTACGGCAGGTGGTGCCTTTGCCATTGGTGCCAGCAACCGTAAAGACAAACGGCGCCGGTTTGACGATAGCCATCTGCCCGGCGACCTCGCTGACGCGCGCCAGCCCCAGGTCGATGGTTTTACTGTGCAGATGTTCCAGATAAGAAAGCCACGTAGCCAGGGGCGACGTGGCCTGAGGAATAGGATCTTTTTCCATGATGCCCGCAAGAATTGACGGTTAACGCGTATGAATAAAAAAGGGCAGCGCCGCCAGGCCCTGCCCTCTGCTTTATCAGGCCTCTGGTTCCTGATCCGGTGCCGGCGGCACCACCACGCCTTCATTAGGCGCTTCCGAAGCGGGAACCGGCGCCGGCAGGTTCATCAGCTTCGCCAGAATGCTGGCCAGCTTGAGACGCATTTCCGGGCGGCGAACGATCATATCAATCGCCCCTTTTTCAATCAGGAACTCGCTGCGCTGGAATCCCGGCGGCAGCTTCTCGCGTACGGTCTGCTCAATCACGCGAGGACCGGCAAAGCCGATCAGCGCTTTCGGCTCGGCAATGTTCAGATCGCCCAGCATCGCAAAGCTCGCCGATACGCCGCCCATGGTCGGGTCGGTCAGCACGGAGATGTACGGTAATCCGCGCTCCTGCATTTTTGCCAGCGCGGCGGAGGTTTTCGCCATCTGCATCAGCGACATCAGCGCTTCCTGCATACGGGCACCGCCGGAGGCGGAGAAACAGATCAGCGGGCAGTTGTCTTCCAGCGCCTGCTCCACCGCGCGCACAAAGCGTGCACCGACGACGGAACCCATCGAGCCCCCCATAAAGGAGAACTCAAAGGCGGCGGCAACCACCGGCATCTCATAGAGCGTACCTTTCATCACCACCAGCGCGTCTTTCTCGCCCGTCTCTTTCTGAGCGGACGCCAGGCGGTCTTTGTATTTTTTTGAATCGCGGAACTTCAGCACATCTTTTGGCTCAAGTTCGCTACCCAGTTCTACCAGAGAACCTTCATCCAACAGGCTATGCAGGCGATTACGCGCCGACATGCGCATATGGTGATCGCACTTAGGACAAACCTCCAGGTTGCGCTCCAGCTCGGCGCGGTAGAGTACCTGACCGCAGCTGTCGCACTTGGTCCATACACCCTCAGGAATGCTCGCCTTGCGGGTGGGAGTGATGTTGCTTTTAATTCGTTCAATCCAGCTCATTGATAACCTTTCTGCCTGAACCTGGTCGATGCCAGTTTTGTCGTAAGGGGCGCATAATGCCATTTTTGCCTCTTACAGACCATGAATGTTGCACATTAAATCATATCATCCCGGAACATGGGATAAAAAAGTGGTCAAACCGCTGCGCGTGACGACACATGGCCGTCACGCGCAGCGCAGGGCGAGCTACTTCGCCTGCTTTGACGCCGCCCGCTTATGGCGGATGATTTCAATCACGCCGGGCAGGACGGAGAGGACGATGATCGCCACAATCAGCAGCTTCAGGTTCTCCTGCACCACCGGCAGATCGCCAAACAGATAGCCGGCGTAGGTGAACAACAACACCCACAGCAGCGCCCCGACCACGTTATAGGCTGCAAAATGACGATAGGACATATGCCCCATTCCCGCCACAAACGGCGCGAAGGTTCGGACTATCGGCACAAAGCGCGCCAGGATAATGGTTTTTCCGCCGTGACGTTCATAGAAGCTATGGGTTTTATCCAGATAGCTACGACGGAAAATCTTCGAGTTCGGATTACTGAACAGCTTCTCGCCGAACAGTCGGCCAATAGTGTAGTTAACCGCATCGCCGACGATAGCCGCGATAATCATCAGCAATACCATCAGGTGAACATTGAGATCGTTGGTCGGCAGCGCCGAGAGCGCGCCCGCCACGAACAGCAGTGAATCGCCCGGCAGGAACGGCGTCACCACCAGCCCGGTTTCGCAGAACAGAATCAAAAACAGAATGGCATAAACCCAGACGCCGTACTGGGCAACCAGTTCGGCAAGGTGCACATCAATATGCAGGATGAAATCAATTAAAAAGTGAATCAAGTCCATATTTGTCTTTACCCTTAATGACCCTATTAGTCCGCCAGAAACAGCGGGCCCATTGGCAGCACCGGTAAATCATAGTGGGCCGGGTAATCAACCGACACCAGATACAACCCTTCCGCTTTTGCCGTTGCCGCAGCGAGCGTCCTGTCTTTTGCTGCCAGCAGTTCTGCCATCCAGCTCTCCGGCTGGTTTCCGGCGCCGACTTCCATCAGGCTGCCCACAATATTCCTGACCATATGATGTACAAAGGCGTTTGCTTTGATATCCACCACCACATAAGCACCGTAGCGGGTAACGTTAATATGCATCACGTTTCGCCACGGGGTGCGCGACTGACACTGCACCGCGCGAAACGAGGTAAAGTCATTCTCCCCCAGCAGACACTGCGCAGCGCGCTGCATACGCTCGGCGTCGAGCGGCTGGTGAAAATGCGTGACGCCCTGGCTCAACACCGCCGGGCGCAGGCGATGATTATAGATAACGTAACGATAGCGTCGCGCTGTGGCGCTGAACCGGGCGTGAAAATCCGCCGGCACATGTTTAACCCAACGCACCGCGATGTCACCAGGTAAATTCGCATTTACCCCCAGCGTCCAGGCGGCATCTTTACGCTGCGCCCGGGTTTCGAAATGCACCACCTGGCCGGTGCCATGGACACCGGCGTCGGTGCGACCGGCGCAAAATACGCTTACCGGTTCGTTAGCCACCTGCGACAACGCCTTTTCCAGCTTCTCCTGCACGCTGCGCACTTCGTTTTGCCGCTGCCAGCCATAATATTTGCTGCCGTCGTACTCGATGCCCAGCGCGATTTTAAAGATCGGCTGCTGCTCCATCTCAGACATCAGTACAGGTACTCCTCAATCAGCTTCTCGGCGATCTTCACCGCCATCAGCGCGCCACCGAAGCGGACGTTATCCGCGACGGACCAGAACTGAATCTGCTCCGGCATGCCGTAATCGTTATGCACACAGCCGATGGAGAGACGGGCATTGCCGGAAGCGTCGCCAACCTGAGTTGGGAATTCGCCCTCTTCAGAAAGCTCAATTTCTTCGCCGCGAGTAAAGGCGTCGCGCGCCTCTTCCGCTGCCAGCGGACGCATCGCTTCAAAGTTCACCATCTGCGCATGGCCGTAGAAGACCGGCGACTGAACGACGCTGGCGGAAATCATCAGCCCGTCATCCTGAAGGATTTTGCGCGCTTCATCGACGATACGCCGCTCTTCGCGCACGCTCCCTTCACGATCCGGCAGCAGCGGTAGCATATTAAATGCCAGCTGGCGGCCAAAGAAATCGTCTTCATCAACGGGGATCCCGTTCAGCAGCTTGGCGCTCTGCCCTGCCAGCGCATCCACCGCTTTTTTCCCGTGTCCCGAAGCGGAGAGCAGGTTGGTGACGCTGATGCGCGACAATCCGCCCTGATCGATAAGCGGCTTGAGTGCCGTCAGCAGCTGGCTGGTCAGACTATTGGGCACCGCGATCAGGTTGCGATTGCGGTAGTCGCCCAGAACGAACGGGTTCACGTCCGGCACCACCAGCGGCACGTCCGGCTCCAGCGCGAACAGGCCGCTGAGATCGATAACCAGACACCCGGCGTTAGTGGCGTCTTCGATATACGCCGCGCTGGCTTCGACGCCGGCAGCGAAGAAGGCCAGCTGGGCCTGGGTCCAGTCAAACTCGGCGGCGTCCTTGACGATCACCGACTTGCCACCAAAACGCAGATGTTCGCCCGCGCTTTCATTGCGCGCCAGAGCAAAAATCTCCCCCACCGGGAACTGGCGTTCAGCAAGAGTTTCGAGCAGGGCTTCGCCTACGGCGCCCGTTGCGCCCAGTACGGCAATATTCCAGCCTTCAGACATGGTGGTTTACTCCAGAAATAAAGCGGCCCTGCCGGAGTATCCGGCAGAGGCATTAAGAAGACATTAACGAACAGGATGATGCACAGCGTTAAAACCGAGCTGACGCAACAGCGTCGCCGCCTGCGCATCGCTGCACTGTACATACAGCGAAGACCATTCGCGGCGTTCCTGATAGTTTTTACGCAGCTTGTCGAATTCACCGGCGACGCCCGCCACCTTCCGCAGCGGCGCATCATCGCGGCGCACATCATACACCAAATGGACCAGTCTTTTCAGCGTCGGCTGATCGAGCGGGCCATGCAGGGTGATGCGGCCAAATTCCGGCGCCGGCAGCAGGGTATCCAGTGCCACCTGCTGCGGATGGCCGATAAAGGCGCTGTAGGCTTCAAAAACCTGCGTCGTCCCGCGCGCTTTCCCTTCGAGGGTGTAGCCGGCAATATGCGCGGTACCGATATCCACTCGCTTGAGAAGCGCAACGTTAAGATCCGGCTCCGGCTCCCAGACGTCCAGCACCACGCTCAGTGGCTGGCCGGCTTCCAGCCGTTTCAGCAGCGCGGCGTTATCCACCACCGGCCCGCGGCAGGCGTTAATTAAAATCGTTCCAGGCTTCAGTCGGCTAATCAGCGCTTCATCCGCCAGATGCAGGGTTTTATACGGCCCTTCTTTATACAGCGGGGTATGGAAGGTCAGTACATCGGCTTCCTGGACCAGGGCATCGAGGGAGCGGAAATCGCCTTCGTCTCCGCGATCGGCGCGCGGCGGATCGCAGAGCAGGGTTTTGATCCCCAGCGCTTCCAGCCGTTTTTGCAACCGTCCGCCGACGTTGCCGACGCCAACGATCCCGACGGTGCGATCGCGCAGCGCGAAGCCGTCGCGTTCGGCCAGCATCAGCAGCGATGAAAAGACGTACTCCACCACCGCAATGGCATTGCAGCCGGGCGCCGCGGAGAAACCAATCCCTGCCTGCTGCAGCCACGCCTGATCGACGTGATCGGTGCCTGCGGTAGCGGTGCCGACGAACTTAATGGCCTTGCCGGAGAGCAATGCTTCATTGACCCGGGTGACCGATCGCACCATTAAGGCATCCGCATCGGTCAGGGCATCGGCCGGAACCGGACGGCCTGGAACCGCTTGCACATCGCCTAAACGGCTAAAAAGATCACGGGCATAGGGCATATTTTCATCAACGAGGATTTTCACAGTTCAGTACCTGTCTGAGAACGAGAGTTAACCGGGGAAGTGTGCCATAATCTGGCCGCCAGGCATACTCATCACCTGGTTCCAGCACCGCGATATCGAAAGGATGAATCATGACGCACCCCCTTGCAGATATGCCAGACCGTCCTCCGGGGCGAGGTCCATCAGGCACTGCCGCCACCGGCGAACCTTCGCTTTCCATGCAGCAACGCACCGTCCTGGAGCGACTGATCACGCGCCTGGTGGCGCTGACCTCGCAGCAGAATGCGGAAGTGTGGGCCTGCGTCAAGCATGACCTTGGACTGAAAGGCGACACCCCCCTGCTGGCCCGCCATTTCAACGCCGCGGAGACGAGTCTCAATCAGCGTTTAACCATGGCTCAGGACAATCATCATCATCGCCAGACGCTGGCACAGCTCAGCGATCTGCTGGGTCAAGGCAATAACCGTCAGGCGGTCAGCGATTATATTCGTCAACATTATGGGCAAACGGCGCTGCATGCGCTAAGCCAGCCGCAGCTGGAGAACATTCTGCACCTGCTGCAGCGCGGCCAGCTATCGATCCCGCAACCGCAGCAGCGTCCCGCGACCCTGCGCCCGCTCTTGCCGGCGGAGCACAACACGCTTAATCAGCTGGTGACTAAGCTGGCGGCTGCCACCGGCGAACCGAGCAAGCTGATTTGGCAGTCCATGCTGGAACTTTGCGGTGTCAAATCCGGAGAGCTGATCCCGGCGACGCACTTCACGCCGCTTTCATACTGGCTTCAGGCGCGGCAAACGCTGAGTGCACAAAGCTCGCCCACGCTCACCTCGCTGCAGGGAGCGCTCAAGCAGCCGCTGGAGGCCGCAGAGTGGCAAAAGATTGTCGACTTTGCGCGTCGCAGCTGGCAGGTCACCCCGCAGACGACGCTGAGCCCAGCGCAGATCCTGGCGCTGTTGAATAAGGTGTTTGTGCTGCGGGTAGCCCGCGCTCAGGAGACGTTGGCCATCCCGCAGGAAAAGCCCGCGCCGAAACGAGCGTGGGCCGCTAAGCCGTGGCAGCTGGCGCTGGGCGGTGTATTGATCCTGCTCCTTCTGCTGTGGTGGCTGCTGTAGCCCACGTCGCAGGAAAACGCGCCCGCCTCATGCGGGCGCCCGTTAAGTGATTTGCCGGTTACCACCACACCTCGGCCTGAACGCCAACCATAAACTCATCTTTGCTTTCGTCGTTGAACGCAAACTGCGACAACTGGTTATCGAGAATATTGATATACGTTCCATAGAAGCGAATTTCAGGACGTGACCCCAGCAGGCTCGGCCCAACCTTCAGCGCATGGTACAGCGTCGTTTTATACGCTGACTCCTTCAGATCGTCGCCCTGACGGGTGTTGTTTTTCTGGGTAAACCACCCCAGCTCGACCCCGGTCTGGTTCCAGGTGTCCCATATCCAGGCTGGGCGGATCACCGCGCGCAGGCTGTCGAAATCGCTGTGCGCCCCGCTTTCATAGCTATACACATCATTGCCATGGGCCCACACCAGTGAATTCGCCATGATAATGCGATCGGCGA
This sequence comes from Klebsiella sp. K-Nf6, assembly GCF_002806655.1. NCBI lineage: Bacteria > Pseudomonadati > Pseudomonadota > Gammaproteobacteria > Enterobacterales > Enterobacteriaceae > Klebsiella > Klebsiella sp. K-Nf6. The sequence continues at coordinate 46,448 of NZ_PIBN01000004.1, read as the reverse complement.
GATACATTTCCCCCTGCGAGATCAGACGCCAGGCCACGCCGTTGGTATGATCGCCATAGTAATAGCGTCCGCTGGCCATGGAGTTACTGGCGCCGGAGAAGTTGGCGAAACTGCTGGCGTACGAGTTGTTCGCCACCTGCAGCGTAAATTCGTTAAAGCCCTTGCGCTCCAGCTCCTGACGAATAATGGCGGTGGCCATCCAGGTATCTTTGAACCGGAAGTAGCTGTTGTTATCCTCGTTTCTCTCCTGCTCGTCATTTTTATTCGCGAATGCATATTTGCCCATTAGCGACAGAGACCCCGACTGCCACAGGGGAATATTGCGATAGCGCAGGTCGACTGAGTTGGTGTTCATCTGAGTGGTTTGTGTGAAATCTCGTGAATATACGTCGACGTCGTTCCTGCTGATGGACGCATCCAGCTGGCCAACCCCCAGCGCCCAGTTCTGGATCCCGACCCCGGCCGCAACGTCGGTGGTCAGTGACTTCCAGTCCAGCATCTGAATTTCATACTCGGGCAGTTTATGTTTGCCGACCCAGAAATCCGCCTCTGGCGCGAACGGCAGGAAACCTTTGGTGGTCAGGTAAATATCACTAAACTGCAAAATGCTGTCGGTATCCTGGCCAGCAAACCAGGCGTCGTTATACTGCTCGCCGACGTTACCGTCGTACGTCACAACGGCATTCGCCGTTTTGCCATCCTGGTTATAGACCCGCTGATTCAACGTTAAGTCGAACCAGCCACTCATTTCATTACCGAAACGACCCAGCGAGCCGGGGGCGTAGGTCTGCGACGATCCGTGATTTGATGTTCCCCAGCCGGAACGGAAGTACCCCTGGTAGCTAAAGCCAATATCATCTTTAACAAATTTACTGATGTCCTTCAGGGTGACGCTTTCCAGTTTCGGCTTCTGGCCTTCGGTATCAATAACCGCCACCTGCTGAGTGGCTTTCACCTGCACCGGGGCCGCTTTTTTACTCAGTTCATTATTTTCATTGGCTATATTTTCCGCCACCGGCGACGTTGTTGTTGGATAACCCGTCGTGACATGACGTTTTTCATTCTCCTTAATACTTTTTTGTAATTCGGCCACCTTACCTTTATAGGTCGATAATTGTGATTGCGTTTTTTGTAGCTCTTTTTTATTCGCCGACAGTTCAGACTCCAGTAATTCCAGACGCTGTTCAATGGTTAATTTAGCCGCCATCACATCACTTGTCGAAATAGCCAGCAGTACCGATAAAGACAATAAGCTCACCTTCAATTGACTTGAATACATAGGGTACCTTTACATATTGTTATAATTGGCCTTCAGCCAGAACGGCTGAAGGCGGGTAAATCAGGCAGAGCGCTCCTGGCGCAGGGCAATAATTTCTTTGGCTAAATCCTGGCACAGCATCGCGGTCATTAAGTGATCCTGGGCGTGCACCAGAATAAGGTTAACGGTGATTTTTCCGCAGCCTTCGTCCTGACCTATCAACGCCGTTTGGATCTTATGCGCTGCCCGACAGGCCGCTTCCGAGCTGGCCATCAAATCCGCTGCCCGCCCCCATTCCCGCTGCCGGGAGGCGGCAATCGCCTCCATGGCGTCTGATCGCGCCTGACCAGCATAAATCAGCAACTCCATGACCGTACTTTCATCTGCAAACATCGCCATCCTCCTGGTCGGTCGCCGCCGCGGTATTGACCTTGTTAGCGGCAATCACAAACGGTAAGTAAATGAGTGTTGAAACCGCGAGGCACAGAATGCCGACAAACAGCGCCAGCCAGTTGCCGCCGGTGCCAAAGAAGGCGATAAGCGGCCCGGGCGTGGTCCAGGGTACGGCGTAAGCAATCGGTGGAATAAACTCCATGCTAATAAAGAAATAACCGATCAGTGAATTCACAAATGGCACCAGAATAAACGGGATCACCAGGATGGGGTTAAGCACAATCGGCAGGCCAAACATCACCGGTTCATTGATGTTAAACAGGCCCGGCACGAAGGCCATTTTTGCCAGGTCACGGTAATCTTTGCGTCGGGAGGCGATAAAGATGGCCAGTAACAGGCCCAGCGTCATACCCGACCCGCCGCAGTTAGCAAACGCATCGTTGATGCCGGTCCAGGTAATGGGGTACGGCGCTCCCCAGGTGCTGCCATGCGAGGCGGCATAGGAGAGATTTTCGAGGTTAGCTTCCGAGAAGATGGTCTCGCGGATGGCGGCCACGGTATTCGGCCCATGGATCCCCAACACCCAGAGGAAATTCGCCACCAGTCCCAGCACCAGAACGGTCACAATGTTGGTCCCCATATCCTTCAGCGGAGCCTGAATAAGGGTATAAATCAGATCGTTAAGACCATTCGGCGAAATACGCGTCAACAGATAGTTGAGGATCGAAAAGAAGATCATCACGAAGAAAATCGGCAACAACACCTTAAAGGAACGCGCCACCGCCGGCGGCACCGCAGCCGGCATCGTGATGGTCACCCTTGGGTTGCGCGCCAGGCGGCAAAAGACTTCGCTGGAAATCAGCGCGACGATAATCGCCACAAACAACCCCTGCGGGCCAAGATATTTGGTCGCCAGATAGGCCTGACCATCGATGATGGTATAAGGCGTGTACACCACAAAAAAGGCGCCGATCGCCGTCAGGCCGCACAGGAGATCGTCCTGCTGATAGCTGATCGCCATATTGCGCGCCACCAGAAAGGTGATCAATATCGCCATGATATTGACCGAACCGTTCATTACCGGGGTGAAAATCTGCTGCGCCTCCGCGAGATGGGGGAATATCGACCCTAAATGCAGAATACTGGCGATAAATCCGTCAGGCGACAAAATAGCAAAGTTGATAAGAATAATCAGCGAACTGGCCATGACGATGGGAAACGAAAGAATAAACGCATCGCGAATCGCTGAAACGTGGATCTGAGAATTTAACTTAATTGCGACAGGCACGAGGATTTTTTCCATGCCACGCTCAAAGGTATCCATGAAACTCATGACGAACCCTTATTCATAATAATTTATTAACGTCATCGTGTTTTTTAGCCGCAGCAGCCCAGGGCAGCAACGAAAGTACCCACACGATAACGGGGATAAATGAGAAAACTATCGGTTTGCCAATAATACCAGCGCACTTTCCAAGACGGCTTTACCGTCCATTTGCCCATAATATTTCATGTCAATCACCGCCACCGGCATTTTCCCCTGGGCCACCTCTTCTATTTCCTTTTTTTGAAAACGGACCTGAGGCCCTAAAAGGACGACATCTACTTCATTGTTCTTAATTTTTTCTTTAGCTTCAGAAATGGCCAGCGCATTGATATTAACCTGAGCCTGAATATTTCCAGCCTGCTCCTGCATTCTTTTCACCAGCATACTGGTCGACATTCCCGCCGCACACACTAACAATATATTTTGCATTACCCCTTCCTGTTTTACTGATGACCTCAATTGACGAGCACTTTAATAATTGTTAATTTTCTTAACCGCGGTTTTGATCACAGTTAGCCATCCTGAAGTGGTGCAGAAGCAAAGCAAAAAATGAACGTCTTGCCCTATATTTAACAACATACGATAGCAAGGCCATGTTTCCAAAGGGATTATGGAGGTTCAAAAGTGGTGTACAAAAATATCGTCAATTTGCTTAAAAACAAAATTAATAGCCCGTTCTACAACATTGGCGATCTTCTGCCGGCCGAAAAAGAGTTGGCAGAACTTTATGATGTTTCACGCAATACGTTACGTAAAGCGCTGAAAACGCTGGAAGAGGATGGTTTAATCGAACGCCGACATGGCTCAGGAACATGGATTAGAAATAAGCATTTCCAGGCGTCGGTGACGCATTTAGACAGTTTTACCGAAATTGCCCGTAATCAGGGAAAAACGCCCTCCAGCCAGATCCTCAAATTTGAGTTACAGCCAGCGTCGGAGGAAATTGCCCGTGGACTGCAATTGCAGCATGGCGAAGCGGTATATTATGCTAAAAGATTGCGTTTTATCGATAATATCGCCATGCAATTAGAGGAAACCTGGCTCTCCGCGACCCGTTTTCCCGATCTGACCATCGCGCATATGAAGAAATCGAAGTTTTCATATATAGAAAACGAATGCGGAGTAAGAATAAATGGATGTTACGAAGCAATAGTGCCGGTACTCCCAACGCCTGAGCTGGCAACTCTCCTGCATATCAGCGCCAAAGATCCGATTATCCGCATGCAGACGCAGGCGATTGATGAACACCACCAGCCTATCGATTACTCCATTCTGTATACTAATATGTTCGAATTCCAGGTGAAGTATTACCTGCCGCGGCAGACGGCGTCCGGCCTGCCCGCGGGCAAGGCCGGACAATAACCTAACCCTGGCGGCGGAAAGAGACGAGGGTGACGATAATCCCCAGCGCCGCGCAGAGAGCGCCAGCAAGGAACACCGACGAGTAGCCCAGCGAGGTCGCCAGCAGGCCGGTTAGCGGCCCGGTCAGGCCATAGGAGATATCCTGAAAGGCCGCATAGCCGCCGAGCGCGGTGCCGCGCACCTGCGCCGGGACGCGCTTCACCACCTCCACGCCGAGTGAAGGGAAAATCAGTGAGCAACCGCATCCCGTTAGCGCCGCGCCAGCCAGCGCCAGCCAGGCATTCGGCGCCAGCCCCAGCAGCGTCAGACCAACCGCCTCTATCAGTAACGAAACCATCGCCACCCTGACGCCGCCAAACCGGTCCGGCATCCAGCCAAACAGAATACGCATCAGCACAAAGGCACCGCCAAACGCCGTCAGGGTAAAGCCGGCCATCGGCCAGTTATGACTGGCGAAATAGAGGGAAACGAAGGTGCCGATCACCGCAAAACCAACGCCCTGCAGGCCCAGACCAATGCCTGGCCGCCAGATCATGCCGATGACGCCCCATAATGAAGGGCGCTCGCCACCGTGAGCCGCCACTTTGCGTACGGTACCGTTAATGAGCCAGGCGACGAGAGGTAATCCCATGGTGACGCAGGCCAGCACCGCCACGCCAAAATGGCTATAGATCAATAATCCCAGTGGGGCGCCCACCGCCAGCGAGCCATACATCGCCATGCCGTTCCATGACATCACTTTGCCGGAGCGGGCCGGCCCCACCAGCCCCATCCCCCAGCTCAGGTTACCGGTCAGCAACTGGCTTTCGCCAAATCCGAGGATCAAGCGCCCCAGCAGCAGCAGGCCAAGCCTGGCGAGCACCGGCAGCGGCAACAGCGCAGCGGCCAGCCATGCCGCGCCGGCCAGGGCACAGGCCAGCATCCCTTGCAGGACGGAGCGTTTAGCGCCGTACTGGTCTGCCAGGCGCCCGGCGTAGCCGCGGGTCAGAACGGTGGCGAGGAACTGGATCCCTACCGCCACGCCAACCACGGTGTTGCCAAACCCCAGCTCCTGATGGACAAACAGCGGGATCACTGGCAGCGGCAAACCAACGGTCATGTAGGTCAAAAAGACGGCAAACGTAATACGGAAGAGCGAAAAATTCGCTGAGGAATGGGATGTTGTTTCAGTAACTGCGGACATGCATTACTCCAGATTCGCAGAGTAAGGCGAGCAAAGCGACACGCCCCCTCCACCTGATTCTCAGGGTTAAGGCGCGTTGGTTGACGTTAAACGCTTACGCATTAGTGGAGAGACTAATGGATCCGCCAGCAGTTTGCCTGCAGGCCCTTACCCTGTCAAGATAACAAAAAAGGGGAGCCGGTGGCTCCCCTCTGCACTTCGCATGCTGATTAATCGTTGTATTTACGCATCACCAGCGTGGCGTTGGTGCCGCCGAAGCCGAAGCTGTTGGACATCACAGTGGTCAGCTTAGCGTCAGTCGGCTTGGTGACGATGTTCAGGCCAGCAGCCTGCTCGTCCAGCTCTTCGACGTTGATGCTCGGCGCGATAAAGCCGTGCTCCAGCATCAGCAGGGAGTAGATGGCTTCCTGTACGCCCGCCGCGCCCAGCGAGTGACCGGTCATCGCTTTGGTTGCAGAGATAGCCGGGCTGTTGTCGCCGAACACTTCACGGATAGCACCCAGCTCTTTCACGTCGCCGACCGGAGTAGACGTACCGTGGGAGTTCAGGTAGTCAATCGGGGTATCAACGCCGTGCATCGCCATCTGCATGCAGCGCACTGCGCCTTCGCCAGACGGGGCTACCATGTCCGCGCCATCGGAGGTTGCGCCGTAACCGACGATTTCGGCATAGATGTGCGCGCCACGCGCCAGGGCGTGTTCCAGTTCTTCCACGACGACCATACCGCCGCCGCCGGCGATAACGAAGCCATCACGGTTCGCATCATAGGTACGGGACGCTTTTTCCGGGGTGTCGTTGTATTTGGTGGACAGTGCGCCCATGGCGTCGAATTCACAAGCCATTTCCCAGCACAGCTCTTCGCCGCCGCCGGCAAAGACGATATCCTGTTTGCCCAGTTGGATCTGCTCTACCGCGTTACCGATGCAGTGGGCGGAAGTGGCGCAGGCCGAGCTGATGGAGTAGTTAACGCCGTGGATTTTGAACGGCGTGGCGAGGCAGGCGGAAACGCCGGAAGCCATCGCTTTGGTGACCACATACGGGCCCACGGCTTTCAGACCACGCGGGCTACGCATGGCATCAGCGCCGAAGACCTGGAATTTCGGGGAGCCGCCGCCGGAGCCTGCAATCAGGCCAACACGCGGGTTGCTCTGGTATGCTTCCGGCGCCAGACCTGCGTCTGCAACGGCCTGTTCCATGGACAGGTAAGCATAGATGGAAGCGTCGCTCATAAAGCGCACTACTTTGCGGTCAATGAGGCCAGTGGTATCCAGTTTGACGTTGCCCCATACGTGGCTGCGCATCCCTGAATCTTTAAGCTCCTGAGAGAAAGTGATCCCTGAACGTCCTTCACGCAGAGATGCCAGGACTTCCTGCTGGTTATTACCGATGCTGGAAACGATGCCCAAGCCAGTAATCACTGCACGTTTCATTCAATACCTCTGTAAGTCGCACTATTTTAAGTTTCGTGTCGCACGATAGCGTACACTTGTACGCCGAACAAGTCCGATCAGACAATTTATGTATAAATTTGCGCCCTCAGGCACACATCGTTAAGATCGTGCTACGCCTTGTAATTCGAGTAACTTACGTGAAACAAAACGTCATACAACCAGCCAACCTGGAATTCAACGCTGAGGGTACACCTGTTTCCCGAGATTTCGACGATGTTTACTTTTCCAATGACAATGGTCTGGAAGAGACGCGCTACGTTTTTCTCGGTGGAAATCACCTGCCGGAGCGCTTCGCCAGCCACTCTCGGCCACTGTTTATCGTCGCGGAGAGCGGCTTCGGCACCGGTCTCAATTTCCTGACCCTCTGGCAGGCGTTTGACGTTTTTGTTCGTGATAACCCGGACGTTACCCTGCAAAGGTTACATTTCATCAGTTTTGAAAAATATCCACTGAAGGCTGAAGATCTCCGCCTGGCGCACCAGCGCTGGCCAGAGCTGGCTCCGTGGGCGGAGCAACTGCAGGCGCAATGGCCGTCGGCCTTCGCCGGATGCCATCGTCTTCTGCTCGACGGTGGACGGGTGACGCTCGATCTGTGGTTTGGCGATATCAACGAGCTGACCAGGGAACTGGATGATTCACTAAACCAGCAGGTGGACGCCTGGTTTCTTGACGGCTTTGCCCCGGCCAAAAATCCCGATATGTGGACTCAGGATCTGTTTAACGCCATGGCACGCCTGGCGCGGCCTGGAGGGACACTGGCTACCTTCACTTCCGCTGGTTTTGTCCGTCGCGGTTTGCAGGAGGCCGGCTTTACCATGCGTAAAAGCAAAGGCTTCGGCCGCAAACGGGAGATGTTGGCCGGAGAGATGGCGCAAGCGCTGAGCTTTCCTGCGCGCGCGCCCTGGTTCGCTCGCAGGAGCAGCGATGCCCGCGAGGCAGCCATCATCGGTGGAGGGATCGCCAGCGCCCTGCTCTCCCTCGCGTTGCTGCGCCGAGGCTGGCAGGTGACCCTCTACTGCGCCGACGACGCCCCGGCGCAGGGCGCCTCCGGCAATCGCCAGGGTGCGCTGTATCCGCTGTTAAGCCAGCACGATCCGGCGCTGGCGCGCTTTTTCCCTGCGGCCTTTACTTTCGCCCGCCGAATGTATGACGCGCTGCCGGTGATGTTCGATCATCAATGGTGCGGCGTCACCCAGCTCGGCTGGGATGAAAAAAGCGCGCACAAAATCGCCCAGATGCTGGCGCTGAATTTACCCCCGGACATCGCCTGCGCGGTGACGGCGGAACAGGTTGTCGGGCTGACCGGCGTCGATACCGGCTGCGGCGGCATCACCTATCCGGCCGGCGGCTGGCTGTGCCCGCAGCAGCTCACCGCCGAGCTGCTGGCGCTGGCGGCAACTCGCGGCCTGCACGTGCGCTATGGTTATCACGTCGAAACACTCAGCATGGAGGGCGATGGCTGGCTGCTCAATCAGCAGCAGCATCATCAGGCGGTGGTGCTGGCCAACGGCCACAGCATCGCGGATTTTGCGCAAACCGCCCAGCTGCCGGTCTACCCTGTTGGCGGCCAGGTCAGTCATATACCTACCACCCCGCAGCTTTCCGCCCTGTGCCAGGTGCTGTGCTACGATGGCTACCTGACGCCGCAGAATCCGCACAATCAGCAGCACTGCATTGGCGCCAGCTACCATCGCGGGAAGACCGACACCACCTTCAGCGAGGAAGATCAGCAGCACAACCGGCAACGGTTGATCGACTGCTTCCCGGACGCGGACTGGACGCAGGACGTGGATATCAGCGCCAATGATGCCCGCTGCGGTGTACGCTGCGCCACCCGCGATCACCTGCCAATGGTCGGTAACGTGCCGGACTATCAGGCAATATTGACGCAATACGCCAGCCTCCACGAACAGCAGGATAACGCCGGTCGCGCGCCGGTCTGTCACAACCTGTTTATGCTTGGCGCGCTCGGATCGCGGGGTCTCTGCACCGCGCCGTTAAGCGCTGAGCTGCTGGCGGCGCAGATGAGCGCTGAACCGCTGCCGCTGGATAGCGATACCCTGGCGGCGCTGAATCCGAATCGTCTGTGGGTGAGAAAACTGCTGAAGGGAAAAGCGGTGAAATAAAACCATGAGGGCAGGCAATTTCCCGGGTACGGCTGACGCCTGACCCGGGCTACAACATGGCTCAGGCCTGATTTTTCGCCTGTTGATACAGGTTATGCCACATCCCCTGCACCAGAATTTGGTCCGGCGGCGACAATTCGCCAGCGCTGATGGCCTTCTCCAGGCTCTGGCTGACCTTACTGTTTACCGCTTCAGCAGAATGCTCGCCCTCCCCTTCCAGCTCAGCCACCGCCAGCGTCAGGTGGCCGCGCAGATAACCGCCGGCAAACAGTTCATCATCACTGGCGTGGTCTACCATGTTGTCAATCAGCGCCAGAATGCGTGATTCAAACTCCGCGATCATCATCTTACCTCTTGTCATGTAATGTGTGGCCTTAGTGCAGGTCTTCCGGCCACGGAAAGTGTTCCGCCGTCAATGTCGGCGTTTGATAATAATGTTGCAATGCGCGAATAAAACGCGCCGGACGTTCGGGGAGCCCTTGTTCAAGCAAAGTCATCACCCGAGCATGGACCCGGCGCTGGAAGGCGATGCGATCGGGCTCAACGTCTCCTTCCAGATTGTCACAGCTGACGTTAAACGGAAATCCCGCCGCCACGCAGAACAGCCACTCATAGGCCTGCGGTTTCACCTCGACGTCCTCAAACTGGCTTTGAGTCATTGCATCGCGGCCGTCCGGGCAGTACCAGTAGCCAAAATCGACTTGTTCGCGGCGCGCTTTGCCGGCGACACACCAGTGAGAAATCTCGTGCAGGGCGCTGGCAAAGAAACCGTGCGCAAACACGATACGGTGATAGAGCGTGTCGTCATCGGCCGGAAGGTAGATCGGTTCATCGTCGCCTTTTACCAGGCGAGTATTAAATTCTTCGGCAAAGCAGCTGTCGAAAAGGTCAATCAACTGCTGATAATGGTGTTGCTGTTGCATTAATGAATTCCCAACCACTGCAAAATCTCAGCCCCGTGGCTGTCATAGAGAAGCTTCGCGCTCATCACCGCCGAGACGATAACGATCATCGGCCGGATCAGCGACTGCCCTTTACTCAGCACCAGCCGGGAGCCGGCGCGAGCGCCAATAAACTGGCCGGCCATCATCACAAAGCCGGTGGCCCAGATGACCTTCCCGCCGATGATAAACAGCAGCAGACCGCCGACGTTTGAGGTCGCGTTCAGCAGCTTGGCATGGGCCGTCGACTTCGCCAGGTTAAATCCGGCCAGGGTGACAAAAGCCAGTGCATAAAACGAACCGGCGCCGGGGCCAAAAAAGCCGTCGTAGAATCCTACGCTGCCGCCAGCAACCAGCGCAAACGGCAGACCGTACAGCCGACGCTGCCGGTCCGCTTCGCCCAGTTTCGGCATCAGCAGAAAATAGAGACCGATGCCGATCACCAGCAACGGCAGGATCTGCTTAAGAATATCGGACTGGACGTGCTGGACCAGCAGCGCACCAGCGGTTGAGCCGATAAAGGTCATCAGAATATTCAGCTTCTGATCGGCGAGGCTGACTACCTTACGGCGGACAAAATAGAGGGTCGCCGATAGCGACCCGCCGCAGGCCTGCAGCTTATTGGTCGCCAGCGCCTGCGCCGGCGGCATGCCTGCCGCCATCAACGCCGGAACGGTCAGTAACCCCCCGCCTCCGGCCAGTGAGTCAATAAAACCGGCCAGGATGGCGACAAAGAAGAGTACCACCAGCACCAACGGCGATACGGCAAACAACTCGATAAAACTATCCATTACAGCACATGCTCATCCAGTAGCGCCTGGCAGGAAGGCGGCAGCGGCGGCGGCGTCTTCTTCACAGGGGGGGTAGACCCGGGTTTAGGTGGTTCGAACCAGCTTTGTAGCTCCGCCCCGCAGCCATCTCCAGCCGGCGGCGGCGCCTGCTCTTCACATTCAAGGCTCCCTGCCGGACAGCGCAGACGAACATGCATATGGGCGCGATGCTGGAACCAGGGACGGACTTTACGCAACCACTGACGGTCGCTGCCCGCGTCCAGGCACAGCTGCTGTTTAATCGCCGGGTTGACGAAAATACGGGTGACCTCGCTATCTTCCGCCGCCAGCTTGATCAGCTGGCTGATTTGCGGGCTCCACAGCGACGGCACCACGTGCTTGCCGTCGCTGGCGACCAGATCCAGCGCCTGCGGCTTCAACAGCTGAGACGATGTCCAGCGCGTTTGCGGCAGCTGGAGGAAAATATCGACATCCAGGCCCGTCTGGTGACTGGCGTGACCGCCGTTAAAGCGCCCGCCCGCCGGCATCCCCATGTCGCCAATCAGCACGGTTCCCATTCCTTTATTGTGCACCTGATTACTCAGGCGCTGAATAAACTGAACCAGATCCGGATGACCGAAGTAGCGACGCTGATCGGTACGCATCACCTGATAGCCGGTGGCGCTCAGAGGGAGCGCCTCGGCGCCCACGATACAGCCATTGGAAAATGCGCCGATTGACTGGGCACTGCCGCCGATCGGCTGGGATATTTTCTGCCACGGCGTCGCGGCCAGGGTACCGGCGCTGGCCAGCAGCGCGAGCAGTGCGATAACGGTGTTTTTCATGGTTACCAGCGTGGAATTGTCGTCGTCACATCGCCATTCTGCGCGCGCTGACGCATAAAGTGATCCATCAGGACGATCGCCAGCATCGCCTCAGCGATCGGTACGGCGCGAATGCCGACACACGGATCGTGACGCCCTTTGGTGATCATCTCCACTTCTTCGCCAAAGCGGTTAATCGTATGACCGGGAACGGTAATACTGGAGGTAGGTTTCAGCGCGATATGGGCAACGATCTGCTGTCCGCTGCTGATGCCGCCAAGAATGCCGCCGGCGTGGTTGCTCTGGAATCCATCTTTGGTGATTTCATCGCGGTTTTCGCTGCCGCGCAGCTTCACCACGTCGAAGCCGTCGCCAATTTCCACCCCTTTCACGGCGTTGATACTCATCAGCGCGTGGGCGATATCGGCATCCAGGCGATCGAAGACCGGCTCGCCGAGGCCCGGCGGTACGCCGTCAGCCACCACCGTCACTTTCGCGCCAATGGAGTCACCCTCTTTTTTCAGGCCGCGCATCAGTTCATCCAGAGCGTCGATTTTATCCGGGTCCGGGCAGAAGAACGGATTCTGCTCGACCTGATCCCAGTCTTTGATGGCCAGCGGAATATCACCCATCTGCGTCAGGCAGCCGCGAATGACAATGCCGAACTTCGCGGCGAGGAATTTTTTGGCAATCGCCCCGGCCGCCACGCGCATCGCCGTTTCACGGGCGGAGGAACGACCGCCGCCGCGATAGTCACGCAGACCATACTTTTGCTCGTAGGTGTAATCGGCATGGCCCGGACGGAACAGATCTTTGATCGCGCCGTAATCCTGCGAACGCTGATCGGTGTTCTCAATCAGCAGACCGATACTGGTCCCGGTAGTAACGCCTTCGAAGACGCCGGAAAGAATTTTGACCTGATCCGGCTCGCGACGCTGCGTGGTGTAACGCGAGGTGCCCGGGCGACGACGATCGAGGTCGTGCTGCAGGTCGGCTTCGGTCAGCGGGATGCCCGGCGGCACGCCGTCGACGATGCAGCCCAGCGCCAGGCCGTGCGATTCGCCAAAGGTAGTGACGCGAAAGAGTTGTCCAATTGTATTTCCTGCCATCACGGCTCCAATCTTTTTCGTTATGTTGGCGTGTTGTTTTTTTAGTCTTTATAAATACCGAAGTGCGCGCGGGCGTCAATCAGCTGCTGTTTGGTCAGCATAAAGACGCCGTCGCCGCCGTTATCAAACTCAAGCCAGGTAAACGGCACGTCCGGATATTGCTCCATCAGATGTACCATGCTGTTACCGACTTCACAAATCAGAATCCCGTCATCGCTGAGATAATCCGGCGCGTTGCCGAGGATGCGGCGCGTCAGCTTCAGGCCGTCGCTACCAGAGGCCAGACCCAGCACGGGCTCATGCTCATACTCTTCCGGCAGATCGGCCATATCCTCTTCGTCCACGTACGGCGGATTGGTGACGATCAGATCGTACTGCAGCTTCGGCAGATCGCGGAACAGGTCGGAGCGGATCGGCGTAACCTGATGGATCAGCCCGTGGGACTCAACGTTGTGCTCGGCGACGGCCAGCGCGTCCGGGGAAATATCCACGGCGTCGACTTCGGCTTCCGGGAAAGCATAGGCGCAGGCGATGGCGATGCAGCCGCTGCCGGTGCACATATCAAGGATATGCTGCGGCTTATGGTTAATCAGCCCGGCAAACTGATTGTTGATCAGTTCGCCAATCGGGGAGCGCGGGACCAGCACCCGCTCATCGACGTAAAACTCATGCCCGCAGAACCACGCTTTGTTGGTCAGATAGGCGACGGGAATGCGCTCGTTCACGCGGCGGATCACCCGCTCAACGATGCGGTGTTTCTCGCTGGAGGTCAGACGCGCAGTCCGCATATCTTCCGGGATATCCAGCGGCAGGTAGAGCGACGGCAGCACCAGCTGTACTGCCTCGTCCCACGGGTTATCAGTCCCGTGACCGTACCAGATATTAGCAGCACTGAAACGGCTTACCGCCCAGCGCAGCATGTCCTGAATGGTATGCAGCTCATTGACTGCCTCATCAACAAAAATTTTATCCACGACAACCTCCAGGGCACACTCTGCTATAAATTCGGCGGCTAGTGTGCCATGAAGACGGCGATAAATCAGCATTCTTGCGTAGGGTGGCTGGGGAAAAAACAGGTTTTCCTTGCCCGAAGGGATATTGAGTCGGGTAAACTAGCGCAAAGTATTAATGAGAGCGGACAATGAAAAAGAAGACATCGCTAAGCGAGGAGGATCAGGCGCTGTTCCGTCAGCTGATGACCGGCACGCGAAAGATCAAGCAGGACACCATCGTTCACCGCCCGCAGCGCAAGAAAATCACCGAGGTTGCCCCGAAGCGTTTGCTGCAGGAACAGGCCGATAACAGCCACTATTTCTCCGATGAGTTTCAGCCGCTACTGAATACCGAAGGCTCAACGAAATATGTCCGCCCCGACGTCAGCCATTTTGAGCTGAAAAAGCTGCGCCGAGGGGATTATTCGCCGGAACTGTTTCTCGATCTGCATGGGCTCACCCAGCAGCAGGCCAAACAGGAGCTGGGCGCGCTGATTGCCGCCTGCCGCCGCGAACATGTGTTTTGCGCCTGTGTGATGCACGGGCACGGCAAACATATTCTCAAACAGCAAACCCCGCTGTGGCTGGCGCAACACCCGCATATTATGGCGTTTCACCAGGCACCAAAAGAGTACGGCGGTGACGCCGCACTGCTGATACTGATTGAGGTAGAGGAGTGGCAACCGCCGGAGCTGCCTTAACGGCGGGCTCCGGGGCCGTCAGATGGCGTTGGCCATCTTGAGATTGCAGGGGCTTTTCTGCCAGAGGTATTCACCCTTGCCGTCGGCGTCCAGCGTCACGCAGGCGATAGCCGAGGTGGTGAACATCGGAGGCGTTTCCCCCGGACACAGCTCTGAGACCAGGTACCCCACCAGCGGCAGGTGGGAGACGACCAGCGCCGTCGCCACGCCTTCATTCGCCAGCGCCTGCAGATAGGCGCTAACCAGGCCTACGTCGCCGCACGGCGTGAGTTCCGGCATCACGTCGACATGTTTCGGCAGGTTCATGCACTCCCCAACAATATCCAGCGTCTGTTCTGCACGCAGATAGGGACTGACAAGAACGCGCTCAATATCCACTTTTTGACCTTTCAGCCAGGTTGCCATCTGACGAGACTCATCACAACCGCATACGGTTAATGGACGAACTGAGTCGCTGGCTGCATCGAGGGCAGCGTCGCCGTGACGCATAATAAAAACTTGCATATTGCACCGCTTTTGTTAACCAGAAGCACCGTAGTTTGGCCTGCGAAGACAATACGCAGGTGACCCGGTGGCCGGGCATTGTGCCTGATCCATTCAACGAATGAAACGCTGTTTTTTACCTCAATGGCGTAAGTATAGTCAATCATTGTTTACAAAACAGCCAATCAACAGCGTCATCCGCAGCCGGATTTATCTTCTTTGACCACAACTTAGGTCAGCCGTTCATCCGCTGGCCAAAAGGTTGTCCCCTGTTCGGCCATGCGTAATAAAGTGTCACAGGGTGTAAAACGTGGGCCGTACTGGGCGGCCAGGCGCTGCAGGATCGCGGCTACTTCACCCGCGCCGATAGTATCCATATACCGGAACGGGCCGCCAAGAAATGGCGGAAACCCTATACCAAAGACGGCGCCGATATCGCCATCGCGCGCGCTACGGATAATCTGCTCATCAAAGCAGCGCGCCGCCTCGTTAAGCATCATCATCACACAGCGTTCCGCCACCTGCTGCGCGGAGAGCCGCGACTGGGGGCGGTCGATGCCGAGCAGCGGATAGACTGCCGGGTCGGGCCGTTTTTTGCTTTTACGCCCTTTTGTCTCATAAAGATAGAAACCACGATTATTTTTTCTACCTTTGCGATCGTCCTTCAAAATCGCGTCAATGATGTTTGCAGGTGGGCTAAAACGTTCTCCAAACGCGCTCTCCAGTACGGGGATAATTTTGGTGCCGGTATCGATACCAACCTCATCCAGTAGCTGGATTGGCCCTACCGGGAAACCGAATTTAACCAAGGCCTTATCAATCTCTTCAACCGGTTCGCCCTCCACCAGCAGGCGCATCGCTTCATTGATATAGGGCGCGAGGATGCGGTTCACATAGAAGCCCGCTTTATCCCCCACCACAATCGGCGTTTTCCCCTGACGTTTAGCCAGTTGCACCACGGTGGCGATAGCCTGCGGATCGGTTCCCTTATGCGGGATCACTTCAACCAGCGGCATTTTTTCCACCGGACTGAAGAAATGCAGGCCGATCACCCGCTCGGGGCGACGGGCCTGGGCGGCAATATCGCCTATCGGTAACGATGAGGTGTTCGACGCAAAGATGGTCTGCGGCCCACTGTATTGCTCCACTTCGCTGACCATCCGCTGCTTCAGGGCCAGGTCCTCAAATACCGCCTCGATCACCACGTCGCGATGAGCAAAGCCCTGATAGTCGGTGGCGCCGGAGATCAGCGCCATCTGGCGATCGCGCTCGCTGGGACGCAGTCGACGCTGGCGGACCTGTTTATTCAGCAGATCCCAGCTGTACTTTAAGGCATGGTTAATGCCACGCGACTGGATATCTTTAATGCGCACCGGCAGCCCGCCCTTACAGGCGGTCACATAGGCGATCCCCCCGCCCATCAGGCCGCCGCCCAGCACCGCAATGCTCGTCAGCGGTCCGGGCTCGGCTTCGGCGCCACGGTCTTTTTTCAGATCGGTACTGGCAAAAAAGATCGAACGCAGCGCTTGCGACTGCGGGGTCATCGCCAGTTCGCCAAACGCGCGAGCTTCTTCGGCGTAACCGCTGCTGCAACCGTGGGCCAGGCCATTCTCGACAACCTGCAGAATTCGCTTCACCGCCGGATAGTTCCCCTGGGTCTTGCGCTGCGTTTGTTTGCCGACGAAATGGAATAACAGATGGCGGCCCAAAGGCCCCGCCAGCACGCGTTCGCGTACGGGCATATCCCGACTGGCCGGTCGCCCCTTCAGCGCCAGCTCCACCGCCGCCTGCAATAAAATCGCCTGCGGAACCACCTCGTCTACCAGACCGGCCTTCAGCGCCTGGCGCGCACGCAGCTGCCTGCCGGTAAGCATCATATCCAGCGCTGTACTGACGCCAATCAGCCGCGGTAAACGCTGCGTTCCCCCGGAGCCCGGCAGCAGGCCAAGCTGCACTTCCGGCAAACCGAGACGGGTTTTTTCGTCATCGCTACAGATCCGGCCATGACAGGCCAGCGCCAGTTCCAGACCGCCGCCAAGGCAGGCGCCGTGGATGGCGGCAATCACCGGGATCGACAAGCCATGGATCTCAGCCATAATCTGCTGTCCCTGGCGCGCCAGCGCTTCCGCTTCCTGCGCGCTGCGGCAGCGGGCAATCATGTTAATGTCTGCGCCGGCGATAAAGTTATCCGCTTTGGCGGAAATAAACACCACGCCGCGCACCGACTTATCATCACGAATCTGGCGTATCAGCCCCCGCACCTGATTGCCGAACTCGGCTTTCAGGGTATTCATTTTCTCATCCGGGGCATCGATGGTGATCACCGCGATCTTGTCCGCACGGACCTCAAGCTTAAAAGCGGAAACAGCATCCATTATTCAGCCTCCACGATCATCGCCGCACCCAGACCACCTGCCGCGCAGGCCGTCACCAGACCGAATCCCCCGCCCCGTCGCCGCAGCTCATGCAGCGTCTGGGTGATCATCCGCGCGCCGGTGGCAGCAAAAGGATGACCGTAAGCAATAGATCCGCCGAGGACGTTAAACTTGCTCTCATCCACCTCACCGGTGGCCTGCGAGCGTCCCAGCACTTCACGAGCAAAGCGCTCGCTTGCCAGACACTGGAGATTGGCCAGCGTCTGCGCAGCAAAAGCTTCGTGCATATCAATAAGCGTCAGATCCGCCAGCGTCAGACCTGCCCGCTCCAGCGCCAGCGGCGTGGACCATGCGGGACCCAGCAGCATATCCTGCCAGACGTCGATGGCGGTAAAGGCATAGCTGCGCAGATAACCCAGCGGCGTCAGACCCAGCTCTTTGGCCCTGGACTCGGTCATCAGGATCACCGCCGCCGCGCCGTCCGTCAGCGGCGTGCTGTTGGCTGCGGTGACGGTGCCATGTTTGCGGTCAAAGGCAGGGCGTAACTTTTGGTAATCTGCGAGGGTTGAATTTTTACGAATATTGTTGTCCTGCTCCAGCGGCTCGCGGAAAGGGGGCGCGTAGGCCGTCATCACCTCAGCTGACAACTTTCCCTCTTCCCAGGCTTTGGCCGCCAGCTGGTGCGAACGATGCGCCAGCGCATCCTGTTGTTCCCGGGTGATGCCCCAACTTTTCGCCATCTGTTCCGCGGTATCGCCCATCCGCAAACCGGTTGAATATTCCGCCACCGCCGGGGGGACCGGCAGCAGGTCGCGCGGCCGCAGACGGGAAAACAGCTTCAGCTTTTGGCTCAGCGTGCGGGCTTTATTGGCATCCACCAGCGTGCGGGCCAGTGTTTTACTGACCCCAATGGGCAATACAGAAGAGGAGTCGGCGCCGCCGGCGATACCGGCGCGGATGCTGCCGGCCATCAGGCTTTCAGCAACATTCGCCACGGCCTGGAAGCTGGTGGCGCAGGCGCGACTGACGCTATAGGCATCGGTGTGCACGCTCATTCCAGTGCCGAGCACGATTTCCCGGGCGATATTCGGCGCCTCCGGCATCTGCACCACCTGGCCAAAAACCAGTTGCTCAATGACGTCCGCGGGAATGTCACTCCGGGCGAGCATTTCGCCAACCACCATTTTCCCTAAATCAACGGCCGGAACGCCATGAAAAACCGTCGCCTGGCGCGCAAATGGCGTGCGTAACCCCCTGACAATGGCAATGCGATCGCCCTGACGGGTGATAAGCGGTAATGCCTGACTCATAACGCTCCCCTGTTAAGCAAAACAACCAAGTGGTCTGACCTGATAACAGTCTTAACTAATTTTTTACATTAAGCCAATCGGGGAAGCGAAAAATTGCGAGCCAAAACACATTGAACAGAAAGGTAACGCCCCTTCTACGGGGCGTTAAACGGAGGGATTAACGTAATCCTAACTGGAAGATCAGCGATTCGGCTTCGCAGCTAAAAATAAAATCGATATCCAGCTGTACGCCGCCGTCAACATCGGTGAAGGTCGGGTTGATTTTGCACGGTTCAGATTGCACATTACGCGCTTTCTCGCTCAGCGCAGCGAGCGTTTGCTCCGCTTCCGCGCGGTTGGCGAACACGCGGCTGTATGAGGCGGTGCAGTCGGTGTTGTCCACAATGGTACCAACATCCATACAGCAGCATACCGGGGTTTCATCAGCGCTACATTTACTCATCGTAGATTTCCTCTGTATAGGCACCTTCGGCGCCAGACAAATAATGTGCCTATTTTACGCCCTGCCCCCGGTGAGCCTCCAGCCGAGAATCACCATCACCGCGTTAAGTGACAGAAATCACACTTAAAAATGATCTAAAACAAAAATCACCCTCTCTGGCTCTTACTCCCCCCGACAATTTTGCCAGCTGGATCGCGTTTCTGTTATCACAATTGAAAAACTTCATAAACAAACTTGCAACAACTCATCTGGTCAGACCTATACTCAGCGCACTGGTCTGATTTCTCTGTTGTAACACAGACCCTACACTTCCGCGCTTCTGTTACGGCATGTAACATAGTTTAAAAAAAAATAACTCAATGAGGTTATGGGCATGAGCCAGAAAACCCGCTTTACCCAATCTGCCCTTGCAGTGGCTGTAGCACTTGTTTCCACCCAGGCCTGGTCAGCAGGCTTCCAGCTCAACGAATTCTCTTCATCAGGGCTGGGTCGGGCCTATTCCGGTGAAGGGGCTATCGCAGACGATGCAGGCAATGCCAGTCGTAACCCGGCATTGATTATGATGTTTGACCGTCCAACTATGTCGGCGGGCGCCGTTTTTGTTGACCCGGGTGTCAATGTCTCCGGCACCTCTCCCACCGGCAAGAGCCTGAATGCGGACAATATCGCCCCGACGGCGTGGGTACCCAACTTCCACTTTGTCGCGCCGATTAACGATCAATTCGGTTGGGGGGCATCCATTACCTCTAACTACGGCCTGGCAACGGAATACAACGACGACTATGCGGCTGGCAGCATGGGCGGTAAAACCGACCTGACCACCGCTAACTTCAACCTGAGCGGCGCCTACCGTCTCGACAGCAACTGGAGCTTTGGCTTAGGTTTTGACGCGGTCTACGCCAAGGCGAAGATCGAGCGCTATGCAGGTGACCTGGGTCAGATTGTCGCAGGCTCTGGCGCGCTGCCGCCAGCGCTGGCAGGCCAGGTGGCGAAGATCCCTGCCGACACGCAGATCGCCCATCTTAACGGTAACGCCTGGGGCTTTGGCTGGAACGCCGGTATTCTCTATGAGCTGGATAAGAACAACCGCTACGGTTTTACCTACCGTTCCGAGGTGAAGATCGACTTCGACGGTAACTACCGCAGCAGCCTGCCGGCGGCCTATAACCAAATCCTCGGCAACTTCGGTCTGCCAGCGGGCACTAACGGCCAGACCACCGGCGGTTCACTGACCCTTAACCTGCCGGAAATGTGGGAGCTGTCGGGCTATAACCGCGTGGCGCCGCAGTGGGCGGTCCACTATAGCCTGACCTACACCAGCTGGAGTCAGTTCCAGGAGCTGAAAGCCACCGGCAGCAACGGCCAGACGCTGTTCTATAAAGAGGAAGGCTTTAAGGATGCCTACCGCATCGCGCTGGGGACCACTTATTATTACGACGATAACTGGACCTTCCGCACCGGTATCGCCTTCGATGACAGCCCGGTGCCGGCCAACAACCGCTCCATCTCCATTCCTGACCAGGATCGCCTGTGGCTGAGCGCGGGTACCACTTACGCGTTCAACAAGGATGCGTCGGTTGACGTCGGTCTTTCCTATATGCACGGCCAGCACGTTGAAATTAAGGAAGGTCCGTATACCTTCCGTTCCGAAGGGACCGCCTGGCTGTACGGCGCCAACTTCAACTACCGCTTCTGATAAGCCGCGCGCAACAAAAAAGGGTGAACAACATGTTCACCCTTTTTTTATCGTTCGCAGATTACTGGGAATCGATGTCTTTCAGTTCATCCTGAATAGCCTGGGCATTCGGGTTGTCCGCCGGGGTCAGCTTACCGCCGTTGGCGATAAAGTCATGACGCTGGAAGTAAGCTTCACGCACCAAAATGTAAGGATCGGAAGACTGACGCAGCAGACCGTCGGAATCCAACAGCTGAGCACGCGTTTCAATCCCTTCGACAGCCCATTTGCCAATCGACATCGGCCAGGTCAACCAGGAGAGCACCGGGTACAGGCCATCGGCCATATCGCCACCTTCATCGCGCAGCGTAAAGCTGCCGTAGAATGGCAGTTGCACATACGGACCATAGCCGACGCCATAATGGCCGAGCGTGCTGCCGAAACGATGCGGTTCAACGCGCTGCAGCTGCGGATTCGCCATGCCCGCGACATCGATCAGACCGCCCATCCCGAGGATGGTGTTCAGGAAGAAACGGGTAAAGTGCACCATACCTTTATAGGGGTCGCCCTGCAGGAAGGAGTTCACCATTACCGCCGGCTCTTCCAGGTTGCTGGTGAAGTTGCTTAAACCATTGCGCGCCGGCTGCGGGACATAGTCACGCCATGCCACTGCCACCGGGCGAAGCACGTAAGGGTCAACCACGTTAAAGTTGAAATTGAACATCGTGCGGTTAAACCCTTCTAACGGGTCTGAACGCCCCTGCGGCTGATCGCCAGAGCTGGAACTGGCACATCCCACCAGCAATGTGGCGCCAAGCGCAAGCGCCGACAGGCGATAATTCATAGGTGTCTCCCTGGTTTTTATGGCTATCGCGAGTTGCCATCCATGACGGAAAGACAACGTTTCCGCCCGTATAGATGTGAGCGATTGTAACAGCACGTTGAACGATGTCTATATCACCCAAGTTGTTGATTTGATCATAGCCTGGGAATAACGAGATCGCGGGGCTCCTATTCTACCGGAGCAACAAAAATCTGACGTTACCATTTTTGCGATTTCAGAGTATGCCCAGCCAGACGGCAGGGAAAGCCGCTACGCTATAACTATATAGATTGATAGCGAGGGCCACGAAATGGATGAACTAGACGATAACAAATTAAAACCAGCGGATGACGAGCGAGAAGTCGAAAGTGAAGAAAAACAGCGCGGAGAGGAAATAGAAGTGGATGAAGATCGCCTGCCCTCGCGGGCGATGGCCATCCATGAACATATTCGCCAGGAAGGGGAAAAAGAGATGGAGCGCGATGCGCTGGCACTGCTGTGGTCAGCCATTGCGGCCGGTCTGTCGATGGGCGCCTCCCTGCTGGCAAAAGGCATTTTTCACGTCAAACTAGAGGGGCTCCCGGGCGGGTTTTTACTGGAAAATCTCGGGTATACCTTCGGCTTTATTATCGTGATCATGGCCCGCCAGCAGCTGTTCACGGAAAATACGGTTACCGCCGTACTGCCGGTGATGCACAATCCCACCCCAGGTAACGTCGGTTTGCTGATGCGGTTATGGTCGGTGGTGCTGGCTGGCAACCTCATCGGTACCGCAGTGGCCGCATGGGCCTTCAATTTTATGCCCGTCTTTGATGAACCCACTCGTCAGGCCTTTGTCAGCATCGCCGAAGACGTAATGAAAAACAGCCCGACGGAGATGTTCGCTAATGCGATTATTTCCGGCTGGCTGGTCGCCACTATGGTCTGGATGTTTCCTGTCGCCGGTGCGGCCAAGATCGTGGTGATTATTCTCATGACCTGGCTTATCGCCCTGGCGGATACGACTCATATTGTGGTGGGATCGGTCGAGATCTTTTATCTGGTGTTTAACGGAAGTCTGCCCTGGAGCGACTTCATCTGGCCGTTCGCCCTGCCGACGCTGGCGGGAAATATCTGCGGCGGGACCTTCATCTTCGCGCTGCTGAGCCATGCGCAGATCCGTAACGATATGAGCAGCAAGCGAAAAGCGGAAGCCCGCGCCCAGGCTGCGGAGAACGCCAAAAACGCCGACCGGGCATAAAAAAGCGCCCTGAGTGGCGAGGGTTTAAGCAGTCAGACGGTATGGCTCTTACTCAGGCGGGCAAAAAACGCTATACTCGCACCGCCTTGTCCCCTTAGTTAAATGGATATAACGAGCCCCTCCTAAGGGCTAGTTGCAGGTTCGATTCCTGCAGGGGACACCATATAAACGTTGCCCGCTATTTCCCCACCATTACCTAAACGCCAGCCATGGCATATTCTTCTCGCCATCATAATTTGCCGAAATTATCCACGTGTGGATTAGCCAGGACAGGAAGGGGCGCCCCAGTCAATCACACAGACAATAAACCGACAAGAACGCGCTTTCTGCGTACAATACCCTTTGGCTTACGCCTTACTTAATAAGCCACTATCCCATTGCAACCTTCTCTGGACGATACAGGAGCCAGGCGTTGATATGAAACAGATTACCCTCAGCGATATGCAGCAGCAGAGCGAAGCGGCGGCCAGTGCCCCGCGCTTGCGTGCCCATCGCAATTTTCATCCCGAACTAAATGACCCGGTACAACGCCTCGCTATTGCGATGGAACCCGGCACCTATATCCGTCCGCACCGGCACAGACATACTTTCGAACTTTTGCTGCCGCTGAAAGGACGCTTTGTGGTACTGAATTTTGATGATAATGGCGTAGTCACCCGCCGGGTGGTGCTGGGTGAAACCTGTACAGCGCTGGAAATGGAAGCCGGTACCTGGCATACGGTGCTCTCACTCGACCCGGGCGGGATGGTTTTTGAAGTTAAGCAAGGTGCTTATCAGCCGCTTGCCGAAGTTGACACCATGGCCTGGGCGCCTGCCGAAGGCCAACCGGGCACCGCAGAGATGATGGCATGGTATGCCATCGCGCAGCCGGGTGACCGTTTCCTGCCAACGCCGCAATAGCATCAGGTATATCAAACAGATGCCACAGTCGTCTGTTTGATTCTCCCCAGCCGGCCATAAAGTTTGTCGAATTGACCGCTACTTTCTTCACACTTCGCGCATACTCACCTTCCGCATTCCTGCTAAAAAGAGAGAAATGGTTATAGTCAGTAAACTATTTTTCTCTACGAATAAGAGATGATAAGATAACGGGATAAAGTAAATACCTGGCAGAACAATAACAGTAGTCAATTTATCGATATATTATTCTCAATGTGAATGGATTTTATTAATCAGCTAAAGGACGTCAGCGGAAAGAATAAATCATTGTAATCGGCTCACTGTTGCTGACCATGACAATTTATTTTTCATCGACATACAATCTTTATGAATATAACAGAACGGAACATCTGGAAGCTAAATAATTTACCGCCAATGGAGTATTGCTCTCTTGCCCGGGCGCAAAAATTATTAAACTGCGAACTTGAAGACATTCTTCACTGGCATGATATTGGCGCGATCAATCTCTGTCTGAAACTCAACCCGACGCGGGGAACCTTAAAAATAGCCGTCCTTTCTCACCAGGAAAAAGACGTGACCGCCGCGCTAAATCCGCTTGCCGCCGAGGCTGTGGAGACTTTCTGGTCACCCCACTCCCATATCCGCAGCATTCTGCGGCTTGATGGCGATATTCCGATAATGGAAACATTACGCGGAAATACGGTGACGCAGTTTAACGTAAAAGTGTCCGCCTCCGGACTTTGGCACCCACATTGTCGGAATTTAATGGCGCTACTGGAGGCGCCTGATGATATTCTTTACGAAAACAGACTCAGCATGATGCTGCCCGACAAACCGTTTGTCTATTGTCATTTCATTCCGGATGCAGACGAATACTCTGCTATATCATTGAACCGAATCTATATCACCAACCAGGCCATTGAGAAAATATATGCTCACAGTATTAGCGCCCGGCCTATGGACGTGACAAAAAATTCGTTGCAGGAACAAACCAGTTACATCCATCAGGAATTAACCGTCCTGCCGCAAAATGAGGTGTTGCTGGAATTTATCCATTATCTTATTCAGTCTCATACCGTATTTAATGAGAAGTTGCAGAATATGGCCGAGCCAGACAAGACTCAGCTCTTTCATCACGTACTGGAAAGGCTCAAAGAAGAGGGCATGCTCCGGGAGAATACCCTGCCCGATGAGGCCGATATCCTCAGCGAAGCCGATCGTTAGTCCAGGCTCGCCGGCAAGTGACGCAGGTCCTCATACAGGGGCCTGGCGGTTTTCCAGCTCAAGCGTTACCGCTATCTCCCGCGCCAGCGCGATGAATTCGCGCGCCGCAGCGCTCTGCCACGCCCCCTGGCGCTGGAGCAAACAGGCCGTTCGCTGCAGCAGCGCGGGTTTAAGCTCAATAGCCACGAGGTCATCATACTGTCCGGCGATCGCCGCCGGCAGTAGCGTCGCGAGCGGCGTGCCGCGAATAACCGTTAGCACGGCGCCGATCGAATTCGCCTCCATCCGCACGTCAGGTTCGAGCCGATGACGGCGACAATAGCGGTCGATCTGCTCCCGGGTGGCAAACTCGCTGCTCAGCAGGATCAGGGGCTGCGCGTCGAGAGCCTGTAGCTGCAGGTGGCTCTCATGAGCCAGCGGATGCGCGCGGCTCACCACCAGCGCGAGGGTTTCCGTCAGCAGCGGCTGAACCACAATATCCCGCGAGAGGCTCTCGTCAAAGGCAATTCCCACATCCAGTTCATCCTCCAGGAGCATCGTTTCCATCCGCTCCTGGTTCATCTCCTGGATAAGCAATTTCACTCCGGGGTAGCGTCGATAGTACGCCTCCACCAGCGGCCCCAGCATGTAAGTGGTAAAGGTCGGCGTCATGGCGATGCGGAGTTTACCACGCTGCAGATCTTCTGTGTCATGCAGGGCGCGCCGCCCCTCCTCAAGATCGCGTAACGCGCGGCGGGCATACTCCAGCCAGATCTCTCCGGCATCGGTCAGGCGGGTATAACGACCAGAGCGGTCGAAGAGCTGAACCTCCAGCATCGCTTCCAGCTGGCGGATCTGCTGTGACAGCGCAGGCTGGGAGACATGGAGCGCCATGGCGGCGCGGGTAAATCCGCGATGTTCTGCCACGGCGATAAAGTAGGAAAGATGGCGCAGGAGCATTCGCTTACCTATAAGCAATTCCAATAGGGTTCATCATAAATAAGTCTTTTAACTTATGAAACAAGATACGTACCCTCTGGTTACCATCCTCTGCGTTTTTCACCATCAACATCATCTTGTGCAGGAGTGACTATGTCCGCTCACGATCGCTATCTCCAGCGCGCATTAGCGCTGGCAAACCAAAACATCGCTGACGGTGGCCGCCCCTTCGGCGCCGTGCTGGTGCGGCATGATGAGATTGTCGCCGAAGGCGTCAATACTTTTCATCTGAACGGTGACCCAACGGCGCATGCCGAACTGAACACCGTTCGCGATCTTGCCGCCAGACTGGGAAGCGCGGTGCTGCGCGAATGCGTCATCTATGCCAGCGGGCAACCTTGTCCTATGTGCCTGAGCGCACTCTATCTAACCGGCGTGCGGGAAGTATTTTTCGCCAACAGTAATCAGGATGGCGAACCCTTTCAGCTCTCGACCGCCGCGATTTATCAGCAGCTGCAGCAGCCGCTGTCCCGGCAGACGCTGCCGATCCACCACTGCCCGCAGCCGGAGGGGCCGGCACTTTATCAGCGCTGGGCTGAACAGCAGCCATGAAACCCATGCGGCGACAGAATCTAATGCTGTGTGTCCTGGTACTCATCGGGATAAACATGCGTCCGCTGCTCACCTCGATAGGCCCCTTGCTGCCTGATATCCGCGCCGCTAGCGGGATGAGCTATACCCTGGCCGCGCTTCTCACCGCCCTGCCGGTCATCGCGATGGGCGTGCTGGCGCTGGCCGCTGGCTGGGTCGATCGCACTGTCGGTCAAAACCGCAGCATTGCGCTGAGCCTGCTGATTATCGCGGCGGGCGCCCTGCTGCGGGAAATCGCCCCACATAGTGGTTTGCTGCTCAGCAGCGCCCTTGCGGGGGGAATTGGCATCGGCATTATCCAGGCCGCCATCCCGGCGGTGATTAAGCGTCTGTTCGCCCGGCGTACGCCGCTGGTGATGGGACTATGGTCGGCGGCGCTGATGGGCGGCGGCGGGTTAGGCGCCGCGTTCACGCCGTGGCTGGCGTCGCACAGTGCGGCCTGGCACCAGGCACTGGCCTGGTGGGCGCTCCCTGCCCTGCTGGCTCTGCTCGGCTGGCTGGCGATTTGCCGGCAATTGCCCCGCGCACCGCATCAGACCAGCGCTTCCCCCCGGGTCGCGATTATTGGCCAGCGCCGCGCCTGGACGCTGGGACTCTATTTCGGACTGATTAATGCCGGCTACGCCAGTCTGATCGCCTGGCTGCCGCCCTACTATATCCAGCTTGGCGACAGCGCCCAGTACAGCGGCTCGCTGCTGGCGCTGCTGACCGTTGGGCAAACCGCGGGGGCGCTACTGCTGCCAGCACTGGCTCGTCAGGATGATCGACGCCAGCTTCTGCTGTTCGCTCTGGCGCTACAGCTCATTGGCTTCTGCGGCTTCATCTGGCTGCCGCAGCACGTCCCAGCGCTGTGGGCCATCGCCTGTGGAGTGGGTCTAGGTGGCGCCTTTCCCCTGTGCCTGGTGCTGGCGCTGGATCACGCCGGACAACCGGCGGTAGCCGGCCGGCTGGTGGCGTTTATGCAGGGTATCGGATTTATCATCGCAGGCCTCTCCCCCTGGCTTTCCGGCCTGTTGCGTAGCCTGAGCGGGAACTACACGCTTGACTGGTCCTGGCATGCGCTCTGCGTCCTGCTACTCATGGCGCTCACACTGCGCTTTATCCCGGCTCACTACCCGGCCGAGTGGCGGCTGCGCGCCTCTGACCAGCATTAAATCGGCGGCGGCGCGTGGCAAAGAAATTGCGCGCGCTCTCGCTGGCCGTCCTCCATTTTGCCCATCGCCAAAATCCGTTTTGACAGCGTCGCTGGCGTGAAATTTATTACCGAGTGAAATTAATGTGTCGCCGAATCACGACACTCGTAAGTAACTAAAAATTAATAAAAAAATGCCCCTTGTTTCCCTCATTTTTTAGGCGTACATTAGCGCCATCTGGAGCACAAAGCGCACAGAATTGCGAGCTGCCGCAGCGTGATTTTTCACCCGCGACAGCTCAGGAAAAACAGAACAATTAATTCATTTGAACGTCGCATAAGCGCGTGGAGTGATGAATCGTGAAATACTTCTTTATGGGCCTCTCTTTTATGGTCATCGTTTGGGCCGGTACTTTTGCCCTGATGATCTAGACTGCAGCGGTGTCAAAAAAAACGGGAGCCCACTGGCTCCCGTTTTTGTTATGGCGTATTCGCCGAAGCGCTAGCTCGCGGCGGGCAGCAAACCATCTGCGCGGAACATCGCCTTGATGCCGCGGATTGCCTGGCGCGTACGGTCCCGGTTTTCAATCAGCGCGAAGCGGACGTGAGTATCGCCATAGTCGCCAAAGCCTATCCCCGGCGAGACGCAGACCTTCGCTTCATTAAGCAACTTTTTCGCAAACTCCAGCGAGCCCATGGCGGCGTAAGGTTCCGGTATTTTCGCCCAGACGTACATGGACGCTTTCGGACACTCCACCATCCAGCCAGCTTCGTGGAGCCCTTTCACCAGCACATCGCGACGGCGCTTATATTGCTCGGCGATTTCACGCACGCACTGCTGATCGCCCTCAAGGGCAGCGATCGCCGCCACCTGCAGCGGCGTGAACGTGCCATAGTCGTGATAGCTTTTGATGCGAGCGAGGGCATTCACCAGGGTCTTATTGCCGACCATAAAGCCAATGCGCCAGCCGGCCATGTTATAGCTTTTCGACAGGGTAAAGAACTCGACGGCGACATCACGCGCGCCGGGCACCTGCATGATGGAGGGCGCTTTCCAGCCGTCATACACGATATCGGCATAGGCCAGATCGTGGACGACCAGGATGTCATACTGCTTCGCCAGGGCGACGACCTTTTCAAAGAAGTCCAGCTCGACGCACTGCGCGGTCGGATTCGAGGGAAAGCCAAGGATCATCATCTTCGGCTTCGGATAGCTCTCGCGGATGGCACGTTCCAGCTCGTTAAAGAAATCCACCCCTTCCACCAGCGGCACCGAGCGCACCTGCGCCCCGGCAATCACCGCGCCATAGATGTGAATCGGATAGCTGGGGTTTGGCACCAGCACCGTGTCGCCATGATCCAGAGTCGCCAGCATCAGGTGTGCCAGCCCCTCTTTCGAACCAATGGTGACGATCGCTTCCGATTCCGGATCGATGTCAACGTTATAGCGTTCTTCATACCAGCGTGAAATGGCGCGACGCAGGCGCGGGATCCCCCGCGAGGTAGAGTAACCATGGGTGTCAGGCCGTTGAGCAACGGTGCAAAGTTTTTCCACGATATGCGGCGGCGTCGCGCCATCGGGATTGCCCATGCTGAAATCAATAATATCTTCGCCGCGCCGGCGCGCAGCCATTTTCAGTTCAGCAGTAATATTAAAAACGTACGGGGGGAGACGATCGATACGCGTAAAACGGCGTTCAGGACTGGATTCAGCCATAGGTTCCTCTAATTAACGTTAGCGCCCGGACCGTCCGAGCGACGCTGCCGCTGTTGCGGCTCGTTTAGAAAATAACCTGAAAAAAATCATGTTGTCGAGAGGCATGATGAAAAATATTCTCTGGCGAAAAAAACGGGTATCGACCGCAGTAAATGCGGCTGTGAGTCGCCGGAATAATTCAGAGTTGCATAAGTGTGATAACACATTGATATCTTTCTTATCACAGATATTTTTCGTTAAAAGGCAAGACTGCGGCTATCGCGGTACTCACCCATTAATCCCCTTTAAAAAGCATGCCTTTTCCTCATTATATTTCTGCGGCTGGTCTTCTGCCGTCAGGTTTTTTATCATGTTCTTTTCTGGCCACTGACGCGGCGCACCCATGCACGAAATTTTTACGATGATGCTGGCGGTCTATGATCGTGCGGCCCTGATGCTTATTTGCCTGTTTTTCCTCATTCGCCTGCGCCTGTTCCGCGAACTGTTGCATAAGTCGGCCCATACGCCGAAAGAGCTGCTGGCCGTGACCGCCATTTTCTCGCTGTTCGCCCTGTTCAGCACCTGGTCCGGCGTCCCGGTGGAAGGTTCGCTGGTGAATGTGCGCATTATCGCCGTCATGTCTGGCGGGATCCTGTTTGGTCCGTGGGTAGGGGCAATTGTCGGGGTAATTGCCGGCGTACACCGCTACCTGATTGATATCGATGGCGTCACCGCCGTGCCCTGCTTTATCACCAGCATTGTCGCAGGCCTGCTGTCAGGATTGATTAACCGTAAAGTGGCCCGCGATCAACGGTGGAAAATCGGTATTCTGGCCGGCATGGTGTGTGAGACCCTGACCATGATCCTGGTAGTGGTCTGGGCGCCTTCCCTGAACCTCGGCCTGGATATCGTCTCTAAAATTGGTATCCCGATGATCCTCGGCAGCGTCTGCATCGGTTTTATCGTGCTGCTGGTACAGAGCGTGGAAGGGGAAAAGGAGGCCAGCGCGGCGCGGCAGGCAAAACTGGCGCTCGATATCGCCAACAAAACCCTGCCGCTGTTTCGTCATGTTAACAGCGATTCTTTGCGCCAGGTATGCGAGATTATCCGCCGCGACATTACCGCCGACGCGGTGGCGATCACTAACACCGAACACGTACTGGCCTACGTCGGCGTGGGGGAAGCCAACTATCAACACCACGACGATGTCATCAGCCCTACCACCCGGCAAGCGATTCGTTATGGGAAAATCATCATAAAAAACAATGATGAAGCCCACCGCACGCCGGAGATCCACTCCTTGATGGTCATTCCGCTCTGGGAAAAAGGCGTGGTGACCGGCACGCTAAAAATTTATTACTGCCACGCCCATCGCATCACCTCGACACTGCAGGAGATGGCGATTGGCCTGTCGCAAATTATCTCCACCCAGCTGGAGGTCTCCCGCGCCGAACAGCTGCGGGAGATGGCCAATAAAGCGGAGCTGCGCGCCCTGCAAAGCAAGATTAACCCGCATTTTTTATTTAATGCGCTGAACGCGATCTCCTCCTCGATTCGCCTTAATCCGGACACCGCGCGCCAGCTCATTTTTAATCTGTCGCGCTATCTGCGCTATAACATCGAATTAAAAGACGATGAGCAGATTGATATCAAACGAGAGCTGTATCAGATCAAAGATTATATCGCCATTGAACAGGCGCGATTCGGCGACAAGCTGACGGTCATCTATGATATTGACGACGACGTCAGCTGCGTGATCCCGAGCCTGCTTATCCAGCCGCTGGTGGAGAATGCCATCGTTCATGGTATCCAGCCCTGTAAAGGCAAGGGGGTGGTGACGATCGGCATTAACGAGTGCGGAAATCGGGTACGCATCAGCGTTCGCGACACCGGCAACGGCATCGATCCCGCCGTCGTCGCTCGCGTGGAAGCCGACGAAATGCCGGGAAATAAAATCGGCCTGCTTAACGTTCATCACCGGGTGAAGCTCCTCTACGGCGAGGGGTTGCATATCCGCACCCTGACGCCAGGAACAGAAATCGCCTTTTATGTCCCCAATCACCACACGCCGCAGGCGCTGACGGAGTCTCTGTTGTCATGAGCGGAGAAAAGATGAAAGTTATTATTGTGGAAGATGAGTTTCTGGCTCAGCAGGAGCTCTCCTGGCTTATCAACACCCACAGCCAGATGGAGATCGTCGGCAGCTTTGACGATGGCCTGGACGTGCTGAAATTTCTCCAGCACAACAAGGTCGATGCCATTTTTCTCGATATCAATATTCCGTCGCTGGACGGGGTTTTGCTGGCGCAAAACATCAGCCAGTTTGCCCATAAGCCTTTTATCGTCTTTATCACCGCGTGGAAAGAGCACGCCGTGGAAGCCTTTGAGCTGGAGGCGTTTGACTACATCCTGAAGCCCTACCAGGAGTCACGCATCATCAATATGCTACAAAAGCTAACCGCCGCCTGGCAGCAGCAAAATAACGTCGCTGCGGGAGCGACCAGCGCGGCGCCACGAGAAAACGACACCATCAATCTGATAAAAGATGAACGAATAATCGTCACTAGCATCCATGATATTTATTATGCTGAGGCGCATGAAAAGATGACGTTCGTCTATACCCGCCGGGAGTCATTCGTCATGCCGATGAACATCACCGAATTCTGCAGCAAACTGCCCACCGCACATTTCTTTCGCTGCCACCGCTCGTACTGCGTGAATCTGAGCAAGATCCGCGAAATTGAGCCGTGGTTTAACAATACCTATGTGCTGCGCCTGCGCGACCTTGAATTTCAGGTGCCGGTGAGCCGCAGTAAAGTGAAAGAGTTTCGCCAGCTGATGAATCTGTAGAGGCGGGAAGTCCCGCCATCCGGGCTACGACGGTAGCCCGGGAGGGATGCGCTTATAACACCTGGCCCAGCGTCTGACGCAGATGCGCGCCGGAGCCCAGCAGGCCCGGGTTTTCATGGACGATCAGGTAAACCGGAATATCCTGAACATAAGCTTTGAAACGGCCTTTGTCTTCAAAACCGCCGCGGAAGCCGGAGGCTTTAAAGAACTCCAGGAAGCGCGGCACGATGCCCCCGGCGATATACACGCCGCCAAAGGTCCCGAGAGTCAGCGCCAGGTTTCCGCCGAAGCGGCCCATAATGACGCAGAACAGCGATAGCGCCCGGCGACAGTCGGTACAACTGTCCGCCAGCGCTCGCTCGGTGACCTCGCGCGGCTGCAGGTTTTCCGGCAGGCGGCCATCAGATTTCACAATCGCGCGGTACAAATTGACCAGTCCGGGACCCGAGAGCACGCGTTCTGCGGAAACATGCCCCAGCTCGGCGCGCAGCTCCTCCAGAATAATCCCCTCTTCTTCGCTGTTCGGCGCAAAATCGACATGACCGCCTTCGCCCGGCAGGCTGACCCAGCGCTTGTCAACGTGCACCAGATGCGCCACGCCAAGCCCGGTTCCGGCGCCATAAACGGCGATCGGTTTGCCCGCTACCGGAGCGCTGCCGCCAAACTGAATGAGGTGCTCGGCTTTCAGCATCGGGATGGCCATGGAAACGGCGGTAAAATCGTTAATTATCTCCAGATGGGCAAAGCCAAGGTTGCGCTTCATTTCAGCGATGGAGAAGGCCCAGGTATGGTTGGTCATCGCTACCCAGTCGCCGGTGATCGGGCAGGCAATGGCGATGCAGCCTTCGTTGACGGTCACCTGGTGCTCCTCCAGATAGACGCGCACCACCGCCTCCAGACTGGGATAATCGAGCCCGGAATAGGTCTTAGCACGAGAGATCTCTCCGCTCGCCAGATCACATAGCGCCAGGCGGGCGTTGGTCCCCCCGACATCTCCTACTAAAGCAAATTTTGTCATTCCGTTACGGCTCCGCTAAAGTCAAAATAATTCTTTTGGCACACTGTAAATTCATGGCGGCTTAACAACAACGTCCAACGCGCAGACGCCCCTTGTTTAGCGACACAGGTCACATTTAGTTTGTAATCTATGCAAGGTAGTCTGTAAACGACGCCTCGGATATCAGACGCCGCCTTAACTTTATCGTTTCAGCACCATTTGCATCGACGGCCCCTACCGACGAAGGCAAAGTAGTGCTTCAGAACTTTGACAAGGACATTTTCATGCTCCATCCTCGCGCCAGAACAATGCTGATCCTGTCGGTGCCGGCCATCCTGATAGGTATCGCCTGCAGTCTGATCCTGATCGGCGCGATGAAGGTTGCCGCGCTGCTACAGCGCGTGCTGTGGAGCAATCTGCCCACCCAGTTGGGGATGAGCGCTGACAGCCCGCTATGGATTATCGCCATGCTCACGGCGACAGGGATCGCCGTGGGCCTGGTCGTCCGCTACAGCCCGGGACACGCCGGGCCGGATCCGGCCACTGAATCGCTCATTGGCGCCCCTATTGCCACCGGCGCGCTGCCTGGGCTGCTGGCCGCGCTGATCCTCGGCCTTGCCGGCGGCGTCAGCCTCGGCCCGGAGCATCCGATTATGGTGGTGAATATTGCGCTGGCCGTCGCCGTCGGCTCACGGCTGTTTCCGCGCGTCAGCTCGCTGGACTGGACCATCCTCGCGGCCTCAGGCACCATCGGCGCCCTCTTCGGCACCCCGGTGGCCGCCGCGCTGATTTTTTCGCAAACCCTCAACAGCAGCAACGAGTCGCCGCTGTGGGATCGTCTTTTTGCGCCGCTGCTTGCCGCCGCCGCGGGCGCGCTGACGACCGGGCTGTTTTTCCACCCGCATTTCACGCTGCCGATCCCCCATTATGGCCAGATGCGCTTCGTCGATATCATCAGCGGCATGATCGTCGCTCTGATTGCTATCGCCGTCGGTATGGTGGCCGTCTGGTGTTTGCCGCGCCTGCACGCCCTGATGCATCGTTTGAAAAATCCTATCCTGACGCTGGGCATCGGCGGGCTGCTGCTGGGGATCCTCGGGACTATTGGCGGGCCCTTAACGCTGTTTAAGGGGCTGGATGAGATGCAGCAGCTGGCTTTCAGCCAGACGCTAACCGCCGCGGATTTTCTGCTCATCGCGCTGGTCAAACTGGCTGCCCTGGTGCTCGCCTCCGCCAGCGGTTTCCGCGGTGGGCGGATTTTCCCGGCGGTCTTCGTCGGGGTGGCGCTGGGGCTGATGCTGCATGCCCACGTGGAAGCTGTACCAGCGGCGATCACCGTCTCCTGCGCGATCCTCGGCATGGTGCTGGTCGTCACCCGCGACGGCTGGCTGAGCCTGTTTATGGCCGCCGTGGTGGTCCCGGATACGACGCTGCTACCGCTGCTGTGCATTGTGATGCTCCCGGCCTGGCTGCTGCTGGCCGGGAGGCCGTTGATGATTGCCAAACGACATACCGACTAAACGCGGCTGTTTCGCTCCTCCAGCGCCTGCGTCACCGCACGCAGGAAATCGGGGATATCCATTTTCGGTAGCA
The DNA here is from genome assembly GCF_002806655.1 of Klebsiella sp. K-Nf6. Classification (NCBI taxonomy): domain Bacteria; kingdom Pseudomonadati; phylum Pseudomonadota; class Gammaproteobacteria; order Enterobacterales; family Enterobacteriaceae; genus Klebsiella; species Klebsiella sp. K-Nf6. Next base: position 11,702 of record NZ_PIBN01000004.1, on the reverse strand, counting down.
TCACTTCGACCAGGGTAAGGGTATCAGAGGTGATGCTTTCCGCCATCGCTTCCCGTAACTCAGCCGTGTGCGTGACCCGCCAGCAGCGAGAAACAACGTCCGGGGCAAAGGCTTCCGGCAGTCGCTGCCAGTCCCACAGGGCGATGTCATTGTAGCGCTGCTCAGGGCCGTGAATCGCCCGCTCCACGGTATACCCTTCGTTATTCAGCAACAGAATAAGCGGTTTTTGCTTATCGCGAAGCATAGAGCCCATCTCCTGAATCGTCAGTTGGGCGGCGCCATCGCCGACGATCAGCACCACCCGCCGCTCTGCCGCCGCGGTTTGCGCGCCATAGGCGGCCGGGAGGGTAAAACCAATCGACCCCCACAGCGGCTGGACGATCAGCGACGCCTCTGACGGTAGCTTCAGCGCCGCGATGCCAAACGCCGCCGTCCCCTGATCGGCGAGGATAATATCGCCGGGGCGCAGCGCATCCTGCACCGTCGACCAGAAATTCTTCTGGGTTAACTCGCCTTCGGCCTCCTCTTCCACTTCCGGCGCCACGACCTGAGGCGCCGCCCACTCCGCCGCCAGCGGGGCGGAAAGCGTCATTAATGCAGCCAGAGCTTGATCCATCGGCACGCCGCTGAACCAGTGGTCGCCAACCCTGACGGCGAAGGGCTGGATCTCTATGGTCTTCTCCCGCGCCAGATGCTGGGTGAATCCCGCGGTGATAGTGTCGGTGAAGCGCGTGCCAATGCAGATGATGGCGTCGGCGTTTTCAATCGCCTCCCGGGTCTGTGGGGCGCTGGCGATCCCGCTGTAGGTCCCGACAAACCCGCGCTGCTGCTCATCAAACAGCCCCTTGCCCATTAGCATGGTGGCATGGGCGATGGGGGTTTTCGCCACCCACTCCCGGAGCGTGTTCTGCAGGCCATAGCGTTGCGCCAGGAAATCCGCCAGCAGAGAAATGCGTCGGCTGCCCCGCAGCAGGCGGCTGGCATGTTCGCGGAACCCCGCTTGCTGGTTTTCATCCGCCGTCGCGGCCTCCACCAGCAAGCGCTGGGCCGGGGCAATCGCTGCCGCTCTGGCGACATCGGCCGGCAGCATCAGATAGCCGGGCCGATGATGCGTCAGCATATCGCGCAGAACACGGTCGATTTCATGGCAGGCATTGCCGGCGGTCAGCAGCGCCTGGCTGCAGGTGATCTGCTCGCTCATGCGGGCGAAATGGCGAAAATCGCCATCGCCGAGGGTATGGTGCAACAGTTCGCCGCGCTGCTGGGCGCCGGTAGAGGGCGCGCCGACGATATGCAATACCGGAATATGTTCCGCATAGCTACCCGCAATGCCGTTCAGCGCGCTAAGTTCGCCGACGCCGTAGGTGGTCAGCAGCGCACCGGCCCCTTTGATGCGCGCATATCCGTCAGCGGCATAGGCCGCATTCAGCTCGTTGGCGCAGCCGACCCAGCCTAATGCGCTGTGCGCGATGACGCGATCGAGAAACTGTAAGTTGTAATCTCCCGGCACGCCGAACAAGCGGTCAATACCGCAGTCGACGAGGCGATCCAGCAGATAATCCCCAATAGTGTAGGTCGGTTGCATGTCCATTATCCTCATTTTGGTGCAGGTGTAATTTGAGTATTGAATAAGCGATCCGCCTGTCCAGAAGGGGGACGATAAAGCCGGTGTAAAGCAATAGTTACGCCCAAAAAGCAGTGTACTCCATGCAGAACATTGATTAGTGTAAACGTATACACACCCTGTTTTATCTGCGGAGGAAGAATGGTTTACCAGGCAAGCACCACGCGATATCAAACGATGGAATATCGTCGCTGCGGTCGCAGCGGCCTTCAGCTCCCGGCGATTTCTCTCGGCCTGTGGCACAACTTTGGCGACGAAACGCGAGTGGAGACCAGCCGGCAGATGCTCCTGCACGCGTTTGACCTTGGCATCACTCATTTCGACCTGGCCAACAACTATGGGCCGCCGCCGGGTTCAGCAGAGAGCAATTTTGGCCGCATTCTGAAAGAGGCGCTCCTGCCCTATCGCGATGAGTTGATTATCTCCACCAAAGCGGGCTACACCATGTGGGACGGCCCTTACGGCGACTGGGGTTCACGTAAATATCTGGTGGCCAGTCTTAACCAGAGCCTGCAACGCATGGGGCTGGAGTATGTCGATATTTTTTATCATCACCGTCCGGACCCACAGACCCCCCTGACGGAAACGATGCGTGCGCTCGATCACCTTGTACGCCAGGGGAAAGCGCTTTACGTCGGGATCTCCAACTATCCGCTGGCCCAGGCGCAGGAAGCGGTGAAGATCCTTAACGACCTCGGTACGCCCTGCGTCATTCACCAGCCCCGCTACTCAATGTTCGAACGCAGTGCGGAAGAGGGGCTGCTGGATTTTCTGCAGACGGAAGGGGTGGGAAGTATAGCGTTTTCACCGCTGGCCGGCGGACAGCTTACCGATCGCTATCTGAACGGTATCCCGGCCGACTCTCGCGCCGCCAGCAGCAGTCGTTTTCTGCAGCCGGAGCAACTGACCGCCGCCCGATTAGAAAAAATTCGTCAGCTAAATACGATGGCGGAAGAGCGCGGGCAGAAGCTGTCGCAGATGGCGCTGGCCTGGGTACTGCGCGAGGAGAAAGTGACCTCCGTGCTGATCGGCGCCAGCAAAACCACGCAGCTGGATGATGCTGTCGGGATGCTGCAGAATCGTCACTTCAGCGCCGAGGAATGCGCGGCCATCGATGCCATCCTTGCGCTGTAAAGCAAATGTTACTTTAGCAAAAAGTGCTCTTTTCTGCGCTTTCGGAGTTCGTCCGATGCGGCGGGTCTTTACCGGCCCGTAATATCAGGTTAACAGGCCGCTTACGGCCCCGATCGTGAAGGAGAAGAGTATGTTCAGGTCACTGATTCTGGCAGCAGTACTGCTGGCCGCAGCGCCACTAGTTGCTAACGCTGGTGAAATCACCCTGCTGCCATCGATAAAATTACAAATTGGCGATCGTGACAATTACGGTAACTACTGGGACGGTGGCGGCTGGCGCGACCGTGATTACTGGCGTCGTCACTATGAATGGCGTGATAACCGTTGGCATCGTCATGACAACGGCTGGCACCGCGGCTGGGACAAGGGCAAAGATAAAGCCTGGGAGCGCGGCTATCGTGCTGGCTGGAGCGACCGCGACGACCACCGCGGCGGCTGGGGACGAGGCCCGGGCGGACGTGGGCATGGCCATCACTAGCAGACTTAAAGGGGAGCCCATTGGCTCCCCTTAATGTTATCCAGCATGGGTAATGAACTACGCCACGCCGAGCAGCGATCCCACGATTAACCAGCCGTTCAGGCTCACGACAATAGTGACAATTGCCCAGCCAGTGCCTCTCACCCAGCGAGTGTTCACCAAATCCCCCATGAGTTTCGCATCGTTGGTGAATATCAGCAGCGGCACCAGGGCAAGCGCAATACCAAAACTCAGCAGCACCTGACTCATCACCAGGATACGCGTAGGATCCAGCCCCAGCAGGATCACCACAAACGACGGCAGCATGGTGACCGCCCGACGAAACCACAGCGGGATATGAAAACGGATAAACCCCTGCATCACAACCTGCCCTGCCAGGGTACCCACTACCGTCGATGATAAACCTGCAGCGACCAGGCTCAGACCAAAGATGGTCGCCGCCGCGTGGCTCAGCAGTGGCTCCAGCGTTCTGTAAGCCTGATCGAGATCGGCGACGCCGGTATGGCCGTTGAAATGGAATGCCGCCGCGGCGGTCGCCATCATCGCCAGGTTGACGAACCCGGCAATGGTCATGGCGATCGCCACATCCCAGCGGGTCGCGTTATAGCGTTCTTTCCGCGTACCGCCGTGCAGATGCTGGGTAAGCGAGGAATGTAAGTAGATAACGTGCGGCATAATGGTCGCCCCCAGTACCCCGGCGGCTAAGAATACCGCCTCGCCGTTGGGCAGCGTAGGGATCACCAGCCCTTTTGTCAGGGGGGCCAGCGCGGGCTGAGAAAAGATCAACTCCACGACATAGGCCACGGCGACAAACAGCAGCAGCCCGCCAATCACCTTCTCCAGCGGTTTTTGCCCGCGCCGCTGCAGCATCAGGATCAGGAAGGTCGCCACCCCGGTCAGCACCGCCCCCTGCAGAAGCGACACGCCCAGTACCAGCTTAAAGCCAATCGCGGCGCCGATAAATTCAGCCAGGTCGGTGGCCATCGCAATGATTTCCGCCTGCACCCAATAGAACCACACCACCGGTCGCGGGTAATGGTCACGGATCTGCTCGGCCAGATTTTTGCCGGTGGCAATGCCCAGTTTGGCAGAGAGCACCTGGATCAGCATCGCCATCAGGTTGGCCCATACCACGACCCACAGCAGCTGATAGCCAAAGCTGGCGCCAGCCTGAATGTTAGTGGCGAAATTACCGGGATCGATATAGCCAATGGCAGCGACGAAAGCGGGCCCCATGAGGGCGAGCTTCACCTTGCGCGCGGCGCGACTACTGCTATTCTCAACGCGACTGCTAGTCATCTTCTGCCTCTGGAAATATAGCCTTTGCTATGTTTCATGCTATCAAAATGCGAATGATTATCAAGTTCATTTAAAATGGAGATAATGATTGCTGTGATAGGCGGGAACAATAGCTGGCCGGAAATGAAAAACGGGCGTTAGAACACGCGAGCGTGCCCAGTACTAAGAGTAGTACAAGAATGCAACTTTTAAAACCTTTACGTAACATAACAAAAGTGGATGTTTGATCACTATTTTTGCCATTGGTCACAGTTCCTTGCAATAGTGTGCAATTGATCTCGTTTTCTTTAAAGCCGTTGCATAGAATGTGCACGGAAATTTAACCTGCCTCATATTTGGAGCAACTATGGACCGCGTCTTGCATTTTGTCCTCGCGATCGTTGTGGTGGCTATACTGGCCCTGTTGGTCAGTCACGACCGTAAAAAGATCCGTATTCGTTATGTTGTTCAACTGCTTGTCATCGAAGTCCTGCTGGCCTGGTTCTTCCTGAACTCCGATATTGGTCTGGGTTTTGTGAAAGGCTTCTCTGAGATGTTTGAAAAACTTCTCGGATTCGCCAACGAAGGGACAAACTTCGTGTTCGGCAGCATGAACGATAAAGGTCTGGCCTTCTTCTTCCTTAAGGTTCTGTGCCCTATCGTCTTCATTTCCGCGTTGATCGGTATTTTGCAGCATATTCGTATCCTGCCGATTGTCATCCGCGCCATCGGTACCGTCCTGTCGAAAATCAACGGTATGGGCAAGCTGGAGTCCTTCAACGCCGTGAGCTCGCTGATCCTCGGTCAGTCGGAAAACTTCATCGCCTATAAAGATATTCTCGGCAAAATGTCGCGCAACCGCATGTACACCATGGCGGCGACGGCGATGTCCACCGTGTCGATGTCCATCGTAGGCGCGTACATGACCATGCTGCAGCCGAAGTATGTCGTCGCGGCGCTGGTGCTCAACATGTTCAGCACCTTTATCGTTCTGTCATTGATTAACCCGTACCGCGTGGAAGAGAGCGAAGAAAATCTGCAGATGTCGAATCTGCACGAAGGTCAGAGCTTCTTCGAAATGCTGGGCGAGTACATTCTGGCGGGCTTTAAAGTCGCGATTATTGTGGCGGCGATGCTGATCGGCTTCATCGCGCTGATCTCGGCGCTGAACGCCCTGTTCGCCACCGTGACCGGCTGGTTCGGCTACAGCATCTCCTTCCAGGGGATCCTCGGCTATATCTTCTACCCGGTTGCCTGGGTGATGGGTGTGCCGGCAAGCGAAGCGCTGCAAGTGGGCAGTATTATGGCCACCAAGCTGGTCTCCAACGAATTCGTCGCCATGATGGATCTGCAGAAAATCGCCTCGACGCTTTCTCCGCGCGCGGAAGGCATTATCTCTATCTTTCTGGTCTCCTTCGCCAACTTCTCGTCTATCGGCATCATCGCCGGGGCGATCAAAGGTTTGAACGAAGAACAGGGCAACGTGGTTTCTCGCTTCGGTCTGAAGCTGGTCTACGGCTCCACGCTGGTTAGCGTGCTGTCCGCTTCGATTGCGGCACTGGTTCTGTAACAGGCGCCAGTCATCTGAGCCGGGCAATGCCCGGCTTTTTTTTACCCGTCATTCGCCCAACGGCTGAGGCTTACCAACCAGGTAACCCTGCAGATAATTCACGCCCAGTTCCAGCAAGCGCGCTTTTTGCGGTTCGCTTTCGACGTATTCCGCCACCACGCTCATCTGTTTCGCCCGCGCCATCTCGACAATTGATTTCACCATGATGGCATCCAGCGGGTCCGTCAGAATGTCGCGGACGAAGCAGCCGTCAATCTTAATGATATCGGCCTGCAGATGCTTCAGTCGTTCATAGTTCGCATAACCGGTGCCAAAGTCATCAATGGCGATAGCGCAGCCAAACGCGCGCAGCGCTTCGAGATTTTGCTGGCTGGTGTCGGCATTGGAGAAGGCCTGCTCTTCGGTCACCTCAATGGTGATAAGATCTGGCGAAATGCGATAGCGTTGAAACAGCGCGATAATCTGCGCTGCGCTGTCCTTTTGCATCAGGGTTGAAGGCAGCAGGTTAACCGAGAATCGCTGGCCAGGATGCAGATGGAGCGCACTGAACAGGGTCTCCAGCACCAGCATGTCAAAACGCTGGCTGAGGTTAAACTGCACAATCAGCGGGATAAACTGATCCGGCATAATGACGCTATCGCCACAGCGCATGCGCGTGAGGATTTCATGATAGCCCTCCCCCTCCGCATTTTGAATCGGTTGCGCATAGAGCACCAGCGCCCGCTCTTTGAGAACCTGCTTGACGCGCATCAGGAGGCGTACCTGCTCGGTGGTTTGATCCACCACCAGTTCCTGCTCCTCATCCAGCGCCAGCACCCGACGTTCACTGCCCGCCTGTTCGGAAAGCCAGCTGAGCTGACCCAGCATCTGGTGCAACGTCTCACCCTGGCCGTCGTCACGGCTCCATGCCGCGCCAAACTCCAGATCCAGCGGCTGATTATGCCAACTGAACTTTTTATGGTTGAGGATCGCGACCATATGGTTCAGCCGCGCAGCTGGGTCCGGTCCGTCGAGTACGAGGATCAATTCGCTGCCGGGCACCTGGAAGACTTTATCCGTTGCCCCCAACAGCGGCTGCAGCGCCCGGATGATTTGCCGTTTACAGTCCACGCCCATCATCAGACCATAATGCCGGCTAAGAAAATCGAGATTATCGATACGCAAGCTGCAGATAGCCTGCAGAGGACCGCTCTGCAAATGACTCACCAGTGCACGAAGGTTAGGTAAACCCGTCAGCGGATCCTCCTCCGCCTGGCTACGCCAGCGGCGTTTATTGCGGTCGCTGCGCGCATAGATGTCGGCCATATAAAACAAACAGATAGTGAAGGAGATCAGGACCGACAGCACAAAGGATAATGAATACTCGCTCTGGACGCCCTGAAGAAAGTTTTTATTATACACCACCAGCAAAAAGGCCGAGACAGACCATGAAATACGCAGCAATGCATGACCAATCCGGCTAATCCCGATGAAATAGACAATAAAAATGACCGGAACTAAATAACCGGCAATAAATTCAGACTGATACGGCGCGCACAGTAACGTTAATAACACTGCCAGCGAGATAAACCAATATAGGGTAAAGGAACGATGTTTGGGTGCCAGCCACGGTAAACATTCCTGCCGCCAGAAGCGGCGAGCATAGCGCGGATTGATAATCATCCGCATTGGATAATAAAGAAACGTCGTAAAAATTAATGCCGCGCTGATTAAACTTTGGATATCTATTACGGTATAAATCAACGGCATACTACCAAAGTAACTGGTAATAGATAATGGAAACGCAAAATATTGCCCGGCGAGGTACATGGTGATTTTCAGCAGCACCGGCGCGAAGAAGCCGCCCCAGAAGATCCGTGCCCCCATATGTTTCGCCGTGGGACCACAGCGCCAGCGCTTGCCCACCATCAGGCGTAAAACAGCGCAGGAGACAAACACAGCAAACAGCTGACAAAAGAGCAGAATAAGCGCCTGCGGTAGCGTTAATTCAATGAGAAAGCTATTGGTGATAGCAAATGCGAGAATTAATGGTGCAATCGCGTAGCGGCCAAAAATAAAAATAACCGAAAACATCACACTGATTGGCAACCAGGCAATATAAATAGAATTGCCATCAATAACCGTTTGCGGTGAAATAAAACGGGCCAGTGGAATGGCAGCTAAACAGATGATAAAGGCCAGCAGAGTTTTTTTGATATTAATGTTAATTTTATCAAGCATTATTGTTAATTAAAACTCCGGCAACCGCATTACGTTTAATGGGGAAATGTTATGTTGCTTATTTAGGGCAGGCAAGGTGAATTATCAGGAAAAAGTCTGAAATTACTTTCGATTTTAATAGCTGGAGATTAACTGACTTAACCAGAAAGTGCTTTACAAGAAGACAGCTAAAAACAAAAACCCCCGCCGAGGCGAGGGTTCTGAATTTTGGTGGAGCTAAGCGGGATCGAACCGCTGACCTCTTGCATGCCATGCAAGCGCTCTCCCAGCTGAGCTATAGCCCCACAGGACCTCTTTACGAACCAAATCTGCTGGGTGCAGAATTTGGTGGAGCTAAGCGGGATCGAACCGCTGACCTCTTGCATGCCATGCAAGCGCTCTCCCAGCTGAGCTATAGCCCCGTAACGTAAAGCGTGTCGTGTTGACGGGCGGCATAATATGAATTCCTCGCTCAGGTGTCAACGGCAAAATTATCCTTCACTATTCAATCGCTGAAAAAGCAGGCAACTCGCTGACATTGCGAGCCTTATCGCAGCCAGAAGTTAAACAGGTCACTTTTTCACGTAAAAGGATGCTATAACATGGGCAGCTAATTCCCATACATTTACTCAGGAAATAGTATGCTCAAGGAACGAATGACACCTGAAGAAATCGCCCATCTGACCGGCTACAGCCGGCAAACCATCAATAAGTGGGTGCGGAAAGAAGGATGGCAAACCTCTCCGCGGCCTGGCGTCCAGGGTGGCAAAGCGCGGCTGGTCCATGTCAATGAGCAAGTCAGGGAGTTTATCCGCAGCGCTCAGCGCGTGGCAGAGACACCGGGCGCCTATTCTACCCACGACAGCGATCTGGAATCGCTGCTGCTGACCCTTAGCAAAGAGCTCACTCCCAGCGAGCAGAAGCAGCTTATGTCGCTGTTGCTACGCGAAGGGATCACCGGATTACTGCTTCGGTTAGGGCTCCGCGATCGGTAAACCATGATGAAACTGAAAGATAAAATGACACCCGCAGAGCTCGCCGACTGCCTGGGACTCGCCAGACAAACGATCAATCGCTGGGTTCGCCAGCAAAAATGGCGCACGGAAGCGATACCCGGCGTCAAAGGAGGACGCGCGCGACTGGTGGTCATCGACAAACCAGTGCTCGAATTTCTGACCAATGCGCCTGCCAGGCGCCATCTGTTTACCGACAATCATTTGGCGGAATCGCCAGGCGCGTATCTGGTCAATGAGGCTGACGTGGTCTGGCGGCAAATCACGGAAACCCTGCAACTGATGACCCCGGCCGAACAGCTGCAGCTTCGCGATCTGCTGGCCCGGGAAGGGATTAGCGGCTTTCTTGCCCGCCTCGGCATCACCAGCCCGGCGTAACAGACAAAAAAACGGCAGGAGTAACCTGCCGTTGTTTCATCCACGTCCCAATCAGGACGCCTGACCTTCACGTTCAGCGATAAAAGCCAGCGCTTTGTTGATACGCTCAACGCTACGGGATTTACCGATAGCGTGGACGGTGACATCAAGCGCAGGAGACTGCCCTGCCCCGGTAACCGCCACGCGCAGCGGCATACCGACTTTACCCATGCCGACTTCCAGCTCATCAGCGGTTGCCTGAATCGCGTGATGGACGTTCTCCGCTGTCCAGTCGCCGATCGCCGCCAGCTTGTCGCGAACCACTTCCAGCGGCTGACGCGCCACCGGACGCAGATGTTTCTTCGCCGCATCGGCGTCGAACTCAGCGAACTCTTCATAGAAGTAGCGGCAGCTCTGAGCAATCTCTTTCAGCGTTTTGCAACGCTCGCCCAGCAGTTTTACCAGCTCGGCCAGCTGTGGGCCATTACGGGTATCGATATTTTCCTGCTCGATGTGCCACTGCAGATGCGTCGCCACGTATTCCGCCGGCAGCGTATTGATGTAGTGATGGTTCAGCCACAGCAGTTTGTCGGTATTGAACGCACTCGCAGATTTGCTGACTGCGCCCAGCGAGAAGAACTCGATCATCTCTTCACGGGTGAAGATCTCCTGATCGCCATGGGACCAGCCCAGACGTACCAGATAGTTAAGCAGCGCTTCCGGCAGATAACCGTCGTCACGATACTGCATCACGCTCACTGCGCCGTGGCGTTTGGACAGTTTTTTACCGTCATCACCGTTGATCATCGACACGTGCGCGTAAACCGGCACCGGCGCATTCAGCGCTTTGAGGATGTTGATCTGGCGCGGCGTGTTGTTGATATGATCTTCACCACGGATCACGTGGGTGATCGCCATATCCCAGTCATCCACTACGACGCAGAAGTTGTAGGTCGGGGAGCCATCGGTACGGCGAATGATCAGATCGTCCAGCTCCTGGTTGCTGAACTCAATCGGTCCGCGGATCTGGTCGTCAAAAATAACCGATCCTTCCTGCGGGTTGGCGAAACGCACGACACACGGCTCATCATCAGTATGATGCTCGTGACTATGGCGGCAGCGGCCATCGTAACGCGGCTTCTCACCGTTCGCCATTTGCTCTTCGCGCAGCGCTTCCAGACGCTCCTTCGAGCAATAGCATTTATAGGCGGTGCCGGCTTCCAGCATCTCATCAATCACGTTGTTATAACGATCGAAACGTTTGGTCTGGAAATACGGGCCTTCATCCCATTCCAGATTCAGCCAGTTCATGCCATCCATGATGGCTTCAATTGCTTCCGGGGTGGAGCGTTCAAGATCGGTGTCTTCAATACGCAGCACAAACTCACCGCCGTGGTTACGAGCAAAAAGCCAGGAATAGAGAGCAGTACGCGCACCGCCAACGTGCAGATAGCCTGTTGGGCTTGGCGCGAAGCGAGTTTTGATTTTCATGAATTGGCCTTACGTTTAATAAAGATGCCGATAGCCGGCAATGTCCGGTGGAAATTATGGGTCAATATTCTAACACCGTGGGCTGATTCCTCAATGTTGTTCCCGTCGGAACGTCACGGTTTGCCATTTTTGTTTATAAATCATGCTATGCCGCCGGTTTTGCGATCGCTTTGTTTAATTTTACGACGAACGAACGAATTCTTTAGAAAAGGCGTTGACTCATTTTCAACTCTCCCTATAATGCGACTCCACACAGCGGGGGTGATTAGCTCAGCTGGGAGAGCACCTCCCTTACAAGGAGGGGGTCGGCGGTTCGATCCCGTCATCACCCACCACTTTCTCGCCAGCTGGATTTTCTGTCAAAATGTGAAGTACCGAAGTGGGTGATTAGCTCAGCTGGGAGAGCACCTCCCTTACAAGGAGGGGGTCGGCGGTTCGATCCCGTCATCACCCACCACTTTCTCGCCAGCTGGATTTTCTGTCAAAATGTGAAGTACCGAAGTGGGTGATTAGCTCAGCTGGGAGAGCACCTCCCTTACAAGGAGGGGGTCGGCGGTT